>DATCPD010000003.1:0-28767 GCA_036564325.1 Solirubrobacteraceae bacterium | reverse complement strand
CCGCCGCAGGCCCGCTTTTAACCACGACGAGGACCCGCTTCCAGGTCCCCGTCGCTGATCCCAAACACACCCACGGCCGGGTTGGGTGTGTCCTCCGGGAAATCAGTTCCTCCGCCTAAACTCGCGATGCTGGGGAAAGTTTCGCAGGACATAGAGAAATTTCTCTTGCCATACTGGTCTCCCCCGAGGGGGCGTAGCTCAGTTGGTTAGAGCGCCGGCCTGTCACGCCGGAGGTCGCGGGTTCGAGTCCCGTCGCTCCCGCCTTAGAAGACGCAATTTGTGCGGTTGGTGCACGCAAATTGGGCCAATGGGAGGGCCTCGCTCCAAACTCGAATCGTTGGCGGCCGAGACGGCCCGGCGAGCCGGCGACGCTGAGCCCGGGTCCGGTGCGGCCGACCGAGAGGCAGGGTTGCACGCCGGAATCACGGCGGTGATCCGCGGCGCCCAGCCGGGAACCCTCACGCGGCTACGCGGATCGGAGGTGTACGTAGCTGGTTATCTGGCCGGGCATCTGCAGGGCAGCCTGCTCTGGCAACGAGGGATGCTCAGCGACGAGCTGACCCTGACCTGTTTCACATACGGCGCGGCGCTGGCGACTGCGTCCGCTCTACCGAAGCTCTCCGCGGGCGACCCGCGCGCGCTGATTTCCGCTCACACGTACAGCTGCATCCGCTTGCACCAGGGGGGCGTCCGGCTGTCTGATCGGGACGAGCGCGCGATTTTCGAATGGCTCGCGCAGCGCGCCGGCGTGCAGATCACGGCGGGGGTGGTTGCGCAATACGAGCGGCTGCGGAAGAGGAGAACTGCTCGCCTCGCGGGCGAGGCTGGGTAGGCGCTATGCCCGGTAGGGCTTCCCCTACCTCGCCCGCCGGCATCCCGGAGCGGCTCCTCTGGCGGATCCGTATGTTCGCGCACGAGGGCCGATGAGAAGGTGCTCTCCGTTCCACTGGCTAGTGGCGAGCCCTTCGCCACCACCGGTCCGTCGCAACTGTGAAGACAGGAGGCCCCCGATGAGCGCCGCTCACACCCCGGCATCGTCCATTGGTCAAAGCGCCGCAGAGAGCCTTCGGCATCCGCTCGCACGAACGCTGCTCGTGCTGACGTTCAGCGCAGGTCTCATCGACGCGGTCAGCTACCTGGGGATCGGCCACGTGTTCACCGCGAACATGACCGGAAACATCGTGTTCCTCGGCTTCGGCATCGCTGGCGGCAGCGGGCTGCCCGTGGTCGCCCCACTCGTCTCGCTCGCCGCGTTCCTCCTGGGCGCCGGAGGCGGCGGAATCCTCGCTTCAAGGATGGCCGACCGGCAGTCCGAGCACCTCGTGAGAGCGTTGTCGATCGAGACGCTGCTAATCGGTGCTGCCGCAGTGCTGACGGCTGCCGCCGATATTCACCCGAACGACCTTTCCGGGGATCTCGTGATCGCTCTGCTCGCGCTGTCGATGGGCGCACGTAATGCGACGGTCCGGCGGATCGCGGTACCGGACCTGACCACAACCGTGCTCACGATGACCCTGACCGGGCTTGCCGCGGACTCGCCACTGTTCGGAGGCTCGGGAAAGGGCTCGGCTCGCCGAATCGCTGCCGTGCTGGCGATGCTGATCGGCGCTCTCGCTGGGGCACTACTGCGAAAGACGAGCCTATTCCTGCCGCTGGCCGTTGCTGCGGCGCTCGCCTGCCTCAGCTTGGTCATGTACCGGTCGGCTTCAGCGCCTTCTCAAACCAATGGTCCGCGAATGGCTCGTCGTTGAACGCAGGCACCTCGACCCAACCAGCTGACCGGTAGAGGGCAAGCGCCTCGACGAGGACCGCGCTCGTCTCGATGTGCGCGACCCGAGCTCCCCCGGCCATCGCGCACGCCTCCAGTTTCTCCAGGAGGCTGCGGCCCAGCCCCAATCCGCGGGCACTGGGAGCGATCCACATGCGTTTGATCTCGGCCGGCCCGCCAGCGTGGTGCTTCACGGCGCCGCAGCCGACGCCCTCCCCATGCAGGTAGGCGACGAAGAACTCCCCCGCAGGCGGCCGGACCTCGTGCGGCAGAGCGGTCGCACCGGCCGAGGGATCGAAGCCGCGCTCCGAGCGGCGGTTGAGCTCGGCGACATACTCGGCCAGGCAGTACTGCGCATCGGGGTGCTCGGGATCGACGGCCCTGATCTGTACGCCCGCCGACGTCAGCAGGCGTTCGATGTCATGCATCGCCGCAACCAGCAGCTCGCGCTGCGTCAGACGCAGAGGGGCAAGCAGTGATTGTGCGAGCTCATCGGAGCGCCTGTCGAGGGCAGCGCGCTCGCGGCGACCGGCTGCGGTGAGCTGCGCAACCCTAATCCTTCGGTCGCCACCGTCTGCAGCCACCGTCACCAAGCCAGCTGCTTCCAGTGAACGCAGCAGCCGGCTCAGATACCCCGAGTCGAGGCCTAGGCGCGCGCGCAGCAGGCGAACCTCGCATCCGTCGAGACCAATCTCCCACAACAGCCGGGCCTCGCCCAGCGGTCGCTCGCGCCCGAGGAAATGATCATTGAGCGCCCCCACGCGCTCAGTCACGACACGGTTGAAGCGACGGACCTGATCCACCATCGCATCGGACATTCTCTGACCTTAGTCAGCAAACGACGGGACGTCAAGCAGGTGACACGACCGCTCGCGCGGGTCCGCCAACCACGATTACGTGACAAACGTTGCCCTGGGCTTGAACGCGTGGAGCGCTTTGATCGCAGTACGACCATAAGGCGCCAGTCGTCGGCGGCGACCGCCACCGGTGGAGCGGAATGGTGGTTGATGCGGTCGGGGTGGCTAGCCCCGCGCGCCGTGAGACCATCCTCGACGTCCCCATGCCGCCACTGCCGCCGCCCGCAGAGCCGCACCCCATCGACACCGTCGTGTTCGACATCGGCGGGGTGCTGCTCGAGTGGGACCCGCGGAACCTCTACCGCAAGTTGTTCGACGACGAGGCGGAGATGGAGCGGTTCCTGAGCGAGGTCTGCACGTCGGAGTGGCACGCGGCCCACGACCGCGGCGTGCCCGCGCTGAAGTCCTGCGCCGAGCTGGCGGCAGCCCATCCGGAGCAGGCGGAGCTGATCTTCGCCTGGGCACGGCGCACCGAGGAGATGGTCGCCGGCCCAATTCAGGGAACGGTGGAGATCCTGCGAGAGCTCAGGCAGGCCGGAGTGGCGTGCTACGCACTGACCAACATGGAGGCCGAGACGTACCCGTTGCGGTTGGCGCGCTATCAGTTCTTGAGCTGGTTCGATGGCACCGTCGTCTCATCGTCCGAGGGGGTGGTCAAGCCCGACGTCGAGATCTTTCGCCGCCTGCTTGACCGTTTCGGACTCGATCCGCGCATGACGGTGATGATCGACGACTCCGCCCAGAATCTGGAGGCCGCGGCGAGCCTCGGGATGACGCCGATCGAGTTCCGAGCCCCGGAGCAGCTGCGAGACCATCTGGAGCAACTCGCGCTGCTCCCGCGCGCGATGAGCTAGTGGGCCCCGCCGGAACGTCCCACCGGAAATGGCGGCTCCGGATGGCCACTGGCCGTTGTCCTCGGCCTTTCAGGCGCAACGTTCCGGCGCGACCCACTAGGCGGTGTCGACCCCGGCCCCCACCTGCAGCCCGAGCTCCTCGATCGCCTGCTCGCGCAACTTGTACTTCTGGATCTTGCCCGTCACGGTCATCGGGAACTCCGCGCACAGGGAGATGTACCGCGGCACCTTGAAATGCGCGATCTTGCCGCGACAGAAGTCGCGCAGGGCCTCGGGGTCGACGTCGGCTCCGTCTCGGGCGATCACAAAGGCCATGATCTCCTCGCCGTAGCGCTCGTCCGGGACCCCGATCACCTGCACATCCGCCACCTCCGGGTGCGTGTAGAGAAACTCCTCGATCTCCCGCGGGTAGACGTTCTCGCCGCCGCGGATGATCATGTCCTTGATCCGGCCGACGATCTTGACGTAGCCGTCCTCGGCCATCACGGCGAGGTCGCCGGTGTGCATCCACCGCGCGGCGTCGATCGCCTCGGCGGTGCGCTCGGCATCGTCCCAGTAGCCGAGCATCACGCTGTAGCCGCGGGTCTGGAACTCGCCCGAGGTCCCGCGCGGCAGCGTCCGGCCGGTGTCGGGATCGGCGACCCGGATCTCCACGTGCGGGATCACGCTTCCGACGGTGCCGGTCCGGTGCTCGAGGTCGTCCGCCGCGCCGGTCTGGGTCGACACCGGTGAAGTTTCCGTCATCCCGTAGCAAATCGTGACCTCGCTCATGTGCATTTGGTCGATCACCCGGCGCATGACCTCGATCGGACACGGCGCGCCGGCCATGATCCCCGTTCGCAGCGAGCTCAGGTCGTAGCCCGAGAACTCCGGGTGACCGAGCTCGGCAATGAACATCGTCGGTACGCCGTAGAGCGCGGTGCAGCGTTCTGATTGCACCGCCGCGAGCACCGAGGCGGGCTCGAACTGCTCGGACGGCAGGACCACGCAGGCGCCGTGAGAGGTGGCGGCGAGATTGCCCATCACCATGCCGAAGCAGTGGTAGTACGGCACCGGCACGCAGATCCGATCGTGTTCGGTGATGGCGCATCCTTCGCCCACGAAGTAGCCGTTGTTGAGGATGTTGTGGTGGCTGAGCGTCGCGCCCTTCGGGAATCCGGTCGTGCCGCTCGTGTACTGGATGTTGATCGGATCGCTGGCGTCGAGCTGGGCCGAGCGCTCACGCAGCTCCTCGACGGACACGCTGTCCCCGCCTGCGATCAGCTCACCCCAGGAGTCGGTGTCGAAGAACACGCTCCGCTGCAGATCGGGGAGATCGGCGCGCACCTCGTCAACCATCGTGCGGTAGTCGCTGGTCTTGGTCTGCGCGGCGGCAATCAGGATCTTGCAGCCTGATTGGGCCAGTGCGTAGCCAAGCTCGTGCATGCGGTACGCCGGATTGACGTTGACGAGAATCGCGCCCGCCTTGGCGCTCGCGTACTGCACCAGCGCCCACTCGACGCGATTCGGGCTCCAGATCCCGACCCGGTCGCCGACTCCGAGACCGGCGGCCATCAATCCGCGCGCCAGCTGATCGACCTGCGCATCGAACTCCGCATAGCTCAGGCGCAGCCGCTGATGGCAGCTGACGATGGCCTCGCGGTCGGGATACCTCGCCGCTGTCCGTTCGAGGTTCGCGCCGATCGTCTCCCCCAGCAGCGGCTTGGCGCCAACACCGTGCGCATAGGACGGGGTTCCGGCCGGTGGAGCGGAGGAGCTCACGGATTGGAGTGTGGCCGAACCCGGCCAGCCGGTCAATCCGGATCGGGCTCCCGCTCGAAGATCAGTCGCGGACCGCTGCGCACGTGCTCGGCGGTGAACGCGGCGGTCGCCCGGTTCAGCGCAAAGCCGATCCGTTCGCCCTCCTCGGTGGTGACGATAACCCGCCGCCCGTCCTCGAGCACCTCGCTGATCACGCCAGCGACCCGGGAGTCGAGATAGACCACGACCACGGAGCGGCCGACGTGGGGCATGACCCGGAGCGGCATGCGTCAGTATTAGCAGCGGTGGGCGCAGGGCCGGGCAGCCCACCGCCGATACCGCCAGAACCGGCTACGCCGCGACTGCTACTTCGTCGGCGTACAGCTCGCCGCGCTCGGCCTTCTCGACCAGCGAAGCGGGGGGAGTGAACCGCTCGCCGTAACGCTCGGCCAGCTCGCGGGCACGAGCCACGAACGCGGCCGGTCCCCGGCCGCCGGAGTGCGAGTCATCCTCGGCGCCGTACCCGTTGATGTACTGCAGCACGCCACCCGTCCACCCGGGAAAACCGATCCCCAGGATGGAGCCGATGTTCGCGTCGGCCACGGACTCGATTACGCCCTCGTCGACGCATTTGACCGACTCGATGGCTTCGGCGAACAGCATCCGCTCCTCCAGGTCCCGAAGCGAGATCAAGGACGGATCCTCAACCGGCGGGAAGGCATCGCGCAGTCCCTTCCACAGCCCTGTTCGCTTGCCGTCGGCGTACTCGTAGAAGCCACGCCCCTCGAGCCTTCCGGGACGATCGAACTCATCCAGCATCCGGTCGATGACCTGCTCTGAGGGGTGTGAGTCCCAACCGCTCGAGGCGGAGTCGGCGGCTTCCTTCGCCGCGACGCGGATCTTGCGCATCAGCTTGAGGTTCAGCTCGTCCGACAGCTGCAGGACCGGCGCGGGATACCCCGCCTGAGACGAGGCCTGCTCGATCGTCGGGGCGGGAATGCCCTCCGTCAGCATCGCGATGCCCTCGTTGATGAACGTGCCAATCACCCGGCTGGTGAAGAAGCCGCGGCTGTCGTTGACCACAATCGGTGTCTTCTTGATCAGCTTGGCCACGTCGAGCGAGCGGTACAAGGTCTCCTCGGAGGTCTTCTCGCCCTTGATGATCTCCAGCAGCGGCATCTTGTCCACCGGGCTGAAGAAGTGCAGACCAATGAACTCCTCCGGCCGCGAGACTCCCTCGGCCAGGCCGGTGATCGGCAGCGTCGACGTGTTCGACCCGAGCAACGCCCCGTCGGCGAGGTGCGGCTCTATCTCGGCAAATACCTGCGCCTTGACCTTCGGGTCCTCGAACACCGCCTCGATCACCAGCTCCGCACCTCCGGCGTCGGCAGGGTCGGCGGTCGGCGTGATCCGCGCCAGCAGCTCGTCACCCTGCTCCTGCGTGGACCGGCCACGCGAGATCGCCTTCTCGACCAGCTTGACCGAGTAACCCTTGCCACGCTCGGCCGCCTCCAGCGACACGTCCTTCAGGACCACCTCGATGCCGGCGCGAGCCGACACGTAGGCGATCGCGGCGCCCATCATGCCCGCGCCGAGCACGACCATCTTCGCCGGCTTGAACGTTTCGATGCCCTCGGGACGATCCCGCGAGCCGTTGACTCGCTGCATGTCGAAGAAGAACGCCTGGATCATGTTCTTGGACACCTGCCCGGTGACCAGATCGACGAAGTAGCGGCCCTCGATCTCGATCGCGTTGTCAAAATCGACCTGGGCGCCCTCGACCGCCGCCGCCATGATGTGGTGCGGCGCCGGGTAGTTCGCACCCTTCAGCTGCTTACGCAGGTTGGCCGGAAACGCCGGCAGATTCTGCGCGAGCTTGGGGTTGCTCGGGGCGCCCCCGGGGAGCTTGTAGCCCTTGACATCCCACGGCTGCACAGCCTCCGGGTTCGCCTTGATCCACGTCTTCGCCGCCGGCACCAACTCGTCACGGGACACCACGACCTGATCGAGGATCCCGAGCTCCATCGCCTTGGCCGGCCGGTGACGCTGGCCCTGCAACAGCAGCTGCATCAGAGCGTCGACGATCCCGAGCATCCGCACGGTGCGGACCACGCCACCGGCGCCCGGCAGCAACCCGAGCTGCACCTCCGGGAAGCCAAGCTGGACCTTCGGGTCATCGACGGCGATCCGGTGATGGCAGGCCAGGCAGATCTCCAGGCCGCCGCCGAGCGCCGCGCCGTTGATCGCCGCGACCACGGGCTTCCCGAGCGTCTCCAGGCGTCGCAGCTGACGCTTGATGTCCCGGATGCCCTCACCGATCTCGGCCGCCTGCTCCTTGGTGGCGAGCTTGAGGTCGTTGAGGTCGCCACCGGCGAAGAACGTCTTCTTGGCCGACGTGATGACCACTCCGGTGATGTCGTCCTTCTCTGCCTCGAGCCGGTCGACGGTGGCGGACATCGAGGCCTTGTAGGCCGCATTCATCGTGTTGGCCGACTGATTGGGATCGTCGAGGGTCAGGACGACGATCCCGTCCTCGTCGCGATCCCAGCGGATGGTGGTGCTCTCAGAACTCATCTAGATGGCCTCCACGACCGTCGCGATTCCCATACCGCCGCCGACGCATAGCGTCGCCAGGCCGTATCTGCCGCCCGTCCGGTGCAACTCGTCGATCAGCGTGCCGAGGATCATCGCCCCGGTGGCCCCGAGCGGGTGGCCCATCGCGATCGCGCCGCCGTTCACGTTGACCTTGCTCATGTCGAGGCCCATGTCCTTGACGAACCGCAGGACCACGGCGGCGAAGGCCTCGTTGATCTCGACCAGGTCGAGATCCTCGACGCTGAGGCCGGCCTTGGCCAGCGCCTTGCGGCTGGCCGGCGCGGGACCGGTGAGCATGATTGTGGGATCCGCACCTGAGACCGCTGTGGCGAGGATCCTCGCCTTGGGCTGAAGCCCCTGCTCCTGGGCGATCTGCTCGTTGCCGATCATCATCAGCGAGGCGCCGTCGACGATGCCGGAGGAGTTACCGGGCGTGTGGACGTGCTCGATCTTCTCGATCCAGTGGTACTTCTGGAGCGCGACCGCGTCGAAGCCGCCCATCTCACCCATCATCTGGAACGAGGGCTTCAGCTCGGACAGCGTCTCCACCGTCGTGCCGGGCCGGATGAACTCGTCGCGCTCGAGCACCACGTTCTCGTTGATGTCCCGCACGGGGATCACCGAGCCGTCGAACTTGCCGGCGTCCCGAGCCGCCGCCGCGCGCTCTTGCGACTGCGCGGCGTACACGTCGACATCCTCGCGGCTGAAGCTCTCCACGGTGGCGATCAGGTCGGCGCTGATGCCCTGGGGAACGAACGAGGTGTCGTAGTTCGTCTCGGGGTCCATCGCCCAAGCGCCGCCGTCGGAGCCCATCGGGACACGCGACATCGATTCGACGCCGCCCGCCAGCACCAGGTCCTCCCAGCCGGAGGCGACCTTCTGCGCGGCGATGTTCACGGCCTCGAGGCCGGAGGCGCAGAAGCGGTTGAGCTGGACGCCGGCGACCGTGTCGGGCAGCCCCGCCTTGATCGCCGCCGTCTTGGCGATGTCGGCACCCTGGTCGCCGACCGGCGACACACATCCGAGGACGACGTCATCGAACCGCTTGGGGTCGAGCTGGTCGTTGCGGACCAGCATCTCGTGCATCAGGCCGACCACCAGGTCGACCGGTTTGACGGTATGCAGCGACCCGTTCACCTTGCCCTTACCTCGGGGGGTGCGGATTGCGTCGAAGACCAACGCATCGGTGGCGGCCATGTCCGATCAGCTCCTTTTTCAGCTTGCTGCGCAGCGCCTGCCCGGCAGTGCGCCTGTTTACGGCGGCGTGCGCTCAAAATAGCAGTTCTTGGCGAAGTGCCAATAGCGGTGGCGCGGCGCGTCCAAAGGCCGCGGCGGGGGCTCGAGTGCTGCACATTGGTCAATCCCGGCGTTCGGGGCTACGCTCTCGCTGACGGGCGCACATGACACGATGACTGAGACGATTCGCTCCGCTTTGCCCCGTGACCCGAGCTGCGGCTCGGTCGCGCGGCGGCTTGTGCGAGAGCACCTGGAGGGTCAGCTCGAGCCGACTGTCCTCGGAGACGCCCAGACGGTCATCTCGGAGCTCGTCAACAACGCTTACGTCCACGGCACCGGGAAGATCGAGTTGCGGTTCCAGCTGCTCGAGGACCGCTTGCGAGTCGAGGTGGTGGACGAGGGTCAGGGCGCGGCGATCCACGTGCGCGAGCAAGGGCCGCACGCCGGCGGCCATGGTTTGAACATCGTCCGGACTCTCTCGAGCACATGGGGAGCGTTCGAGGGCACGACGCACGTGTGGGCCGAGCTCGCGACCGTCCGCCAGGACCCGGAAGAGCTGCCGCTCTAGGCCCGTCGATGGAACCTGAATCAGTGCGCGCGATTCTTGAGATCGCGCACAACGCGTTTGTAACCATGGACGCCGAGGGGACGATCCTCGACTGGAACCTCCGCGCGCAGGAGGTGTTCGGCTATTCACCCAGCGAGGCGATCGGCAGGGACGCGGCGGAGCTGATCATCCCCGCCCGCTACCGCTCCCAGCACCGAGCCGGGTTGAAACGGGTCCTCGACGGGGGTGCCAGGCCCGCGGCGGACCGGCCGCGGTTGCATCTAGAGGCGCTTCGCCGAGACGGCAGCGAGCTCCCGATCGAAGTGGCCGTGACCGCTGTTCGCGAGCAGGACGGCTGGAGGTTTCACGCCTGGATCCAGGATGTGTCAGAGCGAACTGAGCTTCTGCACGAGCTCGAGGCGCAGCTGCGCGGCGGGCGTCCCGGATTTCCGGAGATCCTCGACGCGCTCGCCGAGGCGGTGACGATCCGCGATCCCCACCACCACATCATCTACGCCAACCGCGCGGCCCTGGACCACATGGGCTTCGCCTCCTTGGACGAATTGCAGCGCCGCCCTCCGCAGTCGATCATCGGCGACTACAGGGTGCACGACGAGCAGGGCCGTGACGTGACAATGGAGGACATCCCCTCGGTGCGTCTGATGGCCGGCAAGCCCGTGGAGCCGTTGCTCATTCGCACGATCAACCGCGAGACGGGAATGGTCCGCTGGAACCTGTTGAAGGCCTCCGGGCTCCACGACGCGGGCGGCAAGCTGGTGGCCGCGGTGACGATCATCGAAGACGTAACGCGTGAGAAGACAGCCGAGCTTCAGGATCGGTTCCTCGCCCGGGCCACCGAGACGCTGATGTCCTCGCTGGACTACGAGGAGACGCTCGGGCACGTCGCCTGGCTGGTTGTGCCCGAGATCGCGGACTGGTGTGCCGTGGACCTGATCGACGAGGGCGGCACGCGTCAGCGCGTCGTGGTCGCCCACCGCGATGCCGACAAGCTTGAACTCGCGGAGCGACTGCGTCGGTACGAACCCGAGGAGCCTGATCCGGACCAGGGGGTCGGGCGGGTAATGCGCACCGGGGAGCCGGAGCTCTACTCGGATATCGCGGACGAGCTGCTGGTGGAGGCGGCCGTCGACGACGAGCACCTTCAGCTGCTACGAGACGTCGGGCTTCGCTCGGTGCTGATAGTGCCGCTGCTCGCAGGCGGCCGCACGCTCGGGGTGATGACGCTCGTGATGGCAGAATCGGAGCGCCGGTTCGCGCAGTCAGACCTGGAGTTCGCGCAGTCGCTGGCCAGCCGTGCTGCCGTCGCCGTCGACAATTCGAGGCTCGCCACCGCCCGTCGGGAGATCGCCGCCACGCTTTAGCGCAGCCTGCTGCCCGAGATCGTGCCCCCGATCGACGGGTGGAACGTAGCGACCATGTACCGCGCGGCTCGCGGGGCGGAGGAGGTCGAGGTCGGGGGCGACTTCTACGACTTCATTCAGATTCCGGACGGCTGGGTGGTGCTGCTCGGCGACGTCACCGGAAAGGGCGTGGAGGCCGCGGCGATGACCTCCTTGGTCCGGCACGGCGCCCGATTCTTGAGCAAGCAGGAGCAGAGCCCGGGCAAGATCCTCGCGCGCCTGAACGACGAGCTGCGGGAGCAGTCCGGAATGTGGTTGTGCAGCGCCCTCTGTGTGAGGCTGCATCAGGACCGGGTGGTGATCAGCTCCGCCGGGCATCCGGCGCCATTGATCGTCCGTGAGGACGGGAGGATCCGAGAGATCAGGGTGACCGGACCGATCCTCGGGGCGTGGAGTGGCGGCGCCCTGGGCGAGCGTTCGGTTCCGACCGACCCGGACGAGACCCTGTTTCTGTTCACCGACGGAGTGGTCGACACCCGAGGGGAGTCCGAGCGGTTCGGGACCCACCGGCTCAAACGCGTTCTGAGCCAGCACGCGAGCCTCCCCCCCGAGGCGTTGCTCGTCGAGCTCGAACGCGCGCTGGACGACTTCCAGCGCCACGCTCAGTCCGACGACACGGCGGCGGTCGCGCTGCGCCCCAGTCTCGTCGAGCGGGAGTCACCTTCGCCAGCGGCACCGGCAGGGAGCCCGACCCGTACTCTTCGGGAGGTAACCGAGAGCACCGGCAACGTGTGAATCATGCCCGACTTTCAGATCGACACCGAGGAAACGGAATCCGGGGCGACGCTCAAGCTCAGCGGTGAGCTTGACGGCGCCAACGCCGATGTCGTCACGACTCAGTTCGACCGCGCGGTCGCCGCAGGATGCCGGCAGATCACGGTGGACCTCGCCGGCGTCTCGTTCATCGACTCCGCCGGGCTGCGAGCCATCATCTTCGTCCAGCAGCGCGCCGCTGAGCGCGATCTTTCGCTCATCGTCGTCCCTCCGCCGGAGGCGCTCCTGGACCTGCTCGAGATCACCGGGTTGACCGAGCGCCTCGCCCTGGCGCCGGACGAAGCCGCGCCGTCACCGGAGCAGCGGTTCCTCGAGCGCGTCGACCTGGAGCTGCGCCGAGACCCCCGGGCGCCGGGCCAGGCACGCGGAGAGGTCCGGCAGGCGGTCGAGCGCCGGCTCACCGAGGTTGAGCTAGCTACCGCCGTGCTGCTCACTTCTGAGCTCGTCACCAACGCCGTGGTACACCCGCCGCCCGACGATGGTCAGCCGATCGAGCTGCGAATCAGCTCCTACCCCGATCGCGTCCGGGTGGAGGTGTTCGATTCGGGCAGCGGTTTCGATCCCGACGCGCTTCCAGCGAGCCCGCCCGAGACCGGCGGTCGCGGCCTGATGGTCGTGGATCAGCTCGCCAGCCGCTGGGGCATCGATCGCGGCACTGATGACGGGCGATTCTGTGTCTGGTACGAGCTCGAGCCTGAGTCGGCCGAGTCATAACCCGCCGATCCCGGAGCTCGTCGACGCATGGATCTCTGTTTGATGATCGAGGGGCAGGAGGGCGTGAGCTGGCCGCAGTGGCTCGACCTGGCCCGGGCGTGCGAGGAGCACGGCATCCCGACGTTGTTCCGCTCGGACCACTACCTGAACCTCGACGGCCAGCATCCCGAGCACGGCGCGCTGGATGCCTGGGGCACGTTGAACGCGCTGGCCGCTGTGACGTCAACCCTGAGGCTCGGCACGATGGTCTCCCCGGCCACGTTTCGTCACCCGTCGTTGCTGGCCAAGCTGGTCACCACCGCCGACCACGTGTCCGGCGGGCGCATCGACCTGGGGCTGGGCGCAGGCTGGCACGAGCGCGAGCATGCGGCGTACGGCTTCCCGTTCGCCCCCACGCGAGAACGTATGGACGTCCTTGAGGAGCAGCTCCAGATCGTGCTCGGCAACTGGGGAGAGAAGCCGTTCTCGTTCGCCGGCGCGCATTACACCCTGTCTGACCTGGACGCCCAGCCCAAACCGATCCAGCGCCCCCATCCGCCATTGATCATGGGGGGCGCGGCGGGACCGCGCAGCGCGGCGCTGGCGGCACGATACGCGGACGAGTACAACACCGTGTTTCCGACCGTGGCCGAGATCCGCGAGCGAAAGGCCCGAATCGACCGCGCGTGCGAGCAGGCGGGCCGGGAGCCGATCCCGTTCTCGATCATGACCGGAGTGCTGGCTGGGGTCGACGCGAGCGACCTGCGCGAGCGTGCCGCTCGCGTGACCGCGCGGCGCGGCGAGACCGTCGAGCAGTTCCTGGGCGCCCCGCCCGACGGCTGGATCGTCGGCACCGTTGAGCAGGCCGCCGAGCAGCTGACTGCGGTGAAGGACGCCGGCGTCAGCCGCGTGATGTGTCAGCACCTCGCCCATGACGACCTCGAGTTCATCGCGGTGCTCGGCCGAGAGCTGGCGCCCCGGCTGGCTTAGACCTGGCCGGCTCTGTGCCTGGGACTAGATCGAGTCTGATCCGAGACCTCCTCCGGCCCGCATCCCTCTAGGGTTCAGAACAGCGCCGCAAAGGGCAGCGGTGCGGGGCACGATCGCACGGATGCTTCAACCCGGAGGAGGATGCATGAACTACGGACCTTGCTCCCTGCTCGCCGTGGCTGCCGCCAGCAGCGCGTTGGTAGCCGGTTGCGGAAGCAGCAGCAGCAGCAGTACACCGGCGAGCGCGAGCAGCTCCTCGAGCAGCTCGGCCCCCGCGGCCACCAGCACGGCCAGCAGCGCCAGCTCGTCCAGCAGCACGTCCGGAGGTTCCGGGCTGGCGTCGAACCCGACCGTCATCGCCGCCGTGGCCCGCTGCAAGGCCAGCATCAACGCGGCGCCGACATTGTCTGCAAGCGCCAAGAGCAAGCTCACGACGATCTGCGACGAGGCCGCCAAGGGCGATCCGGCCAGCCTGAGGAAGGCCGAAGCTCAGGTTTGTGTGGAGCTGGTCAAGGACAGCGTCCCCGCGGCTGCTCAAACGCAGGCGCTGGCTTCCTGTCCAAAGGCCTAGGCGTATTGTTCGCCGGGCGCAATGAGAACGGCCGGCGTCACGGACAACCTGATCCAACTCACGCGCGTGCGCTTCGTGAACGCCTACCTGGTGCGCGAGGATGACGGCTTCACCCTGATCGACACCACCATCGGCGGGTCGGCGGATGCGCTGATCGCGGGCGCCGCGGGGGCCGGAGGGCAGATCCGCCGGATTGCCCTCACCCATGGTCATGGCGACCACGTGGGATCACTCGACGCGTTGAAGGAGCGCCTTGGGGATTCGGTGTCCGTGCTGATGCCGGATCTCGATGCTCGCATCCATGCCGGAGAAACGGTTGTCGAGGGCAAGGTGCCGGGATCCTGGCCGAAGCTCCGCACCACACCGGACGTGCGGCTGTCCGATGGAGACCGGGTGGAGAGCCTCGAGGTCATTTTCTCCCCCGGGCACACGCCCGGCCACGTTGCCTTCCGGGACACCCGGGACGGCTCGCTGTTGGTCGGGGACGTGTTCACCGCCTACGGCCACGTGACCGTCTCCAATCACTTCTATTGGCGCTTTCCGTTCGCCGCCATGGCCACCTGGGACAAGGCGAAGGACCTCGAGTCCGCCCGGCGCCTGCGAGCGCTCGAGCCGACCACACTCGCGGCCGGCCATGGTCCGGCCGTCCGCGCTCCCACGCAGGCGATGGACCTGGCGATCGAGCGTTCGCAGCGCGCGCTGGGCTGATGCCGGCCGCCTTCGCCAGGGTCGTACACGACGGGCGCGACGATGTCGTCGCCGTCGAGGAACCGCTCGAGATCCGCGTCGACGGCGAGCCGCTCGCGGTCACGATGCGCACCCCCGGGCACGATGAGGAGCTGGCCCTCGGCTTCCTGCTCACCGAAGGCCTGATCGACGGTCCACGCCCGGCCGGGCTGACCGACGACCTGGCGGCGAACACGATCGAGGTCGCCGGGCCGCTGCTGCGCGACCCGGGCAACCGGCGCTTCTACACCACCTCGTCCTGCGGCGTGTGCGGTAAGGGTGCCCTGGAGGAGGTCGCGGTCCTGAGCGCTCCCCTCGCGCCGGGCCCCCAGGTTCCGCGCGAGCTCGTCGCCCACCTTCCGGAGCGGCTCGAGCAGCCAACGTTCGAGTCGACTGGCGGCCTCCACGCCACGGGGCTGTTCAGCGCCAACGGAGATCCTCTGATCACGCGCGAGGACGTCGGCCGCCACAACGCGATGGACAAGGTGATCGGTCGCGCGCTGCTTGACGGCCTGGTGCCGCTCGAAGGGTGGATTCTGTGTGTCAGCGGGCGCCTCTCGTTCGAGCTCGTGCAGAAGGCGGCCGTGGCCGGAGCGCCGATTCTGGTTGGCGTCGGGGCGCCGAGCTCGCTGGCCATCTCCGTCGCGGAGGACCGGGGGTTGACCCTGTGTGGGTTCGCCCGCGGTGAGCGCGTGAACGTGTATACCCACCCGGAACGGATCCTCGGCGGGAGCGGCTGAAGGCTAAGCCGCGGCCTGGCGCACGAGCTCTTCGAGCTCGGCCTCTGAGGACCAGGCCCCGACCGACGCTCGCACCAAGCCGAACGCCGGAATGCTCCGCACGACGATTCCCGCCGCCGCCAGGCGCGCCACCTCGGCTTCCGGGTCGTGCGCCTTCCATGACACGAGCGTCGAGCGCCCGCGCGGTGCGACGTCCAGCCCGTGCTCGGCCAGCCGGTCGGCCACGGAGGCGGCGAGCGACGCGGCGCGCTCGTGGACCCACGGCCATCCCGCGGTGTCGAGCACACCGAGCGAGGCCAGGGCCCATGCGCTCCTCAGGCCGGCGGGAAACCCGTGGTCCAGGCGAGCCGCTGACTCGGCCGGTTCGAACTCGAGGGCTTGGTGCGGGTCGGCGAGCGAGCCGTAGCCCGGCCACGGCACGAGCAGCTCATCGAGACGATCCGCGCGGACATACAGGCAACCGCTGCCCTCCGGGCCGCAGAGCCATTTCTGCCCGGAGGCGGCGTAGAAGTCGCATCCGAGCTCACGTACGTCGACCGACACGGCGCCGATCGCCTGGGCGGCATCGAGCAGCACGGGTACGCCGGAGGCGACGAGCGCCGCCACGTCCATGATCCGGCCGCCCACCCAGGAGACGTGCGAGCAGGCGATCAGCCGGGTGGCGTCTGATACCTCGGCGGGAAGCTCGGAGAAGGGCACCACCTTGACCGTCACCCCGTACCGCCGGCGCGCGCGTCCGAGCGGGGCCAGCAGCCCCGGATGCTCCTCGTCGGTGGTCAGGATCTCGTCTCCGGCTCGGAGATCGAGGCCGGCGATCACGGTGTTCACCCCGTCGGTGGTGGAGCCGGTCAGCGCGATCTCGGCCGCGTCGCACCCGAGCACGCCCGCATATCCGGCGCGCAGGTCCGCCGCCAGCTGCATCAACGAGTCGAAGTACGGACGCCCGGTGCGGCCGTTTAGCGCTTCCAGCTCGATCCGCTCGCGGACCACGTCCACGACCTGCCTCGGCAACGGACCCTCTGTCCCCGCGTTCAGGTATGACATGCGTTCGAGCACCGGGAACTGGGCGCGGAACGAGGTCGCGTCGGTCATCTCGCCTGGAGCCTAGCGGCGCCCAGGCGCCGGCCGTCAGCCGACGGCAAGCCCGGCCTTGCGACACTGCACTGCCACCGCGCGCGCGGCGGCGCCGGCGTAACCGCCGGGCGCACCGACCAGGGCGCACATCCCACGGGCCCGCGCGCCGCACTCGTAGAACTCCTGCCCACCGGTGGAGTACGGCAGGTTCACGTCCACGCAGCCCTTGCTGGTCACGTGCCCGCTGCTCGCGAGCGCGATCACCAGCACGACCGCCAGCGCGGCCACGGAGGCCAGGACCGAACCCACCATCCAGCGTTCACGACGGCTGAAGCGGCGCCGGGCGAGGACTGTCTGGGCGTGACCGGGAGGCAGGATCAGCACGCACGGAGTCTACGAACCTCGGCAATGCGCCGGACCCGCCCGAGCTTGAGCGGATCCGGCGCACCGAGTCAGCGTTAGAAGCCGGCCGTTCCGGCCGGTGTGCCCAAGCCGGTGGGCCCGTCGTAGCCGGGGCCGGAGGTGCACAGGTACGACGGCGAGCAGGTGCCGTTCGAGCCGCCCGTCACGTCGAATGGCGACGAGCTGGGGCTGTATGGGTAACTGCCGTAGGTGATCGACCCGGTGTTGCCGGCCAGGGCATATACCGACGCGATCAGCGGTGAACTGAGGCTTGTGCCCCCCACCTGGGCCCAGCCGTCGAGGCCCTGCACCAGGCCGAGCTGGATCAGCAGGTCACAGAGGCCGTTTGACCCACACCCGTTGTACGTGTCGTAGACCCCGAGTCCTGTGTTGGGATCGGCGTCGTCGGCGACGTCGGCCACCGTGCGCTTCGCGCAACCGGGGTCGTGCTGCCAGGCGGGCTTCGGTTCATAGGCCGAGCACCCGCTGCCGGATCCCGACCACGCGGTCTCGGTCCAGCCGCGAGCGTTGCTCGCGCTCGCCAGCGTGGTCCCTCCCACCGCCGTCAGGTACGGCGAGGAAGCCGGCCAGCTCACACCGTAACCCGAGTCGCCGGAGCTCGCAGTGATAGCGACGCCGGGATGGTTGAAGTGCGGGTCGTCGGCCAGGATCGTCGGGTCCTCGCTGCCGCCCCAGCTGTTCGAGACCGAGACGGCCCTGAGGCTCGCCGCGGTGTCCTCGGCCTTGACCAGGTCCGGGGAGTTAGCCGAGTTGGCTTCCACGAGCAGGATGTGGCAGTCCGGGCAGGCCGAGGACACGGCATCGAGATCCAGGCTGATCTCCTCCGCCCAGCCATAGTCACCAGCGGGCAGCGGGGTCGCGGCACCGTTCTGGTTGACCTTCCTGAAGCAGCCGTTGCCGGTCGTGCAGGCACTCAGCCCGTACGTGCGCCGGAAGGCCGCGAGGTCCGTCTCAGCGTTCGGATCGTCGTAGGCATCCACGATCGCCACGGTCTTGCCGCCCGACAGCAGACCCGTGAGCTTGTACGCCGACTGGATCTGCTTGGGGCCCAGCCCGGTCGGTCCCGCCATGATCTGCGGGCCGAGGCTCCGGCCGTGGGCGATGGCCTGCGAGAAACAGCGCACCGGACCGCCGACGCTCACGTGCGCCGCGCCCAGGACTTGCCCCACGAGACCGTGGTTGGCCGGGTTTGCGCACGGCAGATCCGTGTGCAGCCCGCCACCGGTCCTCGGAGCAGACCTCCGACTCCGGGCAGCGCAGCTGCTCGCGCAGCGCTGATCGCACAGAGCGCACACACCACAGCGGCGAGCAGGCCCGCCATGCGCAGGGGCCGCACAGCTGTTGACGCCATCATCTCTCACCTCCCGCGGCTTGAAGATCGGACCGTCAAAGCGAAAAACTACTAAACGCTTTCCTGCTGCTTGCTCTCGTCCTCCTGCTGGCCCCTAGCCTCGTCCTCCTGCCCTTCCTCGTCTTCGTCAGTTCCGTCGTCCTGGAGCTCTCCCTTGAGCACCTTTCCCGTCGGGTTCCGAGGGAGTTCGTCCAGGAACACCACCTGGCCCGGCACCTTATACCGGGCGAGGTTCTCCTTCACGTACCCCTTGACGTCGTCCTCGCTGAGCTTGCTTCCGTCCCGGAGCACCACGAACGCTTTGAGGCGCTGACCGAATTTCTCGTCGTCGACGCCGATC
Source organism: Solirubrobacteraceae bacterium (assembly GCA_036564325.1). Classification (GTDB taxonomy): domain Bacteria; phylum Actinomycetota; class Thermoleophilia; order Solirubrobacterales; family Solirubrobacteraceae; genus Palsa-465. The sequence continues at coordinate 10,067 of DATCPD010000003.1, read as the reverse complement.
GCGGCCGCCTCCTCGATCTCGTCGTGGGCGCCAAGCAGCTCCTCGACTTCGGCCGGAAACACGTTCTCGCCGCCTGACACGATCATCTCGTCGTCACGCCCGTCGATGAACAGCCGTTCCTGATCGTCGAAGTGGCCGATGTCACCCGAGGAGATGAGGCCCTTGACCGCCTCCTTGTTGCCACCTCCGGTGTAGCCCTCGAACTGGGAGAAGTTGCCGACGAAGATGCGCCCGCTCTCGCCGCGGGGCACCTCGTTGCCGTCCTCGTCGAGGATCTTCACCACCGAGCCGCGCACGACCTTGCCGACCGACGCCGCATCCGCTTCGAGATCCTCGGGCGTGGCGATCGTCGCGTAGGCGACTTCGGTCGAGCCGTAGAGGTTGTAGATAACGGGCCCGAGGAGCTCCATCGCGCGTTGTGTCAGATCGGCGCCGAGCGCAGAGCCACTGACGAAGATGATCTTGAGCACGGAGAGGTCGCGCTGCTTGATCTCCTCCTCGCCGAGGTCGACCATGCGCCGGAGCATCACCGGGACGACGACCATCGCGCTGGCCCGATGCTCCTCGAGGCTGTGGAGGGTCTCCTCGGGATCGAAGCGGCGGCGGATGACCAGGGTCGAGCCCAGGGCGACGCCCACGATCGCCTGCATGAATCCGAGCGCGTGAAACATCGGCACGCACAACTCGGTCGTCTCACGCGCGCGGAACGGAACCCTGCTCAGCAGCCCACCGATCAGCGCGAGCGAACGCGGCTCCGGACGTGGCGCGCCCTTCGGCGTTCCCGTGGTTCCGCTGGTGAGGATCGTAATCTTCGGCGTCACGCCGGCCTTCGGGGGGGCGCTCGTCGAGGAACCGGAGATCAACCCCTCCAGCGTGTCCTCGCCGCTGTCCTCATCGTCGGTCCAGGCGCGGAAGCGTCCGCGCGGGGGGTCGACACCCTCGAGCATCTCGCTGTACTCGTCGTCGTACACGAGCAGGTCGGTACCCTCGCGGTCGGCGACCTCGAGGATCTGCGGCGCGGCGAAGGACGTGTTGAGCAGCACGATCCGCGCGCCGCACTTGGCGGCCGCGAACACGGCGTCGAGGTAGCCACGGTGGTTGCGGACGAGGATCGCGACGCCCTCGCCAGGTTCGAGGCCGTTCTCGCGCCACGAGTTGGCCAGCGCGTTGGAGCGCTGATCGAGTTCCCGGTAGGAGACCTCTCCGCGCTCGTCGATCACCGCAGTCCGGTCACCGTGCCTGATCGCCCCGGCGGCGACCGCGCCGCCGAGCATCCCGAAACGTTCGAACGCGAGCAGAAGCTGGGCCACGCGATGCGGCAGCTCCGGCCCCACGAGGCCGCTGCGGATGCAGAGGGCAGCGAAATATGCCTCGTCTCCGAACCGCTCGACGAGCTTCGCTGTGCCGCCTAGGATCGCCTTGGGGTCGAGATCTACGATTGGGTTCACCTCAGTTACGTTCTCTTCGGATCTGAATCCCCCGACGGTTCCATCCGCGCATTTTCCCTGCCCCGGATCCGCCACGTTCAAACGGGTGCCCAGGGCGACGTTCTGTGCAGCCAGTGGCGAGTGACCGCGCTCGAGCCGCGGCACCGAAACGTCGACCGACGGATCAACAGCCATTACGCGACATCGGTCGCCTTCGCCGAGAACGCGTGGAGCGGTTCGGTCGCACAGCAACCAAAGCGCGCATCGCGTCGACGACCAAGCCAGCGAATGTCGCACTTTGGTCGTCGCGGCCGGTCCACACGCGCCGAATCCGCACGAGCCCACGCGAGCCGGAAGAATCCACACGCGCTGAACCATCCCTCCGGGCGCGCGGCGGCGCACGCGAGCGACGTCCGTTTCACTTGTTGCCGGGATGGGGTAACACCCGGAAATGGCCGGCGAGCTGATCACGTTCCCGATCCGCGTCGGACTGCGCGCGGCGCGCGTCGCCGTGCGGGGCGGTCTGCAGGCCTCGGAGCGCGCGATCGCGATCGCGTCGTTCGTGGTCAAGACCGCGACCTCGAGCGACTCGCACGCTTCGGCGACCGAGGCCAAAGCCGCTCCGCCACCGCGACCACCGCGGCGGCCGACTCCGCCGGCGCCGCCGCCGCCGACCACGCCGCGCGCACCGGCAGCGGAGCAGGCGCCACTAGAGACGGAGCCGGCGCACGTTTCGGAGGAGCCCACACTCGTCGAGGAATTCGCCGAACCCGGCGCCGAGGATGGCGCAGGAGCGCAGGTGAGGATCGCCGAGCCGTGGGATGGCTACGCCCACTTGAACGCAAAGGACGTCATCGCGCGCGTATCCGACGTAAATGCGGTCGAGCTTGCGGCCGTGCAGCTCTACGAAGCTGCCCATCGGAACCGCGAGACGGTCATGACCGCGGTCGAGCGTGAGCTCCGGGCCAAGAGCGGTCGAGGAGCGGCGACGGCCGACCAAACTCGAAAGGAACACACCAATGGCGGACGACAAGACCCTGAATGAACGCGACACCAAGCTCGTGCAGTGGCTGAACGAGGCCTACGCCAAAGAGGCCGAGCTCGAGGCTGACCTGGCGGCCCATATTGCGCTGACGCAGAAGATGCCCTACAAGAAGCGTCTGCGCGCACACCTGACCGAGACCAAGGATCACAAGAAGCGCGTCGCTGCCCGGATCAAGGCGCTCGGTGGCGGAAAGCCCACGCCAGGCCCTCAGATCCCCGGTGTTCCGGCTGCTTTCGGCGAGGTCGCCGGCAAGGCAGTCGCCGCCGTCAAGGGACAGGTCGGTACGGCGCGCGCCGCCGTCACCCAGCAGTCCGAGACTCACATGCGCAACGCGCAGGAGGAGCTCCGCGAGGAGCACGTGGAGATCGCCATCTACACGCGGCTCGAGGCCCTCGCCACTGCAGTCGGCGACAAAGAGACGGCACAGCTGGCCAAGAACATCCGGCGTGACGAAGAGCGGATGGCCAAGTTCCTCGACGCTGAGCTCAAGCGGCTCGTCAAAGAGGTGGTTCGCGCCGACGTCCCCGCGGCCCAGCGCACGACGGCGCGACGCCGCTCCACCCGCGCCCGTACCGCGAGCAGCTCCTCGCGCTCACGCAGCACCAGTTCGCGCTCGATGAGCGCCAGTTCGCTTTCGGCGAGCGCTCGTTCCTCACGCGCGTCCCGCTCCGGCAGCGGCAGCTCTCGCGGCCGCAGTGGCTCACGCAGCTAGCGGCGCGTCGTCAGCTTGCTCACGAGCAGATCCACCGAACGCTCGAGATCCTCGAGCGTCGCCTGGTCAACCCTCGCGATGCCCAGTTTGCGATTCAGCCAGGCGTTGATCTCCTGATGACTTGTGCCATCGCGTCGTCTCACTTCCGAGACGAGGCGGTGGCGCTCGTTGCGGAGCATCGCCCGGCGTTCGAACGCGGGGCGTTGCTCGGCTTCCGGCGCCGCCCAGGCGACCGGTGCTCTCCCCGCGCCGGCCGGCGCAGGACCACCGAAGAGCGTCATCTGCGGCGCCACGTCGGCGCTCAGCGGCACGAACGCCAGCGGTTCGGACAGCTCTGACTCACGGCGGTCGGCCCGGTCGAAGTCACCGTCGCCGAGCTCGTCAGCGGGCCGCAGCGCATGTCGCAGCTCCTGCTCAACCGAGGAGGCGTGGTCACGCAGCACCTGGTCGGCGGGGATGTACAACCAGCTCGCCTCCGCCGGGCGGCCGGGCAGCGTGCGGACGAAACGGCCGACGATCTGGCGGAACACAAGCGGGGTCTTGGCCGCCGTGGCATAGACGCCCACGCGCAGCCGCGGGATGTCGACTCCCTCGGAGACCATGTTCACGGCCACGATCCACGGATCCCGCGAGTGCGTGAACTCCGTCAGTTTCGCCGCTGCGCGCGGCTCCGCGTGAAGCACGACCAGCGGGGCGCGTCCGGTCGCCTCGAGCAGCAGCGCGGCGATGCGGCGCGCATGGCTCGAGTCGGCGGCGATCACCAGGCCGCCGGCGTCGGAGTGGCCGTTCTGCCTGAGCACTCGCAACTTGGTGTCGGCTTCCCGGAGGATCCGCGGCAGTCCATCCGGCAGCTCGGTGGAGATGGCGGTGCGGTAGCGACGGCTCGCCTCTCGCGGCGTGAGCACCGTCTCGAAGCTCGACTCGATCACGTCATCGCCGCTGCGCCACGACAGCGTGCCGTCATAGGCGACGAAGCAGACCGGGCGGCAGATGCGGTCGACGACGGCCTCCGCGTAGGTGTAGGTGACGTCCGGCTCGGCAATCCCGCCGGCGTCGTAGCGCACTCCCGGGATCGGCGCGGCGTCGGAGCGAAACGGCGTCCCGGACAGCAGCAGCCAGCGACGGTTGCCACCAAACGCCCTCGTGAATGACTCTCCCCACGCCAGCTCCTCGCCCAGGTGATGCGCTTCGTCGGCGATCACCAGCGTCTGTGGCCGCACCGCGCGAGCCCAGCGGACAGGAGCCTTGGCGATACGGGCATAGGTGACGGCCACACCGTGAAAACCCCTCGGCGGGCGCGGTGAGTCGGCGTCCGGAGCCAGTTCGATTCCCAGCGCGCTGGCCGCGCGCGCCCACTGGCGAGTCAGCGGCGCGGTCGGACACACGATCACCACCGCGTCGGCGCCCCCGCAGGCCAGCTGCCGGACGGCGAACTCCAATGCCGGCCTGGTCTTCCCGGCTCCGGGCGCCGCCGAGATGAGAAACGGCCCCTCGCCCCAGCTCTCCATCTTGGTCAGCGCCACCCGCTGCCACGAGCGGAGGGAGGTGGGACTGGCGGGACGGACCTGTGGCACGGGCCGGGCATGGTGAAGGATTGACCGGACGCACCCGTTAGACCTCCGCCGCCCCGGGTACTGCCGAATCGTGACTCAATTCGGCTACACGATGATGACCGAGCAGGCCGCGCCGGATCAGCTGGTGCGCGACGTACGACTGGCGGAGGAGGCGGGCTTTGACTTCTCCGTGATCAGTGACCATTTTCAGCCCTGGCTGGCCGAGCAGGGGCACTGCGGCTACGCGTGGGCGATCCTGGGAGCGGCCGCCCAGGCCACCGAGCGGATCCCGCTGATGACGTACGTCACGTGCCCGATTCTCCGCTACCACCCGGCGATCGTGGCCCAGAAGGCGGCCACTGTGCAGATCCTGTCCGGCAACCGCTTCCGCCTGGGCCTCGGCTCCGGCGAGAATCTCAACGAGCATGTGGTGGGCCGGCGCTGGCCGGCGGTCGGCGTCCGCCACGAGATGCTGAGCGAGGCGATCGACATCATCTCGACGCTGTTCGACGGCGAGGACAGCGCGAACATCCGGGGCAAGCACTTCGATATCGAGCAGGCGAGGCTCTGGGATCTGCCCGAGCAGCGCGTGCCGATCGGCGTCGCCGTCTCCGGCCCGGCGTCCTGCCGTCTGGCCGGCACCAAGGCCGACCTGATGATCGCCGTCGAGCCGAAGCCGGAGAGCTTCGAGGCGGTGACGCAGTTCGTCACCCCGGAGCAGGTCGCCGACAGTCTCGGATGCGGGCCCGACGTCGAGGAGCACGTGGAGAAGATCAAGCCGTTCATCGAGGTTGGCTACACCGAGGTCGCGCTCGTGCAGATCGGCGACGACACTCAGGAGCAGTTCATGCATTGGGCGGAGCGCGAGCTGCTCCCTGCGCTCCGTTCGCTCTCGCCGCGCGCGTCCCGATCGCTCCAGCCGCGCGCGTCCCGATCCGCCGCCCCGCCTGCGAACATACGTTCGTGTCTACGCACCCCCTGGCGACGATCCTCCACGCTGACCTCGACGCGTTCTACGCCTCGGTCGAGCAGCGCGATGACCCTCGGCTGCACGGCCGGCCGGTGATCGTGGGGGCGGGGGTGGTTCTGGCCGCCAGCTACGAGGCCAAACGGCACGGCGTAAAGACAGCCATGGGGGTGACCCGGGCGAAGCGTCTCTGCCCGTACGCCGCGGTCGTGCCCCCGAGGATGTCCACCTATACCGAGGCGAGTCGAGCCGTGTTCAAGGTGTTCGAGCAGGCCGCCCCGCTGGTCGAGGGGCTGTCGATCGACGAGGCGTTTCTTGACGTGCGTGGCCTCGAGCGGATCCTGGGAACGCCGGAGGAGATCGCCCGCCGGCTACGCCGGGACGTGCGTGAACAGGTCGGCCTCCCGATCACCGTCGGGGTTGCGCGGACGAAGTTCCTGGCCAAGGTCGCCAGCGGCGTCGCGAAGCCCGACGGCCTGCTGGTGGTCCCGCCGGATTGGGAGCTCGTGTTTCTGCATCCGCTGGCCGTGGAGCGGTTGTGGGGCGTGGGGCGGGTTACCGCGGCCAAGCTGCGTTCGCGTGGCCTCATGACCGTGGGCGAGGTCGCGAGGCTCGATGAGGCGACCTTGGTATCGATGCTGGGGCGCGCCTCCGGGCGGCAGCTGCATGCGCTGGCCCACAACCGAGACCCGCGTCCGGTGCAGACGCGACGACGGCGTCGCTCGATCGGCGCGCAGCGAGCCCTCGGGCGCCGGGCCCGTCCCCCTGGGGAGCTGGCGGCCGTGCTCACCGCGCTGATCGATCGCGTCACGCGAAGGCTGCGCGCGGCCCGGCGGCTGTGCCGGACGGTGGTGCTCCGGTTGCGTTTCCAGGACTACTCGCGCGCCACGCGGTCGCGCACGATGGGCGAGCCGACGGCGCAGACGCACTCGATTCTGAAGGTCGCCATCGGCCTTCTCAGCGACGCTCTGCCGATGATCGAGCGGCGCGGGATCACGCTGGTGGGGATCGCGCTCGCCAACCTCACCGACGAGCTGAACGTGCAGCTCAGCCTGCCCGTCGACCGTGCGCGGGAGCTGGACAGCGCCGTGGACCGCGTGCGGGATCGTTTCGGCGCCGCGTCGATCACCCGCGGCGTGCTCGTCGGACGTGATCCGGGAGTGTCGGTGCCGCTACTGCCCGACTAGCTCGGGGTCCTCGGCGACCGCGCGGCGCAGCGCCTGGTCGAAGTCCATCGGCTCGATGTCGAACAGGGTCATCCCACGAGGGTCGGTGACGACCGTGGGCGTGGCGAGTCCCTCGATCAGCGGCCGCGCGACGCCGGCATCGACGGGGGTGACAAGACCGATCCACAGCGATGACAGCCACGGCGTGATCAGGGGCACCGGAACGCGCGGGCGCGGGCGCAGGCCGAGCACCTGAGCCATCCGGTCGAGCATCTCGCCGTAGGCGAGCACGTCGGGGCCGCCGATCTGGATCTCCTGACCCACGGACTCCGGGACCGACAGACAGGCGGCCAGGAAGCACAGGGCGTCGTCGATCGCGATCGGCTGGGTGGCGTTCTTCAACCACGCCGGCGCGATCATCGCCGGCAGGCGCTGGACCAGGTAGCGCAAGGTGCGATACGACTCGCTCTGGGGACCAACCACCATCCCGGCGCGAAAGTAGGTCAGCGGCGGGCCGTGCTCCCGCAAGACCAGCGCCGTCTCATGACGGCTCCGCAGGTGGGCGGAATGAGGCCGGTCGCCCACGCAGCGTGTCCGGGCGCAGCACGTCGCCCTCGCACAGCTCGAGACCCTGCTCGCGCAGGGCCAGCGCCGGCGGCGAGGAGGCGTTGCGAACCAGGCAGCGGACCTCCCAGCCGGAACGCGCCAGCTCGATCGCCAGTCGGCTTCCAATGAATCCTTTTGCCCCTGTGACCAGGACCGTAGGCGTCATCCGGCCAATATGCCGAACGCAGCGCGCGCGCATCAGGCGCAGATGGGAGAGATGGGACTCGGCGGCGTAATAGCTGCCCCCGCCTGCAGATAGGCGGAGTTCTTACGGAGGCCCGACGCGGCTCACATTGATTTCTCACTCACAGCCCGGACGCTGGTCTGCGTCAAGGCAACCAGCAAGGAGTGACGGACATGAACATGATGCGCAGAGGAGTCCTCGCAACGATGGTCGTGGGTTCGATGGCCGGAGGCGCCGTCGGCGCCACGGTGCTCGGCGCGGCGTCGAGCAGCGCAGCAACGACGTCCACGGCCACGGTGCCGGCGAACAGCCCGACGCAGGGCGCGCCGCCGAACGGCGGCCAGGCACCCGGCGGCGTATTCCGTTCCAATGAGAACGCAGCCCACGAAAAGGGTGAGAGCGCCCAGCGCGAGGCTCAGGAGACCGCGGGCAAGTTCCCGACCGTTCCGTAGGCATTGCGGAACGGTGGAGTTCGCGGGCGGGCCGTTCCTCGGGGCGGCCCGCCCGCGCGAGGAGACCGCAGGACCCTGCTGGGGGTCCTCCAACACAAGGGGGAGACAAAGTCTTGATCAACCTTGGGGCCGTTTGTGCCGAAAAGGGTAGAAGCGCCCGCTGCACGCTCTCCAACCCGCAGCAAACACTCGGAGCCATTCATGTCGGATGACGAAGCCGTGCGCGGCGACAGAGCCCAAGGCCCGCTCGGTTGGCTGTGCCCCACCGAGGGCCATCGCGCGCGGATGCTCGACATGAGCCCGCGCGTGCGTCGAGCCCGGCAGATCGCCGCGGCGGCGGTCGGCGTGGGAATGCTGTTGACGATGAGCGACATGAAATGGCCGGCGATCCCCCTGTTCGCGGTTTGCATGCTGAATCTGGTCACAGTTGACGCGCGCATCAAGCGTTCGCTCCGGCCAGAGCGAGTTGTGGCGAGCAGCGTGCTGCTGATCATCACCCTGATCGGCACGGCCGCCACGCTCACGGTCAACCGCGCCAACGCGGTGCTTCCGCTCCTGGTGCTTCCGGTGGCCATGTGTGCCGCGCGCTTCCGGCCCCGAGTGGTTTGGGCGACCGCAGGCTTCGCAGCCCTCACCGCGATCGCCGCGACGGTGGTCGACAGCCCCCAGCGGACGATCGATCATCCTCTCGCGCTGGCCAGCGTGGTGGTGTTGCTGGTCGGCGTCACGGCCGTGACGACTGCGCTGATGGACGCGGAATGGCAATTTCGCACCGAGTCGGCGCTGGACCCGCTAACCGGGCTGCTGAATCGCAAGGGGCTCGAAACACGCTTCGCGGAGGTCGGCGAACAGGCGCGACTGCTCGGGAAGCCGGTCTGCCTGGTCATGTGCGATCTCGACAACTTCAAGCAGATCAACGACGACTACGGGCATGAACGCGGGGACGCGGTCCTGCGCGAGATCAGCGGCGAGTTGCGCCAATCGCTGCGCAACTTCGAGCTCCTCTACCGCCTCGGGGGCGAGGAGTTCCTGGTCCTCCTACCTGGGGTCGGTCTCCGCCAGGGCGAGGAGATCGCCGAAGCCCTTCGCACCACCGTGGAACGAGCCAGGCCAGGGGGCGTCGCCATCACCGCCTCCCTTGGGGTCAGCATCGCCGCCGGAAACGCGATCGACTTTGTGCCGCTCTATACGGCCGCCGATCAGGCGCTCTACCGGGCCAAGCACCGCGGTCGCAACCTCGTCGAGGTGTCCGAGATCGCCCCTGGCCCGCGCCTTCACGCGCTCCCGTTCCGCAATCCTGCCGTGTCCGCCACCGGCTAGCCAGCCCCGGCGCTCATCGCCCTCGCGCGATCGGGGGTTGGCGTCTGCGAATCAGCGATCCGTTGATGATCGAAGTCGTGGTCTGGCCGTGCGCGAGGAACCGATCGAGCAGTCCGCTCAGATCGTCGATCGAGCGCAGGTGCAGCTTGAGGTAGAAGCAGTCCTCGCCGGTGACGCGATGAAACTCGCCGATTTCCGGGATCTCGGCCGCAAGGCTCTCGATGTTGTGGAGCTGGCCGGGACCGGGCTTGATGCGGACGATCGCCGTCAACTGGTAGCCGAGGGCGCGCGGGTCGATCTCGGCGTGGTAGCCGGTGATGACGCCGGCGCGCTCGAGCCGCTGGACGCGCTCGGTCACAGCTGGGGAGGAAAGGTTGACGCGCCGTCCAAGCTCGGCGAAGGAGAGCCGCGCGTCGGCGCTCAGCTCGCCGATGATCCGACGGTCGATTTCGTCCAGAGGATGGGTCTCTGCGGCGCTCTGGCTCGGAATGCCGTCCTTCATAAGGTCATCTGACCGTAACACCTTCGATTGGCCATGGTGAATCGAAGGCCGTGATACGACAATTGTCTTATCACCGGCCATACGACCGCGGCGCCTCTCCGGCCGGCCGCTCACGCACCGGCGGTCCCGCCTC
>DATCPD010000273.1:0-15396 GCA_036564325.1 Solirubrobacteraceae bacterium | reverse complement strand
CTCAGGTCAACCTGCTCTCCCCGACGGGCGCCAAGACGCCAGGCGGCGTGGCGGTGATCGTCAAGCAGGGCGCCAACACGGGCCTGGTCATTCGGGCGCAGGGCGTGCCCGCGAACACGCGTCATGACGCCTATGCCGTGTGGCTCTACAACTCGCCCTCGGACACGCACATCCTCGGTTTCGTCAACCCCGGGGTCATGGCGACCAAGGTGCTGCAGACCGCCGGTCCGCTGCCCGCCAACGCGGCGCACTTCAAGCAGTTGCTGGTGACGATCGAGACCCAGGGCAAGCCGAAGGCCCCCGGCAAGATCATTCTGCAGGGCGCGCTCAGCCTGCACTGAGCGGAGGCTCGCCCTCCCCGCAGGCACGCGCGATCCCGTCGAGTGCCTCATCGAGCTTGCCCCCGGTGGCCCGGCGCAGCAGAAACCCGCCGGTGCGGGAGTAGCCCCGGAGCTTCTGGCGCTGCTCGATCGTCACCCGGGTACCGTCCTCGTGCGGTTCGAGCACGATCTCGGTAACCGCTTCGCCGAGCACGCGCTCGAACGGCGTTCCCTCGATCTCCTGCTCCCACAGGCGCCGGTACGGCGGGTCGGACGCGAGCAGGCTGAAGTCGATCCTCACCGGGCGCCCCTTCTTGGTCAGGTGGACCTGCGTCCAGCGGTCATCCTCCACGCCCTCCATGCGCGCCACGCCCGGCCACCAGCGCGGCAGGTGATGAGGATCGGCGATCAGCTCCCAGATCCGCTGCGGCGACGCCGACACGATCCGGATTCGCCGAGCGCGCGCCATCCGTTCAGGCGTCGTAATCGATCAGGGCGTGGACGTGGTGCGGCGCAAGTCGCTCTCGGCCGCCGAGGAAGCTCAGCTCGACGAGGAACGCACACGCGGCGATGTCGGCCCCGAGACCGCTGACGAGTTCGCACAGGGCCCCCGCGGTGCCACCGGTGGCCAGCAGGTCGTCGTGGATCAGGACGCGGGCCCCACCGGCCAGAGCGTCGGCATGAACCTCGAGCGCGTCGATCCCGTACTCGAGCGCGTACTCGGCGCTGACCGTGTCGTGTGGCAGCTTGCCGGGTTTACGGGCGGGGACGAAGCCGGCGCCCAGAGCCCGCGCCAGCGCCCCGCCCAGGATGAAGCCGCGGGCCTCGGCGGCCACGACGAGGTCGATCTCGAGCGGCTGGGCGAACCGGACCAGTCGCGCCACGGCGCCGTCGAGCGCCCGGGGGTCGAGCAACAGCGGGGTGATGTCCCGGAACACGATGCCCGGACGGGGAAAGTCCGGAATGTCTCGCACGAAGGCCCGGAGATTGACGCCCGAGCGATCCAGATCAGGTGGCAATTTTGCGCAGATCGCGGATCAGCAGCAGATGCTTTAGATGCGTGGTCACGGAGGCGAGATTCTCGAGCGCCTCGATCGCCTCCTTGCGGCGTTCCGGATTGCGAGAGCGAAGCGCCGGCGCCAGGATGCTCTGCAGCAGCTGCGCCTCCCGGTCGGCGGAGCTGCGGAAGACCCTGAGGTTGCGGCCACCGACGCCGTAGCGCGCCAGCTCGGAGACGGCTCGGACGATCTCCCGCTCGGTCTCGTCGTAGTACCGCACTCCGCCGGTCCCGCCTCGGGTCTCACCCTTGATCACCCCGAAGTCCACCAGCTCGCGCACCAACGCCGGATCCGCGCCGGTCTCCTCGACCACGTCCTCCAGCGAGTACATGGCTCCGCCATTCTGGTTGGACACGGTCGCGCGGCGCAGCGAGCGTCCATCCCCGGGGGCGGCGACCTCGCGCTCGGAGCGCCCCCCGGCCAGCTCCTGCCGGATCACCCGCAGCGGCAGGAACTCGTCGCGCTGGAGGCGCAGAATCGTGCGCAGCCGCTGGATGTCGTTCTGGGTGTAGAGCCGGTAGCCGCCCTGGGTGCGGCGGGGTGTGACCAGCTTCTGGTCCTCCAGGTAGCGGATCTTGGAGATCGAGATCTCCGGGAACTCCTGGTGCAGGGCCTTGCATACGGCGCCGATGGTGACCGCCTTCTGCCGTGGGCGCCCGGACTCCTCCGCGGAGGACTCGGGCAGCTGCAGCTCAGCTTCGCGGGTGTCGGCGGATGAATCCATCAGCGGTGGAGGTACGCGAGCTTGTATTTGCCGACCTGAAGCTCATCGCCGTCGCCCAGGCGATGGGACTCGATCCGGTGACGGTTGACGTAGGTGCCGTTGAGCGAGCCGCAGTCGTCGAGGTAGTAGTCCTCCCCGCGGCGGACGAGGATCGCGTGGTCGCGGGATACCGTCACGTCGTCGAGGAAGATGTCACTCTCGGGGCGCCGGCCGACGGTGAGACGGTCGCCGGCGAGGGGAAAGCTCTCCCCCGCTCGTCCGCCGCCCGCCCGGATCACCAGCGCGGCGCCGCGCGCGACCACGTCCTCCAGCTCGAGCTCTTCGATCTCACCCGTCTCGCCGACCCGGTAGGTGGCGGTCGTCGCTCCCGGTGCGGGCTCGGAGCCGGTCAGGAACGCTCCGCAGCGCTGGCAGTAGTTGGCGCCGTCGGCGTTGGCAAAGCCGCACTCGGGGCAATGCTGGGCCACCGAACTGCCCGGCCCGCCTACTCGGGTTCCGTCCCGGACACGCGCCCGGAGAGAATGTCGGTCAGCTGCTGCACGTCGGCACCGGAGATGACGAGCTCGCCGCTTTCATCCTTCTTGCGGAGCCGGTTCACCAGCTCGGCGCGCAGAATGTCGATCTTGCCGTGCAGGATCCGCCGCTTGTAGGAGATTTCCATCTCCTCATCCGTGAGCTGCTTGATCAGGTCTTTCAGCTCCTGATCGCTGAGCGACCCGAGGTCCGGGAACGTGTCCATCCGAAGCGATACCCCCGTAATACTGCAGTTAGGTAAAGGCCAAAGCGCGAGTATACCGGCGCTTCCCAGAGGGTCAATCTGAGCTTGAGAGTTCCTCTGGCGAGCGGGTCTGGGCGATCCCGTCGCGGACATACAGCGCCGTGGCCAGCAGCGCCAGCGCCATCCCGCAGTACAGCATTACCAGCGCGAGCCAGTGCAGGCCCGCCATCGCGAAGAACGGCGCGCCCATCGTCGGGGCGACCCCGAGCCGGCCGGCCCAGTTGATCTTCAGCTCCACCCCCCGTGAGAGGCCGTAGCGGCTGAGCGCGAGCATGAACAGCTCGCGAGCGATCACCACCGCCAGCGCCCAGCGCGGGAGCAGGTGAAAGTGCCACGCGACGACCATGCCGGAGATCACCAGCAGGCGGTCGACGATCGGGTCCAGCAGCGCCCCCAGGCGGCTGTACTGACCGGTCAGCCGGGCGGCGAAGCCGTCGAGGTAGTCGGCCCACCCGATCACGGCGAACAGCACCACGGCCAGCGCGTCACGTCCGTGGTGGCTCGACAGCGCCACGGCCAGGAACACGGGAATCAGGGCCAGGCGGACGAAGCCGATCGCGTTGGGGATAGTCCACGGGCGCAGCGGCTGGTCTGAGCGCGTGGCGACGGGCGGAGGGCCCGAGCGATCGAGGCCGAACAGGCGTCGCTTGGTGAGCGGCCTCAGGGCAGCTCCCGCCACAGCTCGGCGACCGCCTCCACCGCGCCGTCGACGGGAACGGTGCGGGATTCCCGCCCGCGGCGGATCTGCACCTCGATCTCGCCCGCCGCCAGCGTCCGGCGCCCGACGGTCAGCCGCGCCGGGCAACCCAGCAGCTCGGCGTCGGCGAACTTCTCCCCCGGCCCCGCATCTCGGTCGTCGTAGAGCACGTCCAGCCCGGCCTGCTGAAGCTCGGCGTACAGGCGCTCGGCCAGCGTGCGCTCCTCGCTGCCGTCCTTGCCGAGCACGACGAGCTCCACGTCGAACGGGGCCATCGATCGCGGCCAGGAAATCCCCTGTTCGTCCGCATACTGCTCGACCGCGGCGGCGGCGGAGCGGGCGGGGCCGAAGCCGTAGGAGCCCATCCAGATCAGCTGCTCGGCGCCCGCCTGGTCGAGGTACGTCGCGCGCAGCGGATCGGAGTACCGGGTGCCGAGCTTGAACAGGTTCCCCACTTCGATCGCCGGCTCGATCCTGATCTCCGCGCCGGCGACCGTGTCCCCGGCGACCACGCTGCGGACGTCGACGCGCTCGAACTGGAAGTCGCGACCGGGAACCACGCCGCGCAGGTGCATGTCGGGCCGGTTGGCGCCGGTGACGTATCCGCCGTCGGGCTCGATCGCCGCATCGAGGAGGATCGGCATCTGGGCCCCGACCGGCCCGATGAACCCCGGCGGCCCCAGGCGTGAGGCGATCTCGTCGGTCTGCGCGGGGCGAAAGTCCCCGCCCAGCGCGGTGCGGAGCTTGATCTCGTTGACACGGTGATCGCCGCGCACGACCACGAGCTTCATCTCCCCCCCGTCCACCACGACCGGAAACGCCTTCACCAGCGCACCGGGCGACAGGCCAAGCGAGCTCGCCACGGCGTCGATCGTGGTCATCCCCGGCGTGTGAACGTCCTCGGCAGCGGCCGGCGCCGGCTCCAGCGAGACCGGCTGGGCCTGAGCGCTCGCCACCTCGACGTTGGCCGCATAACCCGGCGCCAGCGCCACCTCATTCTCGCCCGCAGCGCACGGGGCCATGTACTCATGGGCCCCGATCCCACCCATCATGCCCACGTCCGCCTCGACGCGGTACCACTCCAGCCCAAGCCGGTCGAACATCCGGTCGTAGGCCTCGACGTGCCGCTGGTAGGAGACCTCGAGGCCCTCCTGATCGCGATCGAACGAGTACGAGTCCTTCATGATGAATTCCCGGGTTCGCAGGATCCCGGCCCGGGGCCGCGGCTCGTCGCGTTCCTTGATCTGGAAGTGGTAGAGGATCAACGGCAGATCGCGGTAGGAGCGCACGGCGGCGGCGACGTGCCCGGTGACTATCTCCTCGTGGGTCATGGCCAGCACCATGTCCGCGCCGCGGCGATCGTTGAGCTTGAACAGCTCGTCGATCTCGTAACGCCCGGTGCGCCGCCACGGCTCGGCTGGATGCAGCACCGGCATCAGCATCTCCTGGCCGCCGATCGCGTTCATCTCCTCGCGGACGATCTGGACGATCCGCTGGTGCACCCGCCATCCGGCGGGCAGCCACGACCACAGTCCCGATCCGATCTGGCGGATCAGGCCGGCGCGCACCATCAGCTTGTGCGAGACCGCCTCCGCATCCGCGGGAGGCTCTCGCTCGGTGGGCAGGAAGTAGTTCGTCAACCGGGTCATCGCTGAGCGGCAGAAGCCTACCCGGGGCCGGATTCATGGGCTCCGCCCGATCCCGTCTGATAGAAGTGGAATCACCCCAACACCCGGACCCAGGAGACCTGTCAATGGCCTACTCAGTACCGCCGCTCCCCTACGACTACACCGCGCTGGAGCCGCATATCGACGAGGCGACGATGCGTGTGCATCACGACAAGCACCATCAGGCTTACGTCGACAAGGTCAACGCGGCGCTGGAAGGCACCGATTGGGAGGACAAGCCGATCGAAGAGGTGGTCAAGAACTTGTCCGAGATCCCCGAGGACAAGCGCGGCCCCGTGCGCAACAACGGCGGCGGCCATTTCAATCACTCACTGTTCTGGGAGTGGATGTCACCGGACGGCGGCGGAGAGCCCGACGGCGACCTCCGCGAGGCGATCGATTCGGCGTTCGGCTCGTTCGACGACTTCAAGACCAAGTTCAAGGAGGCCGGCGTCAACCAGTTCGGCTCCGGCTGGGCGTGGCTGGTGCACGACGGCTCGGGCCTCGCGGTCGTCTCGACGGCCAACCAGGACAACCCGCTCACCGACGGCAAGACGCCGTTGCTGGGCGTCGACGTCTGGGAGCACTCGTACTACCTGAAGTACCAGAACAAGCGCCCGGACTACATCGACGCCTGGTGGAACGTCGTCAACTGGCCGAAGGTGGCCGACGGGTTCTCGAGCGCCCGCTAAGCCCGCGTGAAGCGGCGCCCCGCCACCGGCGAGAGATCCTCGTCGATCGGCGCGGGCGCCGGCGCCGGCGCCGGCGCGTCCTGGGCAGCGGCCGCCGCGGCCTCCATCGCGGCCAGGCGCTCAGGCGTCATCGCCGTCTCGTCCTCGTTCTCGGCCAGCCAGGCCCGGGCCTCGGCGGCGCGGGCCTCGTCGCGCACGACGCGTTTACCCGCGGCGTAGTAGCGATCGATCTCGGCGAACAGCTCGTCGACCAGGCGCTCGGTTGGGACCTTCTTGAGCGGCTCTCCGCGGGAGTAGATCATCCCCATGTCCTTGGCGCCCGTGATCCCGAAGTCGGCATGGCGCGCCTCGCCGATGCCGTTGACCGCGCAGCCGAGCACCGACACCTCGATCGGATCCTCGTAGGCCTCCAGCCGACGCTCGACCTCGGCCACGACGGAGTCCATGTCGAACTGCAGGCGCCCGCAGGTGGGGCAGGCGATCAGGACGGGGCCGCGCTCGCGAAGCTTCAAGGCCTTGAGGATCTCCCAGGCCACCTTGACCTCCTCCTCGGCGTGGAAGGTCGACAGCGAGATGCGGATCGTGTCGCCGATCCCATCGGCGAGCAGCGTCCCCAGCCCGACCGCCGACTTCAGCGAGCCGGACCACTTGGTTCCGGCCTCGGTGACGCCGAGGTGCAGGGGATACGGGATCCGCTCGGCCAGCAGGCGGTTGGAGGCGATCGTGTTCGGCACCGAAGTCGACTTCATCGACACCTTGAAGTTCTCGAACCCCAGACGCTCCATCAGCTCGACCGTCTCGACCGCGGCGGTGACCAGCGCCTCCACCGGGTTGTCGTACTCGAGCTGGCGCAGGTGGGCGGGCAGCGAGCCCGAGTTGACCCCGACGCGTAGCGGAGTGCCGTGCTCCTTGGCCCGGGCGATCACCTCCGCGACCTTGTCCGGACCGCCGATGTTCCCCGGGTTCAGGCGCACGCAGTGGGCTCCGGCGTCGATCGCCTTCAGCGCGAGCGTGTGATTGAAGTGAATGTCCGCGATCACCGGGATCGGCGACTGCACGACGATCGTCTTCAGCGCCTCGACGTCCTTCTCGCGCGGCACGGCCACGCGCACGATGTCCGCTCCGGCGTCGGCGACGCGGCGGATCTGATCCATCGTCGCGTTCAGGTCGGCGGTCTCGGTCTTGGTCATGGTCTGGACCGCGACCGGCGCGCCGGCGCCGATGGGGACCGGGCCGACGTGGATTTGACGCTCTGAGGCCATGCCCCTGAGTGTAGAGCGGACGCCCGGGCGCAACTCTGATGCTCGTGTGTAGTTCCATGGGGTCATGCTCAGATTCAGAACTCTCCTCCCCACGCTCGCCCTCGTCCTGACCGCCGGATGCCTTTGCGTCCCCGCCGCGCCGGCCAGCACCGGCCAGGACGCGATCCTCCAGGACGACGGCCAGCTGCACGCCAACCCGCTGGGAACCCTGCAGACCCTCCGCAGCCTGGGCGTCAGCCGCGTCCGGGTCGGCGTCTACTGGGGCAGCATCGCTCCGAACGGCACCTCGCGCCGGCGGCCCAGCCACTTCAACGCTTCAGATCCCGGCGCCCCCGGCTACAAGTGGGGGATCTACGACACGATCGTCCGCGACGCACGGGCTGAGGGGATCAGCGTCTACTTCGTGATCGTCGGTCCGACGCCGCTATGGGCTACCGGCTCGGGCGTCCCGCGAGGGGGTCTGACCGGCCCGTGGAAGCCCTCGGCCCGGGAGTTCGGCTCCTTCGTCACCGCCCTCGGTCAGCGCTACAGCGGCACCTACCACGGCCTGCCCAAGGTCAGCTTCTTCTCGATCTGGAACGAGCCCAACTACGGCATCGACCTGGCGCCGGAGGCGGTCGGCAACTCCGTCGAGGTCGCGGCCGGGCGGTACCGCTCGATGGTCGATGCCGCGTGGAGCGCGCTGCATCGCACCGGGCACGCGCATGACACGTTCCTGTTCGGCGAGACCGCGCCGCACGGTCACGATCGCCCGCTCGGGAACTACAACGTGATGCGGCCGTTGCGCTTCCTGCGGGCGCTGTACTGCGTCGATGCCGGGTTCCGGCAGCTCCGCGGATCCGCCGCCTCGGCGCGCGGCTGCCCGACGACCTCCGGCGGCTCGCGCCGGTTCCGCTCCCAGCACCCCGGCCTGTTCGGAGCCACCGGGTACGCGGCTCACCTGTACGCGCAGCGCACCGCGCCCAACCGCTCATTGCAGCCCAATCGCGACAACGCCGACCTCGCGGAGGTCGGTCAGCTCGAGCGGACCCTCGACCATCTGCAGAGCGTCTACGGCTCCCGCAATCACCTCCCGATCTGGAACACCGAGTACAGCTACCAGACCAACCCGCCGGAGAAGGGCGCCCTGAGCCCGACCACCGCGGCCTACTACATGAACTGGGCGGAGTACCTGAGCTGGCGCCAGCCCCGGATCCGGAGCTTCATGCAGTACGAGCTCATGGACCCGCCCGGGGGCAACTTCGCCAGCGGGCTGTTGTTCAAGACCGGCGCCCCCAAGCAGCCCGTGTTCAACGCCTACCGGATGCCGCTGTACCTGCCCCGGACCACCGGCAAGCCCGGGAAGTCGCTGGAGGTGTGGGGCGATGTGCGTCCCGCCCATTACGCTCCCCCCGGGCAGCAGGTCGCGATCCAGTTCCAGGCCAATTCGCGTGGCGGCTGGAGCAACGTTCGCCAGGTGGCGATCACCAACAGCCAGGGGTACTTCGACGTGCACCAGTCATTCCCCGGCAGCGGCTCGGTCCGGCTCGCGTGGACTCAACCGGGCGCGGGAGTGATCCTCAGCCGCACGGTCACGATCAAGCTCCGCTAGGGGGATCGGTCGGCGGTCCGTCGCCGTTGCGGCGGCGGACCGCGGCCAGGGCAAACCCGATCGCGCCCAGGACGAGCAGCACGAGCACGATGATCACCGGCGTCGGCAGGAACGATCCGCCTGAGCTCTGGCCCGGCGAGCCCGACGCTCCCGAGGCGCCGAGCTGCTTGAGCAACGTCCGCTGGATCACGTCGTAGCAGTTGGTGTACTCCTTGACGTCAGCGGACATCGTCGAGAGCGCGTTGCGCAGCTGGGTGCTCGAGTAATGGCCGGTGAGACGACTGTGCGCGTTGCAGTCGGCGACCACCTGGGACTGCGCGGCGAACGCGGGTGCGGCGAGCGTGGAAACAAACGCGCAGAGCACGCCGACGAGCACAATCAGGTTGCGGAGGCGTGACATTCGGCGCCGAAGCTTAGTTGGCGGGCGCCTGGGAAGAACCTCGCTGGACGAGGACCGCGGGGTTTGCCGGAGCCGGACCGAGCAGGGTTCCGGCGCGGCGGCCAATCTCGCTCAGCGACAGCTGCCAGCCGGGCGTGACCATGAAGCGCTCGACGAGAAACCCGTCGACCGTGCGACCGGAGATCAGGGTCGTCCCGGGCGGCAGCGGCCGGATCGTCGACTGCCATGTGCTCCCGACGACATCGACCTCGGACACCGACACGACCTGATCAGGCCGGGACTGCCAGGGGATCCCGGGCATGTACACGGTCAGCGGCTGCGCGGCGAACCCGCCGTCGTAGGCGACGATCGCCCGCGGACCCGGTGCGGCGCCGAGCGCCGCCGCCACGCCGCGCCAGTTCGGTCGTTGGTACTGCGGGTTCTGCGCGATCCGCACGCCGGCGATCACGAACGCCGCCAGCAGGACGATGGCCAGACCCGCCCCCACGATCCGCGCCCGCGGGACGGTGCAGGCGGCGCCGAGCACGACGGCCAGCGGGATCCAGGCCGGCATCAGGTTGCGCGGCACCAGGTAATCCCGGCCCAGCGCAGCCAGGATCACCGGCACCAGCAGGGTGACGGCGGCGACGGCCGCGGCGAACGCCGCCCCGCGCCGCTCGGCGCGGTCTCCGCCCGCGGCCAGCAGCGCCAGCACGATCGCCGCCAGCACGGCAGCTCCGAGCAGGCCGTGAGTGACGATCGGGCTCTGATAGAGCGCCCCCAGGCCGAAGTCCACCGGCACCTGCTGGATCCGCACCGACAGCGGGAAGATCTTGATCCAGCCGAGCGGATGCGAGGTGTCGCTGAGGGCCAGCGGCAGGACCGCGGCTTGGGCGACGGCGATCACCGCCAAGGCCAGCATCAGCCCGCGCGGGCGCGCCCTCCCCACCCGCACCAGCAGCAGCACCGCCTCCGGCAGGATCAGGAATCCGGCGAAGAAGTGCGTCAGCACCGCCAGCGCAGAGAATGCCGCCCACCACCCGAGGTTGCGGTTCGTGGGGGCGCGCCAGGCCCGCGCGCAGAACAGGAATGACGCCGCCGAGAAGACCGCGAACAGTGCGTACGAGCGCGCCTCCTGCGAGTACCAGATCATGAACGGATTGACCGCCACCAGCGCCGCCGCGACGACGCCGGCCCGGCGCGAGACCAGCTCGCGGGCGCAGCTGTAGGCGAGCGGGATCAGGCCGATGCCGAGGCACGCGGAGAACAGCCGCAGCCCGAGCTCCCCGCTGCCGAACACCTTGGACCAGGCCCAGGCGAGGAGGAAGTACAGCGGCGGCGTGGTCTCGTTGACCCGCACCGAGTGCAGCAGCGCGCCCAGCGACAGATGCATCTCGTGCGCCGTCGTCGCCTCATCGACCCACAGGCTCTGGGCGGTGAGCGAGGCGAGGCGGAGCGTCGCGCCGATCACCACCACCGCCACCAGCAGGATCAACTCTGGCGACGGCGCCTGGGCTCGTCTGAGGACGTCTCTGGGGGCCGCGGCGGCCGAGCCGGTGCGGGCCGGGAGGAGCATCTCGACGGAGTCTAAAGCCGTATCCTGCGGCGCTTGCCCGGCTCAGGAGCCTCTCCCCTGCGGCTCGTGCCGCTGTTCGCCGCCCTCGCCTGCGTGCTCGCGTCCCTAGCTGGATGCGGGTCCGGGTCGGGGTCCGGCGGCAACGGCGGCGGCACTACGCCCCACGTTTCTCACGGCAACCCCGAGACGATCCTCGAGGATGAGGGACGCCTCCACACCGATCCTGCCGGGACCCTCGATCTGATGCGGCGATGGGGCGTGAGCCGAGTGCGGGTCTACCTGCGCTGGCAGGCGCTGGCCCCGAACCCCGACGTGCCGGCGCGGCCGCAGAACTTCAACGCCGCTGATTCGACGGCCTATCCGGCCGGGACCTGGGCGATCTACGACACGATCGTCCGCGACGCCGCCCAGCGCGGGATCGGCATCGACCTCACGCTCGGTGGCCCCGCGCCGATGTGGGCGAACGGACGCGGCGCCCCCCGCAACTCCTACTCGTCCTGGAAGCCCTCCGCCGCGGAATTCGGCGCCTTCGTCCGCGCCGCCGCCAGTCGCTACAGCGGCCGGTTCACGCCCGCCGGCTCCGCCTCACCGCTTCCGCGGGTTCGTTTCTGGGCGATCTGGAACGAGCCGAACTACGGGCCCGACCTCTCGCCGCAGGCGGTCGACCACTCCACCATCGAAGTCTCCCCGCTGCTCTACCGGGGTCTGCTCGATGCGGCCTGGAGCGCCCTGCGGGCGACCGGTCACGGCTCCGACACGATCCTGATCGGCGAGACTGCCCCCCGCGGGCAGACCGTCGGCGACCAACCCGGGAACTTCTCCGGCATGGTGCCGTTGCGGTTCGTCCGCGCCCTGTACTGCGTCGATGCGAACTTCCGCCCGCTGACCGGAACCGCCGCCAGCCTGCGCGGCTGTCCGCCCGGCAGCGCCGGCTCGCACGCCTTCGAGCAGACGCATCCGGCGCTGTTCAGGGCCGCAGGCTTCGCCGACCATCCCTACCCCCAGGGTCTGGCGCCCAACGTTGTCACCCCGGCCGAGCCCGACTACGCGGACCTGGCCTCGCTGCCGAAGCTCGAGCAGACGCTCGATCGGGCTCAGTCCGCATACGGAACGCACTCGCCGCTGCCGATCTACTCGACCGAGTTCGGCTATCAGACCGATCCGCCCGAGACGATCGCGCGCACGACCCATCCGGCCACGGCCGCTCGCTACCTGAACTGGGCCGAGTACATCTCCTGGCGTGATCCGCGGGTGCGCTCCTACGACCAGTTTCTGATCGCCGACCCGCCTGGCGCCAACGCCTCAGGCGGCTTCGCCACCGGCCTGTTGTTCAAGGACGGCACGCCGAAGGCCACCCTCGACGCATTCCGGCTGCCGATCTTCCTTCCCCCCGGCGCCGGCGCGGGCAGCCAGGTCGAGGTCTGGGGCTGCGCTCGACCCGCCGCCTACGTGGCCGGTGGTGCCAGCCGGCCCCCGGTGCAAATCCAGTTCCGAGGCACCTCCTCGGCCACCTTCAAGACCGTCGCCACCGTCCCGATCACCGATCCACACGGGTATTTCGATACCCGGGTCCGGGCGGCGCGCACGGGCTATCTGCGGCTGGCCTGGACCTACCCCCACGGTCCGACGATCCACAGCCGCGTCGCCACGGTCGGGGTCGGCTGACCCCTTCGCTAGGCTGCCGGGAACCCGAAGCGCCGGGCCGCACGGGATTCCGCGGCTCGCGCAACTTCCGACTGCAACCGAGGTTCTTACTTCCCGTGCGCAACCCGCTTCGACGTGCGATCACCCTGGCCGTGTTGATCTCCGGCCTGTGCCTGCTGCCCACGGCCTCGTCGGCCCTGGCCAGCACCCAGCAGCTGTCGATGTTCGAAGACGACGTCCAGCTCCAGAGCAACCCCGAGGCCACGCTGAACGCGTTTCGTGCCCTCGGCGTGGGGATCGCCCGGGTCTACGTGTCGTGGCGCTCGATCGCCCCGAGTCCCGACTCGCGCTCGCGGCCCGCTGGGGATCTGAGCAATCCGGCCGCCTACCCGGGCGCGAACTGGGCCATCTACGACCGCATCGTCAGAGCAGCCGCGCAGCGCAGCATCGCCGTTGATCTCACGCTCAGCGCTCCCGCCCCGCAGTGGGCCCTGGGCGCAGGCGCTCCCGCCGGGGCTCCGCTCGGCGTCTGGAAGCCATCCGCGAGCGAGTTCGGCAAGTTCGTCCACGCCGTGGCGACCCGCTACAGCGGCCATTACGGGGGGCTCCCGCGGGTCGGCACGTGGGCGATCTGGAATGAGCCGAACTTCGGCAAGGACGTAGGACCGCAGGCCGTCAACCGCTCCACGGTCCTGTACTCGCCCGTCGTCTACCGCGGCCTGGTCGACGCCGCCTGGCGCTCGTTTCAGGCCACCGGCCATGGTCACGACACGATCCT
The DNA here is from genome assembly GCA_036564325.1 of Solirubrobacteraceae bacterium. Classification (GTDB taxonomy): domain Bacteria; phylum Actinomycetota; class Thermoleophilia; order Solirubrobacterales; family Solirubrobacteraceae; genus Palsa-465. Next base: position 2,230 of record DATCPD010000273.1, on the reverse strand, counting down.
GATCGGCAGTCTCGCCGCCCGCGGCGCCAACAGCCCTCCGCGGCCCGGCGTTCCTGAGGGCCTGCCCGGCAACTTCGCCACCACCAAGCCGCTGCAGTTCATCCGCACCCTGTACTGCGTGGACTCGCGGCTGCGCCCGCTGCGGGGATCGGTGGCGTCGATCACCGGGTGTCCCAAGAACGGCGCGGCCACCCGCCGCTTCCGCTCCGCCCACCCCGGCCTGTTCAACGCCAGCGGCTTTGCCGATCATCCGTATCCGATCAACCAGAACCCCACCCGGGCGGCGTCACGCGACCCCGACTACGCGGAGTTCAACGAGCTGCCCCGCCTCGAGACCCTGCTCGACAAGGTGCTGCGGGTCTACGGCTCGCACAAGCGCTATCCGATCTACGTGACCGAGTACGGCTACGTGACCAACCCGCCGAACCGCAGCAATCACTACGTTCCGCCCGCCACGGCCGCCTTCTATGACAACTGGGCGGAGTACCTGTCGTGGCGTCAGCCGCGGATCGCCACGAGCATGCAGTACCTCCTGATCGACCCCAATCCGTCGGTCAACGTGCCCGAGTTCGGTGGATTCGCCAGCGGTCTCGAGTACTTCGGCGGCGTGCCGAAGTCGATCGGCGGCGGGCTGACCATGCTCGACTCATACCGGCTGGCGCTGTTCACGCCGGTGACCTCGGTCCGCCACGGCGCTCAGCTCGAGGTCTGGGGTGACGTGCGCCCGGCGCACTATGTCCGTCTCGACACCGGCCGGGCACAGAGCGTGCAGATCCAGATCCAGCCCAATGGCTCGGGCGGGTTCCTCGTCGCCAAGACGATCAGGATCACCAACCCGCGCGGTTACTTCGACACCAAGGTTGCCTTCGCCAAGAGTGGCCCGGTCCGGCTGATGTGGACGCCGAAGCCGGGCGCCACGCCGATGTACAGCCGCTCGCAACGGATCACGGTCCACTGATGCCGCGCCGGCATGCCGGGCGACTGAGCGTCGTCGTGCTGCTGGCGACGGCGGCGCTGGGACTCGCGAGCGCCTCCGCGTCCGCCTCGACCGGGCAGGAGGCCTGGCTCCAGGATGACGGCGCGCTGGCCTTCGACACGTTCGGCACGATGCAGCAGCTGCGCCTACTCGGAGTCAGCCGGGCCCGGGTCGCCGTCCACTGGTTGTTCATCGCCCCGCGTCCAAATTCCTATCGCCGGCCAAACTTCAACGCCGCAAACCCGGCGGCCTACCCGGCCGCGAGCTGGAAGAACCTGGATCGGATCGTCAAGACCGCACGGGAAGACGGCATCGCTCTGAATTTCAACCTCGTCGGCGGCGCACCGTTGTGGGCCACCGGCCCAGGCGCGCCGGCAGGCCGGCACCCGAGCTGGAAGCCCTCGGCCAAGGAGTTCAACCTGTTCGTCCGCGCGGTGGGGACTCGGTACAGCGGAAACTACGATCCGCACACCCATCGCACGACCCCCGGTGATCCGGGCGACCTACCCGCCGTCACCTTCTGGTCGATCTGGAACGAGCCCGACTACGGTCCCAGCCTGGCGCCGCAGGGCATTCCCGGCAACCTGAGCGTCGAAGAGGCCCCGCAGCTCTACCGCGGACTCCTCGACGCCGCGTGGACGGGCCTGCATCAGACCGGCCACGGCGGCGATCAGATCCTGATCGGAGAGATCGCGCCGCGGGGCGTCGACAATCCCGGGTTGTTCCAGGGCATTCGTGCGCTGCAGTTCGTGCGCGCCCTCTACTGCGTCGACAGCCGCTACCGCCAGCTGCGCGGCAGCGCCGCCACCCTGCGCGGCTGCCCGAGCACCGCGGCTGGTTCGCGGGCGTTCCGGCGCGCCCATCCCGGCCTGTTCGAGGCCAGCGGCTTCGCCGATCATCCCTACTCACGCTGGCACCCGCCCAACGTCGAGCGGCCCAACAATCGCGACTACTCGTCGCTGGCCGACATCGGCCAGCTCGAGCGGAGCCTCGACCGGGTGCAGCGGGCCTACGGCTCCGGCAAGCGGTTCGCGATCTACAACACCGAATACGGCTACCTCACCTCCCCACCGAAGCATCCGACCAGGACGACCCCGATCATCTCGACCACGACCGCGGCGCTATTCCTCAACCAGGCCGAGTACATGTCGTGGCGCAACCCGCGGATGAAATCCTTCTCGCAGTACCTCCTGGCCGACCCGGTGGTGCCGAAGCTGTCGAACGACTACGGCGGATTCGCCAGCGGACTGCTGA
>DATCPD010000240.1:0-11879 GCA_036564325.1 Solirubrobacteraceae bacterium | reverse complement strand
GGCTCGAGCCGATGGAGATCGGATTCGTCGGCCAGCGCGCGGACGACGGCGCTGCACACTCGCGGCCCATCGCGCGCGAGGTCGGCGGCGAGAATCGCCGGGGCGTCATCCAGAGGGGCCTGCTCGAGCAGTGCCAGCAGCCACCCCTTGGTCAGATCCTCGACGCGCAGCAGTAATGCGTCGATCGGCGCGTCGGCGACCGGTCGCGCACGCCGGAGCCTTGGCGGTCCCTGCTGCATGGAGTCCTTGTATCACGTGCGCCAGTCACCACGGCCCTCCCTCGCGCCGTCCGCGAGCCGCCACAATGACGCACGTGCCGGCCCCTCCGATCACCATCGCGCAAGCCCGTGAGCAGGTGCTCAGCGAGGTCAGGCAGCTCGCCGCCGAGCTGGTCGATCTCGATGACGGGCTTGAACGGGTGTTGGCGAGCGAGATCGTCGCCGCCGGCGACGTTCCCTCGTTCGCGTCCTCGGCGATGGACGGCTATGCGGTGCGGGCCGGTGCCGCCGGCCGCGAGCTTGCGCTCATCGGCGAGTCCCGCGCCGGGGCGCCGTCAGCGTTGACCATCGCCGACGGCCAGGCGATCCGCATCTCCACCGGCGCCGCCGTGCCCGGGGGCGCGAACGCGGTAATCCGCCAGGAGGACGTACGCGAACCCGGCGCAGGCACGATCCTGACCGGCGCCGAGGTGCGGGTGGGCGCGAACATCCGGGGCGCGGGCGAGGACATGCGTCGCGGGACGCCGGTGCTGGGCGCCGGCACGCTTCTCGGCCCGGCCGAGCTGGGTGCCGCCACCGCGGCGGGCGCCGGGCAACTGCCGGTGACGCGGCGACCGGTCGTGTCGGTCCTGTGCACGGGCGATGAGCTGCGGGCCCCGGGGGAACCACTCGGCCCGGGAGAGATCCACAACTCCAATGCCCCCATGCTGACCGCGCTAGCGCGGCGCAATGGCGCGATCGCGACGGGAGCCCAGCGGCTGCCCGACGATCGGGGCGCCACCGAGCGGGCCCTGGAGGACGCCCTGGCCGGGTCTGACGTCGTGGTCGTGTCCGGTGGCGTGTCAGTCGGCCCCCACGACCACGTCAAGCCGGCGCTGGCCGCGCTGAACGTGAGCGAGCGGTTCTGGCGCGTGGCGCTGCAACCTGGCAAGCCGACCTGGTTCGGCACCCGGGAGGGCAAGCTCGTGTTCGGCCTGCCCGGCAATCCGGTCTCGGCGGTTGTCACCTTCGTGCTGTTCGTCGTCCCGGCCCTCGCCGAGTTGCTCGGACAGCGCCCGTCGGAACGGCAGCCGACCACGGCGACGCTGGGCGTTGCCGTGAGCATGAATCCCGACCGCGAGCAGGCGCTGCGGGTGAAAGCCCGGTACACCCCGGGAGGACTGACGGTGACCCCCAACGGGCCCCAGGGCTCTCACATCGTGAGCTCGCTGGTGGGTGCCGATGCGCTCGGGCTGATCCCGCTCGGCGCCGGAGAACTGCCCGCCGGCTCGTCGGTCTCGATCGTGCCGCTGATTCTGTGAGCATCGGCGTGGCTTTCAGGGAAGAATCCACGCCGTGAACGTGATCCTGATCGTTCTGGCCGCCCTGCTGGCTGCGCTCGCGGCGCTCCGCCAGCGCCGCAAGCACAGGCTGCCGGCCCTCGCGGTGATCGTGTCTCCGCGCCGGTCGACCGCGATCGCCAAGAACGGCGCGGTGACGTCGGCACAGTCGGCGGAGCTGACTATCTCCCAAGCGGATCTCGAGCGGTTGTGGAACCCGACCAACCTCGAGAACCTCGCGCGCACGTACTGGAAGTTCCTCTCCCGGGTCACGCTCGGGCTGATCCGGGTGGTCTATGGAGAGAACGAGCGCCGGGTCGTGCTGCTCGCCGGTCCGCTCACCCTGCTGCGCTTCGATCCCCCGGTGTACGTCATCGAGGATGACCACGGGAAGGTCTGCTGGCGAATTCGCGACGGCCTGCTGGTGGCTCGGCCCGGGCGGGGCTCAGGCTATCTGGAGCTCGACGTGCGGCGCGAGCCGCCCGACCCTGGCTCCCCGGGGGTTCGGAAGCTGAAGATCGAGGTTGGGGTGACCAACTTCTATCCGTCGATCGCCGCCGGATTCAGCACCCCGGTATACAAGGTGACCCAGTCGGTGATTCACGTGCTGGTGACTCACTCGTTCCTGCGCTCGCTGGCCGATCTGGAACTCGCCGAGTCGAGGATCGGAAGCCTCGCGGCGCCCGCCGAGTCTGCCGAGGAGCCGGAGGAGACCGCGACGGCTCAGCCGTAGCGGATGCCGGTCAGGCCCCGCAGCTTCGCGCGGTCGTGTCGCGCCGACACGCGGCGAACCGTGCCCGACCGCGAGCGCATGACCAGGGACTCCGTCGTGGCGCCCCGGTCCCCCTGGTAGCGCACGCCCTGGAGCACGTCGCCGTCGGTCACTCCCGTGGCCGAGAAGAACACGTCTTCGCCGGCCACGAGGTCGTCGACGGTGAGCCGCTTGGCGAGGTCGTAGCCGGCGTCGATCGCCGCCTGGCGCTCCTCATCGGTGCGCGGCCAGAGACGGCCGAGCAGCTGTCCGCCGAGGCACTTGATCGCCGCCGCGGAGAGCACGCCCTCCGGCGTACCGCCGATCCCCCATAGGAGGTCCACGGCCGAGTTCTCGCTCACCGCCAGCAGCGAGGCTGAGACGTCCCCGTCGAGGATCAGGCGAACCCGAGCGCCGGCCTCGCGGACCTCGCGCATTGCGTCGTGGTGGCGTTCACGATCGAGCATCACCACCATCACGTCACGGATGTCGATGCCCTTGCGCTCGGCCACGAGCTTCAGCGTCTCGGGGAGCGGCCGGTCGAGGTCGAGCAGGTCGGCGATCTCCGGGCCGCCGGCGATCTTCTCCATGTACATGCACGGCCCCGGATCGAACATCGCGCCCCGCTCCGCGAGCGCGATCACGGCCAGAGCGCTCGGCATCCCGAGCGCCGTCAAGCGCGTCCCCTCGAGCGGATCGACCGCGACGTCGACCTGGGGCGGGCTGCCGTCCCCGATGTGCTCGCCGTTGAAGAGCATCGGCGCCTCATCCTTCTCGCCCTCGCCGATCACCACGATGCCGTCCATGGAAACGGAGCCGAGCACGTTTCGCATCGCGTCAACCGCGGCCTGGTCGGCGCCCTCCTTGTCTCCGCGCCCCACCATCCGGGCCGCGGCCAGTGCCGCGGCCTCGGTTACCCGGACGAGCTCGAGGGCCAGGTTCCGGTCCGGGCGGATGTCGCCCTCGGAGCTGCTCACAGGACGCCCGGCGGCTTGCGGCGGCCGGCGCTCTCCCGCGCACGGAAGATTGAGCCCATCAGGATCAGCAGGCCCGCGACCAGCGCCACGCCCCAACCGATGTCGAGGCCGATCTGGCCGGGGGGTGAGCCCGGTTTGGCGATCAGGCCTCGGAACCCGGTCGCCGTGAGCGCCACGAGCGCGGTCACCGCCGTCAGCTCACCGCGCGGCCACGACAGCGCGTGCCCGCGCATGATGATGTAGGCGAGGATCAGCGGCGCCACGGCGGCCAACAGCAACACGTAGCGGATCGCCGAGAGCGAGTCCCAGCCGGTGCAGCTCGTGCTCGGGGCGCCGAAGTGCGCGGGATGGATGCACTGGTTGAGGACGGTGTTCGGATTCCCCAGCGTGAACCAGTTCAGGAACAGCGCGATCGCGAGCAGAATCCCGCCGGCCACCGCTATCAGCTCTCCGCGGTCGATCTGCTTGATGTCCATCGGCGCGCAGCCTAACCGGTTTCCGGTAGGCGACGTCGCAACTGCGACGGAGGGCCTCCCGAGTGCTAGGTTCGCCGGCCGATGGAGTTCCGCCAGCTGATCCCCGAGCCGGCCTCGGTCGAGGTCGACGTGCTGATGGCGTCGCTCGCCCCCGGCGAGCGCGCCGGCGAGGACCGCCCGCACACCGCCGTCAACTTCGTCACCAGCGCGGACGGCCGGGCCACCTTCGATGGGCGCTCGGGCCCCCTCGGAGACGACGGCGACCGGGCCATGTTCCACGGCCTGCGGGAGCAGTTCGACGCCGTCATGTCCGGAACCCGAACGCTGCGCACCGAGCGCTACGGGCGGATCCTGGGCAAACCGGAGCGACGGCAGCGGCGGCTCGACCGGGGTCAGCCGGCGGAGCCGCTGGCCTGCATCGTCACCCGCAGCGGCAGCGTGCCGGACGACATCCCGCTGTTCGCCGAGCCCGAGGCCCGGGTGGTCGTGTTTTCGCCCATCGAGATCGTCGACCAGGGCTGGGCCGCCCAGGTCGAGGTGATCCGGATCGATCCGGGCGAGCTCACGCTGACCACGGTGCTGCGCCACCTTCGCTCCGAGCATGGCATTCGCTCGCTGCTGTGTGAGGGCGGACCGACGCTGTTCGGCGCGCTGCTGCAGGAGGGCGTGGCCGACGAGCTGTTCCTGACGCTCGCCCCCCAGCTCACGGGCGGCGGCCAGGGCCCGACCATGACCAGCGGCCCGGAGCTGCCCGAGCCGCGGGCGATGCAGCTCAGATGGCTCCTGGAACGTAACGATTCGCTCTATCTCCGCTATGCGATCGGCTGAACACGCGAGTTTCATTTCTGTTCAGGATGGGGATGCCAGAATCTTGTCGATGGGCACCTCGATCGCAGCCGCGGCTGACCTGAGGCCGGACGATGCAGTGCAGGCGCTGCGGGACGCGCGGGAAGGCACCCTCGGGCTCGTCCAGTCGGTGTCCGCCAGCGATCTGGAGCGCGTTCACTCTCCGCTGATGAGCCCGCTGGTCTGGGACCTGGGCCACATCGCGGCCTTCGAGGACCTGTGGCTGGTGCACCGCTTCGGCGGCCGGGCGCTCCTGCGCGAGGATCTGGCCCACGTCTACGACGCGTTCGAAACGCCGCGCTCGGACCGCGGCGAGCTCCCGTATCTGCGTCCCGCCCAGGCACGCGAGTATCTCGATGAAGTCCGCGCCCGGACCCTGGACGTGGTCGAGGAGCAGGGGATCGGCGACGGCGGCCTGCACGAGATGGTGCTACGCCACGAGCTCCAGCACGGCGAGACGATGTTGCAGACGATCCAGCTCGCGCGGCTGAACGGCTACCGCCTCTCGGAGCGCCGGATCTCGCTGAGCAGCGCAGGACCGGCGTGCACTGGACTCGAGCTGATCGAGATCCCGCCGGGTCCGTGCACGATCGGCGCCCCAGCCGATGGCTTCGCCTATGACAACGAGCGTCCACAGCACCGGACCGATGTCCGGGGCTACCTGATCGGCCGGACCCCGATCACCAACGCCAGCTACCTCACGTTCGTCGAGGGCGGAGGCTACGAGCGACGCGAGTGGTGGTCGGACGAGGGCTGGGCGTGGAAAGAGGAGTACGACATCTCACGACCTGGTGGGTGGACGGCGGACCGGCGCTCGCAGTGGCGCCTGGGACGGCTCGAAAGGATCGATCCGCTCCAACCCGTCGTCCACGTCTCCTGGTTCGAGGCCGACGCCTTCGCCCGCGCGCACGGTGCCCGGCTCCCCGACGAGAGGGAGTGGGAGAAGGCGGCGACCTGGGATCAGGAGCAGCACAGGGCTCGGCTGCACCCGTGGGGTGAGCAACCGCCGCTCGCCGGTGTCCACGCCAACCTGAACCGCGCTGAAGAGGGACCGAATCCCGTCGGAGCTCACCCCGGTGGTGCCTCGCCCTATGGCTGTCTCGGCATGATCGGTGATGTCTGGGAGTGGACCCGCAGTTCGTTCAACGGATATCCGGGGTTCACGCCGTACCCGTACGAGGAGTACTCGCAGGTGTTCTTCGGAGATGACTACCGCGTGCTGCGCGGTGGCTCGTGGGCCACCTGCGCCCAGGTGATCACCCCGACGTTCCGCAACTGGGACTATCCCCAGCGCCGTCAGATCTTCTCCGGGTTCCGGATCGCCAGGGATCTGCGATGAAAGCCGTCGTCGACACCGCGGCCATCCGGATCGACTCGTGGCTCTCCGAGCTCGAGGAGCGAAGCCTGGCCAACGACGTGTTCGACGGGCTCACCCGGCCGTTCAAGGAGCTGCAGCCCAAGCACTTCTACGACGCCCGCGGGTCGGAGCTGTTCGAGCGGATCTGCGAGCTCGACGAGTACTACCCAACGCGCACCGAGAAGTCGATTCTCAGCCAGCGCGCCGCCGAGATCGTCGCGGCGACCGGCGCCGGGGAACTGGTCGAGCTCGGGTCCGGTTCCGCGGAGAAGGCGCGGGTGCTGCTCGACGCGATGACCGAGGCGGGCGGGCTGCACCGATACGTTCCCTTCGACGTGTCCGAGAGCGTCGTGCGCGAGGCGGCCGAGGTTCTCGTGGAGGAGTACGAGGGGCTGCGGATCCACGGGGTGATAGGTGACTTCGAGCGCCACCTGGAGCGCATTCCGGCGGCGGAGGCACCGCGCATCGTGGCCCTGCTCGGCGGCACGATCGGCAATTTCCCGCCCGGCACGCGGCGCGGGCTGTTGCGCAAGATCGCGGCCGTCCTCGGTCCGGAGGACCGGCTGCTGCTGGGAACCGACCTGGTCAAGGACCCGGCGGTGATCGAAGCCGCCTACGACGACAGTGCGGGCGTCACCGCGGAGTTCAACCGCAACGTCCTGCACGTGATCAACCGGGAGCTCGAGGCAGACTTCATCCCCGAGGCGTTCGACCACATCGCGTTCTTCGACCGACGTCACGAGTGGGTGGAGATGCGGCTGCGAGCCCAGCGACCGTGCAGCGTCCTGGTCGGCGATCTTGGCCTGCGCGTCGAGTTCGCCGCCGGCGAGGAGCTGCGCACCGAGATCAGCGCCAAGTTCACCCGCGCGCGGGTGCAGGCGGACTTCGCGGCCGCCGGCCTCGAGCTGTCCGGATGGTTCACGGACCCGGATGAGCTGTTCGCGCTGTCACTGGGCGCCCGCACCGCAACGTAGAGCGCCCGCGTGGGCAGTAGGGTTTCCGCCGATGCGGATCGAAGGCAGCGGTGCCCTGGTGGCGGGCGGCGCCTCGGGACTCGGCGAGGCGACCGCACGGCTTCTGCACGCACACGGCGCGAGCGTGGTGATCGCCGATCTGAATGAGCAGCGCGGCGAGTCGCTGGCCGCTGAACTCGGAGAGCGCGCTTCGTTCACGCGTGCCGACGTGACCGACCCCGAGGCGGTCGGGGCGGCGGTGGCCGCAGCCGCCGCGCGGCCCGGCGGCCTGCGGATCTCGGTGTGCTGCGCGGGCATCGGCTGGGCGGAGAAGGTCGCCGGCCGGCGCGGGCCACACGCTCTCGAGCCGTTCGAGAAGGTGATCAGCGTCAACCTGGTCGGCACGTTCAACGTGCTGCGACTCGCCGCGGCGGCGATGCTGGACGGCGAGCCCAGCGCCGCCGGCGAGCGCGGGGTGTGCATCAACACCGCGTCGATCGCCGCGTTCGACGGGCAGATCGGCCAGATCTCCTATTCGGCCTCGAAGGGCGCGATCGTGGGCATGACTCTGCCCGCGGCGCGGGACCTCGCCGGCGCGGGGATCCGCGTGTGCACGATCGCCCCCGGGACGTTCGACACGCCGCTGCTGGGGGCGCTGCCGCAGCCCGCGCGTGACGCGCTCGGGGCGGCGGTGCCGTTTCCGCCGCGGCTCGGACGACCGGATGAGTTCGCGTCTCTCGCCGTGCACATCGTCGAGAACGAGATGCTCAACGGCGAGGTCATCCGGCTTGACGGCGCGCTCCGAATGCCGCCGAGGTAGGCCGGCGCTTGACCGAGGAGCTCTCACCGGCGGACCGCTCATCGCTCGCGGCCGAGCGCGGACCGATCAACATGGCGGTCGGCGGACTGCTCGTGTTCGACTCGGAGCCGCCGCTGACCCGAAGGATGGTCGCCGAGCGGATCGCCGAGCGGATTCACCTGATTCCGCGGCTGCGCCAGCGCCTCGAGGAGCCCCCGCTGGGGCTTGCCAACCCGGTCTGGACCGATGACCGCGGTTTCGATCTGGACTGGCACGTTCGGCAGGCGAGCCTGCCCGCGCCGGGCGGCGAGGCTGAGCTCGGCGCACTGATCGGCCGAGAGTTCTCTCACCGCCTCGACCGCTCCCGGCCGTTGTGGGAGGCGACGCTGATCGAGGGGATGCAGGGCGGCGGCAAGGGCCTGCTGTTCAAGGTCCACCACGCGCTGGTGGACGGGATGGCGGCGATCGGGATGGCGGCGCTCGTGCTCGACCCGACCGAGGAGCCGCTGGAGATCCCTCCACCCGAACGGGAGTGGTCGCCTCGTGAATACGACCTGCGCCGCCACGTGGCCCGGCTGGCCAGCCGGCCGCTGGCGCGCGCGCCGAAGCTGATGATCGACGGCATGCTCCGCGCGCTTGACCCCGACCCCCGCCGCGCGGCCGGGGACATGCTGCGCGCCACCGGGGACATGCGCCGCGCGACCGAGGTCGCGCTCGAGCTGGCCCGCGCCCGGCCCCAGGCCCCGATGACCCCGCTGAACCGCCCGATCTCCCCCAATCGCCGCTACGCCGTCGCCCATGGCGATCTTGCCGCGCTCAAGCGCGCGGGCAAGGAGGCCGGCGGCACGGTCAACGACGCCGTGCTGGCCGTCGTGGCGGGGATGTTGGGGCGCTACCTCGCCAGCGCCGGCGATGGCTCTGTCGGCGTGGGCGGTGATTCCGAACGGCCGCCCGTCGCCCTGGTTCCGGTCAGCGTCCGGGAGCCGACCGAGACGGGCGAGCTCGGCAACCGGATCTCCACCGTGTTCGTCGATCTGCCCGTCGGCGAACCTCAGATGGCGACCCGGGTCCAGGCGATCGCGGCGCAGACCCGGGAGCTCAAGCAGTCGGCCGCGGTGCGCGCGGGCGCGCTGATGGTCGGCGCCTCGGGCTGGGCGCCGCCGCTGATCTCGGGCCTGCTCGCGCGGGCGATGGGCACCGTCCGCGCGTTCAACCTCGTCGTCTCCAACATCCCCGGCCCGCAGCAGCCGTTCTACCTGAACGGCGTGCGCATGCGTGAGGTCTACCCCGTCGTCCCGCTGAACCCCGCCAACCAGTGCCTCTCGGTCGGAATCATCTCCTACGACGGCACCGTCTGCTTCGGGCTGCTCGGCGACCGCGACCTCGATCCCCCGCTGTCGGTCGCGGCCGAGGGACTGCAGGCGGCGCTGGCGGAGCTCGTGTAGCCCGCGCGCCCAAGCAACCTGAATAACACGACAACCCGCAGATCTCCCCCGGTCTGGCGCGGTGTTCATGACATCGCTGAACAGCTCGACAGAGCCCGGCTCCAGCGTCGCCGTTGTCGTGTTATGCAGGGTGGAGCGCTAGCCCGGCCACCTACCGCTTGTGATGCCGCCGCGCGTGACGCCTGACCGCGTGCCGCAGATGCGCCCGGACCGACCGCGACCGCGCTTCGAGCCCCGACAGACCCAGGAACAGCTGCTTGGAGGCCGACGGCTCGAGTCCCTTTGGCATCTGCTTGTTGACGAACAGCATGTACGGCCCGGGTGGGGCGACGTTGGCGCTCGGGGGTGACTTGACGGTGAGCACGTTGCCGTTGCGGCTGAGCACCGGAAGCACGACGTTGCGCTGGTTGGGGTCGACCAGGTGGGTGACGGACGGGTTTGAGACGAGCACGACGCTGTTGATCGCGCTCGCCGGCTGATCGGTCGTGACGGTGAACGTCTGGCCGTAGTTCAGCGAGCTTCCCGTCGGCGGGGCCGAGGTGATCCTCGGCTGCGGGCCCCAGTACATGTACGGCGGGTTGTAGATCTCGAACGAGGCGTCGCGCCCGTTGTTGGGGGCGGTGACGCCGCCGGGGAGCGTGATGTTGCGGGTGTAGAGGAACGAGATCGGAGCGTGGCCGCTGACCAGCACGCGTCCGTCCGGCAGCAGCGCCGCGGCGTTGTGGTAGGTGCGGACGTCGTGCGAGCTGGCCACGGGACTCCGCCGGCACGCTGGCGGCGCCGGACGGCGCGGCCGAGCGATAGAACGCCGCCGTCCCGAGGTTGCCCTCGGCGCCGCGGGGCCCGATCCGCAGGAACGGGTTCCCCGAGCGATCGAGGACCTCGAGCTCGGACCGGGAGCTGTTGCGCAGCGAGAGCGCCGGGACGATGTTCTGGACGACATCGACCTCGACGCCCGGCAGCGCCGGACGCACGCCGAGGATCACCGTGTCGATGTTCGGGTCGCCCTCGTGGGCGTCGGCGGACCCGAGCACGAGCAGCACGCCGGCGAGCACCAGCAGCGCGGCCCGGCTCACGACCTGAGCGCTACGCGAGCCTCTCGACCAGCATCGCCTGGCCCATCCCGCCGGCCACGCACATCGACTCGATCCCGAACGTGCCGTCGCGCTTCCGCAGGCCATTGAGCAGCGTCGTCATGATCCGCGCGCCGGTCATCCCGAACGGGTGGCCGAGGGCGATCGCGCCGCCGAACGGGTTGAGCTTCTCATCGGAGATGCCCAGCTCCTCTTTGCAGGGCACGATCTGGGCGGCGAAGGCCTCATTGATCTCGACGATGTCGATGTCGTCCATCGACATGCCGGTCTGCTCGAGCAGCATCTTGATCGCGGGGATCGGGCCGAGGCCCATGATCTCCGGGCGGATCGCGGCCACGGTGGAGGCGACGATCCGCGCCTTCGGCGTCAGGCCGAGCGACCGCGCCTTCTCGTCGGACATGATCAGCACGGCAGCGCCACCGTCATTCAGCGGACAGGAGTTGCCGGCCGTGACGGTCCCGTTTTCACGGAAGGCGGGCTTCAGCTGGGCCAGCACCTCGATCGTCGTGCCGGCCCGCGGCCCGTCGTCCTTGTCGACCACCGTCTCCTCGACGTCGATCTCGTTGCCCTCCTTGTCCTTGTCCTTGTGAGCGGGCACGGTGACCGCAACGATCTCCGGGTCGAAATGGCCGGAGTCCCGCGCCTCGACCGCGCGGGACTGCGAGATCACCGCCCACTCATCCTGCGCCTCGCGGCTGACGTTGCAGCGCTCGGCGACGTTCTCGGCCGTCAAGCCCATCGGGATGTACACGTCATAGAGCGAGCCCTCGGATCCGTTCAGCTTCGGATGCTTGGCCCCGTCCATCATCCCGGCGCCGAGCCCGGCGCGTGAGACGGACTCGACTCCGGCCGCGATGTACTGATCGCCCTCCCCCGCCTTGATCGCGTGCGAGGCCATCCGGATGGTCATCAGCGACGAAGCGCAGAAGCGGTTGACCGTGCAGCCGGGAACGTGATGGTCGAGGCCCGCCAGCAGGGCGGCGTTGCGCCCGACGTTGTAGCCCTGTTCGCCGATACCCGACGCGGCGCCCATCAGCACGTCAACCGTCTCGGCGAAGTCGACGTCGGAGTTGCGCTCGATCAGCGCACGGATCGGGATCGCCGCGAGCTCATCGGCGCGAACCGTCTTCAGTGAACCCTTGATCGCACGGCCGATCGGCGTGCGGATGGCGTCGACGATGACTGCTTCTGGCATTTCGGTATGGCTCCTGCTCGGGGGGATGAGAAGACGAAATCACAAGGCCCCGTCAGGGGTCCCCTATTCATAACCCTAAACCGCGCACTCCATTCTCGTCCCAGCCGAGGTGGTGAGCGAGCTCGTGGCGGACGGTCCGTGTGACCTGGGCCTTCAGCAGGTCAGGGTCGTGCCCGAAATCGCGCACGAGGGTGTCCCGGAAGATCACGATGCGGTCGTGGAAGTAGTCACGCGCGACGGTGTCGCCCTCGTATAGGCCGTAGGCGCGCCGCCGGCGGCCGCCATCGGAGACGACCACGGCCACGTGCTCGAGCGCCCGGTGGAACTCGAGCGGCAGGTCATCGAGCGCGGACCGGACCAGCAGCTTGAAGTCATCCTCGTCATAGGGGTCGATACCCGTCTCGTCGTCCTCGTCCGAGGATTCGTAGTCCTCGGTGTCGCCCCACGAG
>DATCPD010000234.1:0-10100 GCA_036564325.1 Solirubrobacteraceae bacterium | reverse complement strand
GGCGTCGGGCGGCCCACTGCACACGCTGCTCGCGATCGCGATCATTCCAGCGGTCTTCGCGTTGGGCTGGTGGGTCTTCACGCGAGAAGCCCCACGCGTGGCAGAGAACCTCTGAGCACTGCGGGCGCCGCTACCGGGTCGCGGTCAGAGCCCGGCCAGGATCGTGCGCAGGCCGTCGCGCAGCTGGACCTGCGGCTCCCAGTGAAGCTCGCGCGCTGCCCGCGAGACGTCCAGGCAGCTGCGCCTGACCTCTCCGGGGCGGGCGCGCGCGAACGTCGGCGCGGGCAGGGGACCCCGATCGCTGACGTCGCTGAGCGCCTCCAGGAGATCCAGGACCGATGTCTCCCGGCCGTGGCCGATGTTGACGGGACCGGTGAGATCCGAGCGGGCGGCCAGCAGGTTCGCCCGCACGACATCGCTCACGTCCACCCAGTCCCGCGTCTGCGTTCCGTCACCGAACACAGTCGGCGTCGCGCCCTCCACCAGCTGGCCACAGAAGATCGCCACCACACCGGCCTCCCCGTGCACGTCCTGGCGGGGTCCGTAGACGTTGCCGTAGCGCAGCGACGCGGTCGAGAGCCCGTGCAGGCGCGTGTACAGCGCGCAATAGCCCTCCGCGGCCAGCTTCGACTGGCCGTAGCCGGCGAGCGGTGCGATCGGGTAGTCCTCCGGGGTGGGAAACAGCTCAGCGTCGCCGTACAGCCCCCCACCGGTTGACGTGTTGACGACTCGCCGGCATCCGTGGGCGAGCGCCGCCTCCAGGATCGCGATCGTGCCCAGCACGTTGATCTGCGCGTCGACCGCAGGTCGCTCCACCGAGCGGCGGACATCGATCTGCGCCGCCAGATGAAAAGTGACCTCTGGCCGTGCGTGCGCGAACACCTCGGCCACCACGTCGGCGTCGCGGACGTCCGCCTCGTGCAGCGTCGCCCCGCGACCGAGCGCCTGCTCGAGGTTCTCCCGCTTACCCGTCGACAAGTTGTCGATCACGTCGACTGAGTCACCACGCGCGAGCAGCCCGTCGACGAGATTCGAGCCGATAAAGCCGGCTCCGCCGGTGACAACGGTTTTCATGGCGGCGCCAGCTTAGACGGGTTCGGCGGCGCTCCCGGGACGCGCACCGCCCGCGCCATCTCGAAAGGAAGCCGGGCCCGTGCCGCTGAGCGGCACGAGCCCGGCCGAAGGACGACCCTGGTAGGGCTGGGGGCCGTCCAGATGGCCCGCGAGAAAGGGGGCGATGCTCGCGGACCCGTTGACGTCCTTGTCGCAGACAAGCATAGCGCCGGCGGCCTAAAAAGAATCTAACTCCCGGTCCGGAAAGCAGCTGTTTCGTGAGCAATAGCGCAACCCGGACGCACGAATCGCGTTCAGGCACGTAACGTTTCCATTCCGAACTCCGTGGAAAGCAGACTTAGAGTTGATGCGCCCCGAGGGCTCACTCCATACACAACCGCATCCGGTCGAGCACCCTGGCACGGTTGACGTGCTCGAAGTTCCGCTGGCCCTGACGGACTACGCGCGGACGCTGAGATGGATGAGCGAGATGATCGAACAGCACGCGCGCGGCTACGTGTGCGTGTGCAACGTTCACACGGTCATGGCCTCACGCGAGGACTCCGAGTTGCGTGAGTCGTTGCTCGCCTCGTCGATCAACGTACCCGACGGCCAGCCGCTCGTATGGGCGATCAACTCACTCGGCCATTCGCTGGGCGGGCGGGTGTACGGACCCGAGCTGATGTCGCGCGCCTGCGCTCAGGCGGCCGAGCGCAGTCATCGCTTCTACCTCTACGGCGGTCGCAATCAGGGAGCGCTGGTCCAGCTTGCGCTGAACCTGCGCAAGAGCCATCCCGGCGTGCGGATCGTCGGCGGCTACTCCCCCCCGCACCGGCCGCTCAACGAGGAGGAGCGCGACGCGGTCGTCGATGAGATCAATCGCTCTCGGGCCGACGTCGTGTGGGTCGGGATCGGCGTGCCCAAGCAGGAGAAGTGGATGGCGCAGATGCGGCCGTTGCTCGATGTCCCGCTGCTGGTGGGCGTCGGTGCCGCGTTCGACTTCCACGCGGGGCTGGTTCCGCAGGCGCCGAACTGGCTACAGGAGGCCGGGCTCGAGTGGGCATATCGCCTCGCCCACGAACCTCGCCGTCTGTGGCGCCGGTACCTCCGATACAACCCCCGCTTCCTGAGCGCCTTCGCCCGCCAGCTCGCGGAGCACCGGCGCCTGTCGTAGACCCGCGCCGCGCCACAATTCAGGCGTGCCGGACCTACCTACAGTGACAGTGGTCATCCCGACCCGGGACCGCCCCGGATACCTCGACGTGACGCTCGCCTCCGTCGCGCCGCAGGCGAGAGCGGCCCGGGCAGAGCTACTCGTCGTCAGCGACGGATCTGACCCGGCAGCGGCGATCATCGCTCAGCGGCATGGTGCGGGGTTCTTCTCGCTGGCGCAGCCGATCGGGTTGAACGCGGCTCGTAACGCGGCGGTGGCGAAAGCCGCCGGCGAGCTGATCGTCTTCGTCGACGACGATGTCAGGGCGCCGGCGGGCTGGTTGGACGCACTGCTTGAAGGTGTCCGTTCGGCGCCTGACCACGAGGTCTTCGGCGGCCCGATCCGGGCCGAGCTCGAGGGCGGTGGACCGCGAACCTGCGGGCGCGAACCGGCTCCCATCACGACACTGGATCTCGGTTCGGAGAATCGGGACGCGCGCTTCGTCTGGGGGGCGAACATGGCGATCCGCGCCAGTGCTCTCGATCGGGTCGGCCGCTTTGACGAATCGATCTTCGTGCGCGGCGACGAAGAGGAGTGGCAGCGCCGCCTCGTCGCGGGCGGCGGTCGCATCCGCTACATCGCCGGCGCGGGCCTCGTGCACCGCCGGACCCCCTCGGACTCGCGCGTCCGGAGCCTGGCTCGGGCGGCCTACGGACACGGCCGCGCGGCCCGGCGCTACGACGCCAGGAAGGGCACGGCGCCATCGATTCCCGGTGAGCTGCGCACGCTCGCCGGCTGTGCGTGGCACGCGGTCAGGCGACGGTGCGCCTTCGGGATCGTGTTCGGCGCGCACATCGCGGGCCGGTTGCGCGAGGCCTTGGCGGGCCGGTGAGCGTGGATTTCATGTCCGGCACCAGCGGGCAGGTGGCCGGCATCCGGCTGACCGCCTCCGCGATCGTCGCCGACGCGCTCGACGATGCTGTTGACCGACTCAGGTTCCAGGGGACGCGCCTGCGCCGCTCGTCATCGACGCTGCCTCGGCGCAGGGTGCTGACGCTGGCGATCGAGCGCGTCGACGTGCCCAACCTACTCGAGGAGGCGCGCGTCGAGCTGCACGACTCGCGCCACGAGGTCCATTTCGCCCGCACGGACGCCGGCGGTGCCGGCAAGTTCGAGAACCTCAACGCGCTGCTGGCCGAGCACCCGACCGACGGGTTCGACTGGCTGCTCGTGATCGATGACGACGTCACGCTACCCCGCGGATTCTTGGACAACTTCCTGTTCCTGGCCGAGCGGTTCGACCTGCAGCTGGCGCAGCCGGCACACCGTCACCGCTCGCACGCCGCATGGGAGATAACCCGCCGCCGCCGCGGCGTGGTTCTCCGAGAGACCGCGTTCGTCGAGATCGGGCCGGTGTTCGCGTTCCGTGCGCCGGTGTTCGACCGGCTGTTGCCGTTCCCCCCGCTCCGGGTGGGCTGGGGCCTCGACGTCCACTGGTCAGCGGTCGCGCGCGAGCACGGCTGGCGAATCGGCGTCGTCGACGCGACCGCAATCCGCCATGGCCTCCGACCGATCGCCTCCTCATACGATCGGGGCGCGGCGATTGCCGAGGGCCGGAGCTTTCTGGCCGGCCGGCCGTACACCAGGGCCGCTGACGCCCAGCGCACGCTGGCGACTCACCGCGGCTGGCGAACGCGGTGAACGTCCTCGTCGTCGCCGAGTACTACCCGCGGGCCGCTGACCCCTCGCGGGGAGTCTGGGCGCACCGTCAGGCGCTCGCCGCTCGTGACGCCGGCGCGGAGGTGCGGGTGCTCGTGCTGCATCGGCCGATCCCGCCGCTGGCGAGCCTCCGCGAGCGCAACGTGGCGGCGGCCTGGCAGGCGCTCCGCCCACCCGCGAGCGTCGAGCTCGACGGGCTCGCGGTCGAATATGTCCGATATCTGTCGCCGCCGAGACCCTGGAGCTACGGGAGCTGGGGGGCGTGGGCGGCTCCGGCGCTGGCCCGCGCGCTGCGGCGAGTTCGGCGGACCTTCCGAGCGGACCTGATCCACGCTCACTACGCCGTTCCGGCGGGCGACGCCGTCCGTCGCGCCGCACCGCAGACACCGCTGCTGATCTCTGTCCACGGCCACGATGTCTACGGGGAGCCGGCCGGGGCGCGCAACGTCCGGGCCGCGCTCGGGCACGCGGGCCTGGTACTGGCCAACAGCCGCGGGACGGCTGCCCGGAGCACGGCGCACGGCGCCCGTGAGACCAGGGTCGTGCACCTCGGCGCACCGGTGCCGCCGGCGCCCGGCCCTGAACCAGCCGTGCCGACGCTCGTGACGGTGGGCGACCTGGTCGCCCGCAAGCGTCACCAGGACGTGATCACCGCGCTCGCGCTGCTGCGCGATCGCTGGCCCGACCTGCGTTACGTGATCGCCGGCGACGGCCCCGAGCGGGGGCGGCTGCGAGCCCTCGTGGCCCACCATCGTCTGGAGGACCGCGTCGAGATGCTGGGTCGACTCCGGCACGAGCAGGCGCTGGCGGCGGCGGGCACAGCCTCGCTGTTCGTTCTGCCCAGCATCGACGAGGCCTTTGGTGTGGCGTACGTCGAGGCGATGGCGGCCGGCGTGCCGGCCATCGGCTGCGCGGGCGAGGACGGCCCCGAGGAGATCGCCGCTGCCGGTGGTGGGATCGAGCTCGTTCCCCCCCGTGACCCACGGGCCCTCGCGGACAGGATCGACGCGCTGCTGCGCGATCCTCCGCGGTTGCGTGCGCTCCGAGACGCCGCGCGGCAGAACGTGGAGCGATCGTTCACCTGGGAGCGCTGCGGCGAGGAGACCGTGAGGGCCTACGAGGACGTCCTTAGACTGCAGCCGTGATCGCGACCGGAGCCTCCTCCACCCGGGAGCAGCCTGGCTGCGAGGCCTACAACCCGCAGAACCTGCTCGATGGCCTGAGCCGGCGGTCGACGCTCGAGCATCACTACCGGCACATGATGGAGCGCGAGCGGATGCTGCTGGGGCGCCATCTGGGGTTGACCAGTGGCCGGGTCCTGTCGGTCGGCGCGGGCTGGCATCCCGGCAGGCACATCTTTCCCGCTCCAGACTTTCATCTCACCGCGGTCGACGCCGATCCCGCTCGTGTCGCCGGAGTGCTCGAGACCGGCCGCGCCGACGACGCGCTCTGCGGATACGCGGGCGAGCTCGACCTGCCGCCGGCCACGTTCGACGTGGTCCTCTACCGGTTGGTCTTGCATCACATCGCCTACCAGGGATCGCTGGCACCGCCGATCGAGGAGGCCGCGCGCCTGCTCGTCCCCGGTGGCGCAATGGTGGCGATCGAGCCCGGGTTGTGGCACCCCGTCGGCCTTGCGCTGGCGCTGTCCAACCGCGCCGGACTGGCGACGCGGGTTCATGGCACTCCGGACGACATCCCGCTGTCGCCCCGGCGTCTGCTCGCGGAGTCACGCGCAGCCGGGCTCGTACCCGAGCTGCACGCCGTCACCTATACGTGGAGACGGATGCCGCCCCTGCTTCAGCGGGCGCTGGCGCCGGTGGACGCGCTCGGATCTCGCCCGCGAGCGGCTGCGCTGGCCCACACGCTGCTGCTGATCGCGCGCAAGCCACGCTGATCTGTGGCACGACCCTCGGACGTGGTGGCTTTCGCTCCCGCATGCGCATACGAGGACTCAGAGCCACCACGTCTGGCTGAGCTGGCCACGCCCCGACACGGAGTGGTGTCGGTTGGGCAGCCGACGAGCCTCGGACACGGGCGAAGCACCGTCGACCGCCTCGTTGCCAAACGCCATCCGCATCGCCCCTGCGGGAACAGCGTATACGCGGTGGCCACATGCGGCTCACCCTCCGCGGTCGCTGGATGGCGGCGGTCCTCGCCTGTCGGCCGGGGGTTCAGCCCAGCCGGCGGCCACGGCCCGGAGATGGCGAGTACGAGCCGGCCCATTGCTACGCTCGCCGCGTGTCGTCTCTCGCCACGGCGCTTCGCCGCGCCGCGCCCGGAGGACCCCGGGCGACACCTTCAGCCCGCGTGCTCGGATTGCGCGTGGGCCCGGATACCGTCCTCGGACTGGCGCTGGCCGCCTGTCTGACGCTGATCGCCTTCGTCGCCGGCGGCGGGGTCGACCTTGCGCGCAACACCTGGATCGAGATCGCGCTTCTCCTGCTCGCCGCCGGCCTCGCGGTGACGTTGGTCCTGTACGCGCCATCGGGACGCCCGTGGGGGGCGATCAGCGCCGTCCTGTTCGGCGGGGTGGCCGCCCTCACCGCCATCTCGATCTCCTGGTCGGTGCAACCCGACACCTCCTGGCTGGAGGCGAACCGGACGCTCTCCTACCTGGCGGTATTCGCCGGCGCGATCGTCCTCGCACGCCTGCTCGGAGCGCGCTGGCGCGGCGTCGTCGGCGCACTCGCCGCGCTCGCCACGATCGTCAGCGCGTATGCGTTGCTGGTCAAGGTGTTCCCTGGGACGTTCGACGCCGCGGACCCGGTCGGGCGCGTACGCGCCCCCTTCGACTACTGGAACGCGACCGGCCTGATGGCCGCGCTCGGCCTCCCGCCGTGCCTGTGGACGGGAGCCCGGCGGGATGGCGGACGCGTGCTGCGGGCCCTGAGCGTCCCCGCGGTGGCGATCCTGGTCACGGTGCTGATCCTGTCCTATTCGCGCAGCGCGCTGCTGGCCGCGGTCGTCGGGGTCGCCTGCTGGTTCGCGCTGGTTCCGCTGCGACTGCGGGCGGCTCTGGTACTCATGCTCGGCCTGGCGGGCGCGGCGGCCCTGACCGGCTGGGCGCTCGCCACCCACGCGCTGACCCACGATCGCGTCTCGCTGGCCGCGCGCACAACCGCCGGGCACGGATTCGGGCTCGTGCTCGTGCTCGTGCTCGCCCTCCTGACCGTCGCCGGCTTCGCCGCCGCGTTCGCCACGGACCGAGTGCCGCTGGCGCCTGCGCTGCGGCGCCGGGCGGGGATCGCGCTGATCGGGCTGGCCGCGCTGGCGCCACTCGCGGGCCTCGGCGCATTGGCGGCCTCGTCTCGTGGTCTGACCGGGGAGATCTCTCACGTGTGGAACACGCTCACCAACCCCAACAGCGGCGTCGGCGACAGCCCCAATCGACTCGTCCAACTTGGCAACAGCCGCCCCCGGTACTGGAGCGAGGGACTGAAGGTGGGTGAGCACTCCCTCCTGCACGGTGTCGGCGCCGCGGGCTACGGAACCGCGCGGACCCGGTACACCACCGACCCCTGGATCGTCGAGCACGCGCACAGCTATCCGATCGAGACGTTCGCCGACTTCGGCCTGATCGGACTCGGGCTCAATCTCGCCCTGCTCGTGGCCTGGGGACTCGCCGCGGCGCGCACCGTCGGGCTGCGCCGCGCCCATGAGCAGTCCGAATCGGCGGGCCCCCCGGAGGCCGTCCGGCCGGAGCGGGCCGGGCTGCTGACGCTGCTCTGCGTCGTCGTGGTGTTTGGCGTGCACTCGACGATCGACTGGACGTGGTTCGTGCCCGGCACCGCGATTCCCGCGCTGTTCTGCGCCGGCTGGCTGGCTGGACGCGGTCCGCTCGCCAGGCGCCCGGGGAGGCTCCGGCAGCGCCCGCGGCTGCTGGAGCGCCCCGCCCTCGCCGCGGCGATCATGGGCATCACCGCGGTCTCCCTGCTCGCGGCGTGGGCGGTCTGGCAGCCGCTGCGTTCCGCCAATGCGGACTCAGCCGCGATCAGCGCCCTCACCCGCGGCGACGTCAAGAGCGCGTTCAGCGACGTCCGCGCCGCGGCGGCAAGTGACCCGGTGTCGGTGGAGCCGCTGTGGGATCTCGCGGCGATCTACAGCGCGACGCGCGACCAACATGCCGCCCATGCGCAGCTCGTCAAGGCGATCAGCCTGCAGCCTGACAATGCGGCGACCTGGCGCGAGCTCGGCTTCTATGACCTTCAGCACCACCAGCCTCACAAGGCGATCGGAGTGCTGCAAAAGGCCCTGGCGCTCGACCGCTCCTCCTATCCGACGATCCAGGCGATCCAGCAGGCCCAGGCCCAGCTCGCCGCCTCCGCGCCCGCTAAGCCATGAGGGCTGCAGGCACCCTCCGCCGCGTGCTGAGCGCGGTGGCCGCGGTTACGGCGTTGGCGACACTGGCCCCGTCGCTGGCCGTGGCCAACGGCACCCAGGAGTCGGTGTTCCAGGACGACGCCTACCTGATCTATCACTCAGCCGCCTCGGTCAACCGTACGCTGGCCACGCTCCAGTCGCTCGGCGTGCAGCGGGTCCGCGTCACGCTCAAGTGGTCGACCGTCGCGCCGTCGCCGCAATCCCGCACCCGCCCCGCCCGCTTCAACGCCGTGGACCCGGGCGCCTACCCACGCGGCGCCTGGTCGCCGTATGACCGCGTGGTGGAGCTGGCCGCCGCCCACGGAATCGGCGTCGAGTTCAACATCACGCCGCCGGGTCCGTTGTGGGCGATGCGCCACGACTCGCCCACCTCTCGAGCGGCGGACCACTGGGCGCCGAGCCCGCTGGAGTTCTACAACTTCGTTTACGCCGCCGGGCTGCGCTACAGCGGTACCTACGGCACGATCCCCCGCGTCCACGTGTGGTCGATCTGGAACGAGCCCAACCAGCCCGGCTGGCTGGCGCCCCAATGGCGAACCTACGGCGGAGCGCAGGTCCGCAATTCACCACGTCTGTACCGGCTGTACGCCAATGCCGCGTTCACCGCGCTCTACTTCTCCAGGCACGTGCCCGGGCGCGACACGATCCTGATCGGTGAGCTCGCGCCCGAGGGATACGAGACGCCCGGCTTTTACACCGCGATGACGCCGATGCCCTTCCTGCGCTCCCTGTACTGCGTCGAAGCGGGCTACCGGCCGTTGCGTGGTGCGGCCGCCGCCGCGCTGGGCTGTCCGACCAGCGGCTCCCGGCAGGCCTTCGTCCAAGCCAATCCGGGCCTGTTCCTGGTCAGTGGATTCGCCCATCATCCGTATTACTTCCTGCACGCTCCGTGGGTGAGCACGAGTGAGTCCAACTTCGTCCCCCTGGCGAACCTGGGCCGGCTCGAGCGCGGGCTTGATCGCTCCTTCGCCGCCTATGGCGTACCGCGGCGGCTTCCCATCTACCTGACCGGATACGGATACCAGACCGATCCTCCCGACCCCTACGTGATCGTCACCCCGCAGCAGCAGGCGAGCTACCTGAACGCCGCCGACTACCTCGCCTGGAAGGATCCACGGGTGCGCTCGGTGGCGCAGTTCTTGCTCTACGACGCCGGACCGGACTCGCGCTACGCGCCAGGGGACTTCAAGTACTGGGATACCTTCCAGACCGGATTGCGGTTCGCCGGGGGGGCGGCCAAGCCCGCCTTCGCCAGCTACCAGATGCCGATCTGGGTGCCCGCCACGCGGGTTCGCGCAGGACGGACGATCCTGGTCTGGGGACAGCTCCGCCCGGCCACCCATCTCGGCGCCCAGCTCGCCTCGATCCAGTGGCGCGGCCCCCACGGCGGCTACACGACGATCGCTCGCGTGGCCACCAACCGCGAGAGATACGTGAACGTCCGCATCAACCCCCGGGGGAGCGGCCGGATCAGAATCGCCTGGCGGCCCGCCCACCGAGCGCTGCTCGTCAGCCGCAGCGTGGCGATCAGCGTGCGCTGAGCCTGGCGCTGCGCCACGGTTCGCGTCGGGCGCTACTGGGCCAGTACAGCCGGCTCGCGGTCGAGCAGCGCGGGCGGGAGCGGCCCGGGGCCGTGGGCGGCGCAGACCGCCGTCATCAGCTGCTCATATTGGTCGGTGACGGCGTCCCACGAATACTGCTGCGCCCTGCGCAACGCCCGCTTGCGGTACTCGGCGACCAGCTTCGGCTCGCGCAGCAGGCGCTCCAGCTGGCGGACGAGATCGTCCACCCC
>DATCPD010000147.1:0-12040 GCA_036564325.1 Solirubrobacteraceae bacterium | reverse complement strand
CTCCACCTCAGAGGCGATCAGGGTGGTGACGAGCCGCAGCACGGAGACGTCGGGCGAGCGCTGCCGGGTCCGCATGCGCAGTTGTCCGACGGCCGCCTCGGCGACCTTGAGCTCGATCGTCATGACATCGTCGGCGTCGCGCATCAGCGAGCGCTCGTCGGCGGGCGAGCGGGCCGCCACCGCGAGCACCGAAGCGGAGCGATCGATCAGGATCAGGCTGGCGTCGAGGGCCCGGGAGGCAGCTCGCAGGATCTCCGGCAGCCCAGCCCCGGCTTCGACCGCGTCGGTGATCGCCGCCAGCGCGGAGAGATCGGGCGCGGCCGATGCCGGCGCCTCTCGCTCCGCCATCAGAAGACCTTTGGCCACTCGAAGACGATCAGCGCGCCAAGCAGCACGCCGACGCCGACCAGGGCCGCGAGCACGTACAGCGAGAGCACAACCGCCGCGACCCGCTCGAGCGGACGCCGGTAGGCCGTGACGGCCGGCACGATCACCAGAGCGCAAAATGCGGCGACGCCGAACACGCCCAGGCAGGCGCCGACGAGGTAGGTGACGTTCTGATTGCTCATGGTGCTCGCCTGAAATTGTGCCCGAAGCTGGGGATGACCGGTTATGAAACCGTCGGGGATCCGAATTCTGCGCCCACCGGAGTCGCCGCAACCGCCCCACGGAAACGCCCGCTGAGCTCGACGGCGGCAGCTTTTGCCCGCGTGTGGCCGCCTTCTCCCCAGAACAACCCCGCCACTGTCGGTCCAGATCCGCACACCATCGCCTGATCGGCGCCGCAGGCCCGCGCCGCCGCGAGCGCCTCCGGCACCGCCTCGCACAGCGATTCCGAGGCGGGCTGGAGGTCGTTGACCAGCAGCTCCGCCGCCAAGCGGGCGCCGGGGCGCAGTTCGTCGAGCAGGCGCGCGTGCGCGCCGTCCAGCACATGGGGCTCACGCGGCAGGGCGAGCCGGTCCGCCTCCCGGTACACCTCGGGCGTCGACAGAGCGTGCGGCAGCGGGATCAGCACGAACGCGTGCTGGGCCAGCGGGGCCACCGGCTCGACGATCTCCCCGGCGCCGGTTCCGAGCACGAGTCCGGGTGCGAGCTGGCTCGGCACGTCGGCGCCGAGCACCGCGGCCACCTCCGCCACCTCCTCAGCTCGCCCCGGCGCCAGCTCGCCGGCCAGCCGCAGCGTCGCTGCCGCGTCGGCCGAGCCGCCGCCCATCCCCGCCGCCACCGGAATCCGCTTGTCGATCTCGATCCGCACCGGCGGCCCAGGCCACCCGCGAGCGCGCAGAGCCGCCAGCGCCTCGGAGACCAGGTTGACGCCCGGCACCCCGGGGCAGATGACCTCGTCGGGCTGCTCGGCGGCGAGCGTGGTCAGCGACAGGTCGTCGGCCAGCGAGACCGATTCGAACAACGTCACCAGCCGATGGCGTCCGTCATCGCGCGTGCCGCCGAGGAACAGGCACAGGTTGACCTTGCCCGGCGCGCACGCGCGGAGCCTCATCGCGCCAGCCTGCCGGCCAGCTCGCTGAACTCGGCGGGCGAGAGCCGCTCCGCGCGCTCATCGGCCGGGTGGCCCATCTGTTGCAGGGCCTCGCGGGCGCGCTCGCGCACGGCGGGCTCTGAAGATTCGCGGCGGGCCAGCGCCAGCGACCGCGCCAGGGCCTTGCGCCGGTGGGCGAATGCGTCGTGCACGAGCGCCCGCACCGACGGATCGGCCGCGGGCGCCGTGCGCCGCAGCCCGACCAGCACCGAGTCGACGTTCGGCACGGGGCGGAACACCGTCCGCGCGACAGGACGCAGAACGCGAACCTCGCACGCGAGCTGGGCGAGCACGGAGGGGATCCCGTAGGCCGAGCTCCCGGGCTTGGCGGCCAGCCGCTCGCCCACCTCACGCTGGACCATCACGACCCAGCTGCGAACCTCGGGCAGCTGCTCGATCGTCCGCAGGATCGCCGTGGCCGCGATCGAATAGGGCAGGTTCGCCACGACCTTGTCGGGTGCCGGCTCGAGCGAGGCGAGGTCGAGCTCGAGCGCGTCGAGGAAATGCAGCGAGACGTTGTCGTATGGCGCGAGCGCGTCTCGCAGCGCCGGCTCGAGACGTAGATCGATCTCCACCACGTGGACGTGGCGGGTCAGGGCGGCGATCCGCTGCGACAGCACTCCCGGGCCACCGCCGATCTCCAGCACGACATCCCGAGCGCTCAGCTCGGCCAGCCGTTCGATCACGCCGAGGATGTTCCGATCGACGAGGAAGTTCTGGCCCAGCTCCCGGCCGCTTCTCACCATCCGAGGAGCGCAGCCGCGGTTTGCTCGATCCCCTCCTCGAGCTCCGAGAACGGCACCCGTCGCTCCACGGCCAGCGCCTGGGCGGTGTGAACCACGTTCGCGGGCTGGTTCGGCCGGCCACGGATCGCCTGCGGTGCCAGGTACGGGGCATCGGTCTCGACCAGCAGCCGCTCCACGGGGACCCGGAGCGCGGCCTCGCGCAGCGTCGCTGCACTCGGGTAGGTCAGGTTCCCGGCGAAGGAGATCCACCAGTCCGGGTGCTCGAGGCAACGCGCGATCCGCTCGGGCATGGAGAAGCAGTGAAGGACGACCCGGATTCCCTGAGCGTGCTCCTCGAGCACCGACAGCGTCTCGTCCTCGGCCGCGCGGGTGTGGATCACGAGTGGCTTGGCGGCGGTCCGCGCCAGCTCGATCTGGGCCAGGAACGCCCGCCGCTGGTCCTCCCCCGGCGCGCCCTCGCGGTAGAAGTCGAGCCCGGTTTCCCCGATCGCCACGCACCGCGGGTGAGCGGCCAGCGCCTCGAGCTCGGCCAGGTCGGCGTCGTCGAAGCCGGTGGCCGAGTTCGGGTGACGGCCGACGGCTGCGTAGACCTGCGGGAAGGCCTCCGCGGCGGCCAACGCGGCACGACTGCTGGCGCCGTCGACCCCCACGGTCAGGATTCGTCGTACGCCCGCCTCCACTGCCGTGGCGACCAGCTCGGCGTCCGGCGGCTCGCACAGCTCCAGATGCGTGTGGCTGTCGATCACGTGCGCTTGGGGAACATCTGGTCGAGCGCGGCCACCACGGCGCCGTTGCCGAGCGGCGCGAAGCTGGCCTGCTCGTAGTGCAGCGACTCGGAACCCAGCGCGGCCAGCAGTCGCTGGGTGCTGGCCGGCATGTAGGGATGCAGCAGCACGCTGATCGAGCGCAGTCCCTCGGCCAGCGAGGCGAGCGCCTCGTCGAGCGCGTCCGCCGACGCGTCGTCCTTGGCCAGCTGCCATGGAGCGCGCTCCTCGACGTAGCGGTTCAGGCGGCGCACGCGCCGCCAGATCAACTCGAGCGCTTGCGTCGCCTCGGCGCGATCGAGCACCGCGGCAACTTCAACAGGCAGGGAGTCGAAGTCCTGCGCCAGTTCGCGATCGGTGGCGACCTGCGGAATCGCCCCGTCGCGGTAGCGGAGCAGCATCGCGATCGTGCGGCTGGCCAGGTTCCCGTACTCGTTGGCCAGCTCCGCGTCGTAGCGCGAGCGCACGGCATCCATCCCCACCGCGCCATCTCCGCCGAAGGCGACGTCGCGCATCAGGTAGAAGCGCAGGGCGTCCGTCCCGAACTCGTCGATCACCTCGAACGGGTCGAGCACGTTGCCAAGCGACTTGCTCATCTTGCGCCCGTCGGAGCCGAGCAGGAAGCCGTGCACGAACACGTGATCGGGCACCGGCAGCTCGGCGGCCATCAACAGCGCGGGCCAGAACACGGTGTGGAACTTGAGGATGTCCTTGCCGATGACGTGGAAGGTGGCGGGCCAGAACCGGTCGGTCAGATCCTCGCCCGGCCGGGCATAACCGAGAGCCGTGTAATAGTTGAGCAGCGCGTCGAACCAGACGTAGAAGACGTGGCTGGGGTCCCACGGGACGATGACGCCCCAGTGCATCCGGGCGCGGGAGAGCGACACGTCCTGCAGACCGGAGCCGATGAACGAGCGTGCCTCGTTGAAGTGCCGCTGCGGCATCACGAAGTCCGAGCGCTCCGCGTACAGCTGCTCCAGCGGCTGCTGGAATGTCGACAGGCGGAAGAACCAGTTCTCCTCCTGGTGGAGCTCGAGCGGGATCTCGTGAATCGGGCAGCGGTTGCCCTCGAGGATCTCGTTCTCGACCTTGAAGTCCGCACAGCGCGGGCAGTACCAGCCTTCGTAGAGGTCCTTGTAGGTGTGGCCGTTGTCGTGGACCCGCTGGAGGACCTCCTGGACCTTGGCCTTGTGCTGCTCGTCGGAGGTGCGGATGAAGAAGTCGTTGGAGGCGTCGAGCCGGGGCATCAGCGCCTTGAACCGCTCCGCGTTGCGGTCAGCCAGTTCCTTCGGCTCGAGTCCCTGCGCGCGGGCCGCGTCCGCGACCGGCTCTCCGTGCTCGTCGGTGCCGGTGAGAAAGAACACGTCCTCGCCGCGCTGGCGCATGTGCCGCGCGAGCACGTCCACGGCGATCGTCGTGTACGCGTGGCCGAGATGCGGCTGCGCGTTGACGTAATAGATCGGGGTGGTGACGTAGTAGGACATCCCGTTCAAGGCTATCCTGCGCCCCATCGACCAGCCCGAGTCATACCGTGCCGTGGTCCACGAGTTGCTCGCCGATCCGAGCGTCTCCGAAGGACAGATGATGGGCATGCCGGCGCTGAAGGTGGGCAGCAAGATGTTCGGTGGACTGTCCGCGGACGAACTGGTGCTGAAGATCGGCCGGGAGCGGGCGGCGGAGCTGATCGCCGGCGGCCGGGTGAGCGAATTCGATCCCTCGGGCCGGGGGCGTCCGATGAAGGACTGGGCGAAGCTGCCCGAGCCGGCCGACGACTGGCTGGCGCTGGCCGAAGAGGCCAAGCGCTTCTCGGCGCAGTGATCTAGTCGCGCGCCGTCAGCGCGCTGTAGAGCTCGTTGGCCGAGAACCCGGCCAGCTCTCCGACCACGGCCGCGGCGACCCGCGGCTTGGCCCCAGCGTCGACCAGCCGACGCACGGCCTCGAGTGCCGGCCCCGGGTCCCCCGCGCGCGGCTGCGCCGGCCCGAAGACCAGGACGACCTCTCCGCGCGGCGCCTGGGCGCGATATCGCGTGGCCAGTTCGGATGCGGTCCCGCGGACGACCTCCTCGTGCAGCTTGGTCAGCTCACGGCACACGGCGACCGGACGATCCGGGTCTAGTTCGGCGAGCACCTCGAGCGATGCCGCCACCCTGCGCGGCGACTCGAACGCGACGAGGGTCTCCGGGGAGCGGAAGATCTCCGCCAGCTCCCCGCGCTTGCGGGGCAGAAAGCCGGCGAAGCGCCAGCGATCGGCGGGCAACGCGGAGGCCACAAGCGCGGCCAGGGCCGCCGAAGGCCCGGGCAGCACCTCGACCGCGAGCCCCGCGGCCACACAAGCTCGCACGAGCACGAAACCCGGATCTGAGACCAGCGGCATCCCGGCGTCGGACACGAGCGCCACGACCTCGCCGTCGCGCATCCGGCCGACCAGCTCCAGCGCCCGCTCGGACTCGTTGTGCTCGTGGTAGCTGACCAGCTTGGCGCTGACGCCGTAGCGATCGAGCAGCACGCGCGTGCGCCGCGTGTCCTCGCAGGCGACCACGTCCGCCTCGCGCAGGGCAGCCAGGACTCGGAGGGTCACGTCCTGAAGGTTGCCGATCGGCGTCGGGCAGACGATCAGCTGGCCGCTCATGGACCCCGCCCATGCAGCCCGTCGAAGGCCAGCGCCGCCGCCCCGACCATCCCGGCCTCCACCCCGAAGTGGGCGGCGACGATCCGGACCTCGTCACGCGAGGGTGGGAGGGCTCGCTCGGCCACCACCGCGCGCGCCGGCGCCAACAGCAGCTCGCCGGCGGCGATCACGCCGCCGCCGATGACCACGACCTGCGGATTGAAGATGTTCACGTAGTTGGCGATGCCCACGCCGAGCCGGTGGCCGATCAGGGTGATGACCTCGATTGCCGACTCGTCGCCGTCGTGGGCCAGCTCGGTGACGAGTGGCCCGACCAATTCCTGGCCGTCGCCCAGCGCCCGACCCAGCCCTGAGTGCGGGCGCTCGTGAGCCAGACGGGACGCCTCGCGGACGAGCGCCGGGCCGGAGGCCAACGTCTCCAGGCAGCCTCGGTTGGGGCAGTTGCTGTGACACGGGGGGCCGTTCATCTCGATCGAGACGTGACCGAACTCGGCCGCGGCGCCGACCGAGCCGCGGTACGGCCGCCCACCCAGGATCAGGCCGCCGCCGATGCCGGTGCCCATGGTCAGGATCACCGCGTCGCTGGCGCCCTGCGCTGCCCCGGCCCGATGCTCGGCCAGCGCGGTGTTGTTGCCGTCGTTGTCGACGAACACGGGGAGGCCCAGCCGCTCGGTCATGATCGCCCCGAACGCCACGTCGGCCAGCGGTAGGTGGGCCGAGAACACCGCCTTGCCGGTGCGCTGGTCCATCAGGCAGGGGATCCCGAAGCCGACCGCGGCGGCGTCCGCGCCGGCGACATCCCGCGCCTCCTGCACCGCTTCCACGGTCATATCGATGATCGCCGACAGGTCGAGACCGGTCACCGAGCGCTGCGCACGGTTGTGGACGCCGAGGCCCTCGTCAACCACGCCAGCCAGGACCTTCGTCCCGCCAATGTCGACGCCGATGGTGCGCCGGCCTGGCATGTCGATCACTATATGCAGTGCCCGGATGTCCGAGAACCCCCGCAACCGGGCGCAGCCCGACGAGCGTCCCTACCGCCTCTACAGCGGCGGTGAGGCGTCCCGCTCTGGATCGGGCGAGCGCCCCTACACGACCTACCGTGCCCGTCCCCGCGGGCTGCGTGCCCTGCTGCGCGGGGAGGAGGACGCCGGGCTGCCCACCGCGGGGCGCGGCGATCGGGAGCGGCCGCCGCGCGAGCCCGGCCAGCGCGGGCGATGGGCGATCGCCCGGCGGGTGCTCAAGTACGTGGCGATCGCCGCGGTGGCCTGGCTGCTGCTCTCGCTGGTGCTGTTCATCGTCAGCGCGCAGATCGAGCAGGGCAATCTGCCGAGCTCCGCCACCGCCGCGTTGACCTCCGGCGGCAACATGATCACCTCGGCCGACACCGTGCTGATCCTCGGCACCGATCAGCGGCCGACCGGGTCGAAGGAGGCCGGAGCCAACACCAGTGACACCGGCAGCCGCTCTGACACGATGATGCTGTGGCGGATCGGGGGCGGCGCCTCCCGCCGGTTGTCGATCCCCCGAGACACGGTGGCCAACATCCCCGGACACGGCACGACGAAGATCAACGCCGCCTACGCCTACGGTGGCCCGGCGCTGGCGATCAAGACCGTCGAAGCGTTCACCGGGGTGAAGATCAACCACATCATCGTCGTCAATCTGGCCGCGTTCCCGAAGTTCATCGACGCGATCGGAGGCGTCGACGTCACGACCGGCCGGATCTGCTCAGACATCAGCGGGGGCACCAAGAACGGCGGGTTCTCGCTGCACCTGGCGCCCGGAACCCATCACCTGAACGGGATTCAGGCGCTGACCCTGGCTCGCACCCGGCACAACGCCTGCAACCCGGCGGAGAGCGACCTCACCCGGGTCCGGCGCCAGCAGCAGATCCTCAACGCGGTCAAGTCGCAACTGCTCTCGCCGACCTCCTTCTTCCACCTCCCGTGGGCCGCCTGGGAGGCGCCCAAGGTTCTGCGCACCGATATGGGCGGCTTCACGCTGCTGAGTCTGTTCGCGGCCTCCGAGCTCGGTGGCTCGGCTCCGGTGGTCGTGTTGAAGCCGAGCGGCGCCACCACGTTGCCAGACGGCGAATCGGCGCTGACCGTGACCCCGGGCGAGGTCGCCGGCGCGGTCTCGAAGCTGATGAAAGGCTGAGCCGGGCTAGGAGGACGTCGAGCCGGAGGAGGCGGCCGACTCGGACTTCTTCGGCTTGGAGCCTGAATCAGAGCCCGAGCCTGATCCCGAGTTCGAGCCTCCGTTCGAGTTCGACTCGCCGCCGGACTTCGCCGCGGCGCCGTCCTTGCTCTTGTTGCCGTCCGCGGTTTCCTTCTGCTCGCGTGAGCGCTTGCGAGTTCCGTAGTCGGTGTTGTAGAAGCCCGAACCCTTGAAGTGCACGGCGATCGGGTGAAACACCCGCTGAACGGACGCCCCGCAAACCGTGCAGGCCTCGACGGGACCGTCGGACATGCGCTGCATGACCTCGATGTTGTGATCGTTCTCGCAACGGTATTCGTAGATCGGCATCGCTTCAGGAAGTATAGCTTCCGGCTTTGGCACTCTCAACCCGAGAGTGCCAAGCGTGGCGGCGTTTCCGCTGACGGGGCGCACCCCGGCTAGCATCCGCGGCCGGATGCCCACCGACGCCGTGACCATGGACAAGATCGTTTCGCTGTGCAAACGGCGGGGCTTCGTCTTCCCCAGCAGCGAGATCTATGGCGGCCTCGGCTCGAGCTACGATTACGGCCACTACGGCGTGCTGCTCAAGAACAACGTCAAGGAGCAGTGGTGGAAGGCGATGCTGCGCCAGCGTGACGACATCGTGGCGCTCGACTCGGCGATCATCCAGCACCCGCGGACATGGGAGGCCAGCGGCCATCTCGCCGGGTTCACCGACCCGCTGATCGACTGCCGCACCTGCAAGCTGCGCTTCCGGGCCGACCACATCGACCAGGCTCACTGCGGCCGCAAGCCGTCGAAGAAGCCCGGCGAGACGCCGGACTGCGACCTGACCGAGGCCCGCGCCTTCAACCTGATGTTCCAGACCACGGTCGGCCCGGTGCAGGAGGAGGGCTCGACCGTGTACCTGCGCCCCGAAACCGCCCAGGGCATCTTCCTCAACTTCAAGAACTACCTGCAGTTCGCCCGCAAGAAGCCGCCGTTCGGGATCGCGCAGATCGGCAAGAGCTTTCGCAACGAGATCACGCCCGGCAACTTCATCTTCCGCACGCGGGAGTTCGAGCAGATGGAGATGGAGTTCTTCGTCCCGCCCGATGAGGCGACGCGCTGGTTCGAGCATTGGCTCGAGCAGCGGATGAACTGGTACACGCGGCTCGGTATCCGCCCCGACCACCTGCAGCTGCGTGCGCACGCGGCGGACGAGCTTTCGCACTATTCGAGCGCCACGAGTGACATCGAGTACCTGTTCCCGATCGGCTGGTCGGAGCTCGAGGGGATTGCCAACCGCGGCGACTTCGATCTGCGCCAGCACGCCGAGTACTCACGGCAGAAGCTCGAGTACGTCGATACGGCCAGCGGCGAGCGTTACGTCCCGCACGTGATCGAGCCGGCGGCCGGCGTCGATCGGGCGATGCTGGCCTTCCTGGTCGACAGCTACGACGAGGACGAGATCGAGGGCGAGCAGCGGACGGTCCTGCGGCTGCACCCGCAGATCGCGCCGGTCAAGGTCGCGGTGCTCCCGCTGGTCAAGAAGGACGGCCAGCCGGAGCTGGCCGGGGAAATCCATCGCGCGTTGCGGGAGCGCGTGCAGACCGAGTACGACGAGGGCGGCGCGATCGGGCGCCGCTACCGCCGCCAGGACGAGATCGGCACGCCCTGGGCGGTCACGGTCGACCACCAGTCACTCGAGGACCGCACCGTCACGCTGCGCGACCGTGACAGCCTCAAGCAGGAGCGGATTCCCATCGACCGGCTGGGCGACGAGATCGAGCGCCGCCTGCTGGTGAGCTGGAGCTCGCCGAAGCTCGACTCCGGCGTGGCGGCGGGTTAGTAGGCCCCACCGGCGCGACCCAGTTAGCGGTCGCGGCGGGGGCGGCTTTGGCGCGGGGCCGCGCGGCGGCTTCCCGTGCGGCGGGTGCCAGGGCGGCGGCGGCCTCGCCGGATGTCCCAGACCACGCTGAACACGCAGACAAGCAGCACGATCAGCGCGATCATCCCCGCCACGGCTACCCCGGGGGAGAGGATCAGCACCAGTGCGGCCAGGACCACCGCGACTGCCAGATCGATCGCCAGCACCTCGCGTCTCACAGCGGGAGCCTCCGGTAGATCGCCCGTGGAAGGTGACGGAGCACGGCGAACACCACGCGGAGCTTGCCCGGCACCCAGATGGTGTGGGCACGCCCGGAGAGCCCGCGCACGGTGGCCTCGGCGACGGCCTCTGGCGTGGTGGCGAAGGGAGCGGGATCAAGGCCCTCGGTCATCCGCGTCTTTACGAACCCCGGGCGAACGACGAGCACACGGGGACCGCCGGAGCCCGCCGCGTCGGCCAACCCCTGCGCCAGCGCGTCGAGACCGGACTTGGCGGCGCCGTAGATCGCGTTGCCGGCCCGCGGCCGCTCGGCCGCGACGCTCGACATCACGACGACGGTCCCGCGCCCCTGCCGGCGCATCGCGCGCATGCAGGCCATCAGCAGCGATCCGGCGCCGGTGAAGTTCACGTGCAGGACCTCTGCCGCCGTGGCCGGATCGGCGTCGAGCCCGTCCTGAGCGCCAAGGATCCCTACCGCGAGGATCGCCAGATCGAAGCCGCCGGAGCGCTCGAACGCCGTCGCGATGGCGGCCTCGTGGGTATCAAGCGCCTCCGCGTCAACCAGCCCGACCTCCACGTCGGGCCAGTTCTCGCCCCGCAGCTCCCCCGCGACATGCTCCAAACGAGCCCCGTCGCGCCCGAGCAGATAAGGGCGCACCGGCGCATCGCGAGCCAGCCGGCGCACGATCGCCAACCCGATCTCCGAGCTGCCGCCAAGCAGCAGCACGCGCGTGGGGGCGCCGGCGCTCATGCCTCGACCAATCCGGTGCGCAGGGCCAGATCGGAGCGCCAGAGCCCATCAGGATCGATCTGATCGCGGACGCGGCGCCACGCGGGCAGCTCAGGGTACATCGCCCGCACGGTGTCAGGCCGCAGGCGGGAATCCTTGCTCAGGTAGACGCGCCCACCGGCGGCGGCCACCAGCTCATCCAGCTGCTCCAGGGCCTGGTGCAGACCCGGCGCGGCGGCCGGCAGGTCGAGCGCGAGCGTCCAGCCCGCGATCGGAAACGACAGCGGCGCGCCATTGGCGGGTCCGAAATCCTTGAGCACGGCCAAGTAGCACGGGACGCGCCGGCGGCGCAGCAGCTCGATCGTCTGCTGCAGCACCTGCACCCCCGACGGCGGGACCACCAGCTGGTACTGGACGAAGCCCCGAGGGCCGTACAGCCGCGGCCAGGCCCGCAGCACATCGAGCGGGAACATGTGCGCGCCGAACTGCTCGACGTGCCCGCGCTGGCGCCGCGATGCGCGACGGAAGCGCAGCTCGTTGAACGCGCTCACGGTAATCGGCCGCAACACGCCGGATGGCCACCGCGCCGGTACCGTCGCCCGCGCCAGCACGGTCGCGGTCTGGGTGGCGGTCGCGGTCGGAGCGATCTCGCCCTCGTCCTCGCCCTCGCCGAGCAGTTTCGCCCGGGTGACTATCCCGCGGCCGGCCCGCGGACCGAGTACGTCAAGCCAGGCGACGCGGTGGGGCCCGCCCGGCTGCGAGAGCAGCGCGAGCGCCTCGTCCAAATCCCTCGCCCGGTCGGTGTCCACCGACAGCAGCGCGCGGCCGGCCGGCGCCAGGGCGATCCGCGCCCAGACGATGACTCCGGTCAGGCCCATCCCGCCGAGCGTCGCCGCGAACAGGCCGTCGGGGTCCTCAGGCTCGAGCTCGAGCAGCTCGCCAGCGGCGCTCAACAGCCCGATCGCCTGCACGTGGCTGCCGAACGTCCCCGCCGTGCCGTGGTTCTTGCCGTGGATATCGCTGGCGATCGCTCCGCCGATCGTCACGTGCTGGGTCCCGGGTACGACCGGGACGATCCAGCCCTGGGGCACGACCTGGTCAAGCAGCTCCCCGATCGTGATGCCCGCCTGCACGGTGACGATCCCGCTCTGGTGATCGAGGTCGACGTGCTTGAGCGCGGTCAGCTCGAGCACGAGACCGCCGGCCAGTTGCGCCGCGTCGCCGTAGGAGCGGCCCATCCCGCGCGCGATTGCGCCGTGGGCGCTGCGGGCCGGCTCGAGGGCGGCGCGGACGGCGTCGGGGTCCGTGGGGCGCAGGAGTTGCGCCTGGACCTCGCCGACACCGCCCCAGCCGCCGAGCGACAC
>DATCPD010000143.1:0-8888 GCA_036564325.1 Solirubrobacteraceae bacterium | reverse complement strand
GCATCCGACTCACTGGACAGCCGCGCCAACACGTGGTTCTGGCGCGCGAGGATCTGCAGCACCTTGTCCGTCTGCCCGAGCGCCGGGTTGGCCCGGTGGATCACGTTGTTCAGGTCGGACCCACGGGCTGCGAGGCCGGTGCCGAGCTCGTCCAGGATCAGCGCGAAGCGCTGGCGCACCGGCTGCTGGGAGATGTCCTGAACGATGTCCGAGTCGACCGGGGAGCTGGTGTTTGCCAACGGCAGCAGATAGGTCCCGGCACCAGGCCCGGAGGCGATCCTCTGGAGCTGAGCCGAGGGTGAGGAGCCAGGTTCGCAGTCGACGTACTTCTCGCCGATCAGCGACTGCGGACGGATTGCGCAATGCGCGTTCGCATAGAAGGGCGTGAAGCCCGGCGTGTTGATCTGGATCGTGACCGCTGCCTTGTTGAGCGGAGAGCTGGCTGGGCAAGGCGTCTTCGTGCAGACCTCGAGCGAATTGATCGAGCCCACCGGCGCCCCAGCCACCCTCACGTCCTCGCCCGGGACGGCGAAGGCCGCGTCGTCAAAGATCGCGCGCACCTGGTAGACCGGGGCGGCGCCGCTCGAAGATCCGCTCGACGCAGCCGCCAGCGCAATCAAGGCGACCAGCGCCGCCGCTATCGCCGCCAGCCGTCTCATGGCCCGGGAGGCACTGTCGACTTCGTGCAACCCGGCACCGCTGCGGGAGCCGACCCGTCCGGGGCCGGCTGCACCGCCCCGCCGGGGCAACGCGTGCGAGCCACCTGCAGACCCTGGAAGCGCTGCGACGGAGGACGGCTGGTCAGCTGGTTCGCGCCGTCGACGCCGAATGCGCCGAACCACGGCTGGGTGCGGGCGTAATGGCCGTTGGCGTCGTAATAACCGCCGATCTGACCCAGGTTGGTCAGCGCGGCGACGACGTCCGGCGTGTACTGCAGGAACGTGTCGACCTGTGCCTGCGAGTCGTTGAACTGCTTGATCATCCGCGGGAACGACGCTTGGGCCAGCTTCGCCAGCGACGGCGTGGCCTGCAGCAGCGAGATCAGATCCCCGCCGCCGGAGGGATTGCGGATCAGCGCGCTGAGCTGACCGACGGTCGGGATCGAGAGAGTTGTCAACCGGCGCAGCCCCGTGGCGAACTGCGCCAGACGCCGGGAGGCGGGGATCGAGCGGACCACGAGCGGATCGAGCACATCGAGCGTCGAACGAAGCCCGGCGAAGGTCGAGGTGGAGTGGTTGAGCGCCGGCGCCAGCAGCGACAACGCCTGCTGGAGGTTCTGGCTCTGGCCCGCGATGGCTCCCGTCGTCGCGTTCGTGTTCGACACGAGCTGCGAGAGCTGCGCGGTCCGGGAGGCGAGCGTCTGCATCGTCTGTGCTCCCTGCACCAGCAGGCTGTCGAACGTGGGCTCGCTGCGCGCGAGTTCACGGGTGACGTTGCTCGTGCTGACCAGCGCGGGCGCGAAATACTGCAGCGAGCGGCTGGCCTGCGGGGCCTTCCCTTTGATCGCCGCGGCCTCACCTCGGATGAAACCGCTCAGCCCGGTTCGCGTCTTCGGGCTCAGCGTGTCGAACAGCTGGTCGAGGTTGACCGACGAATGCGTGTGATCGGCCGCGATCAGGGCGCCGTCGGGGAGCCGAGCCGGGCTGGTCCCGGGCTCAAGGACGACGTACTTGTTCGCGATTCCGGACAACGAGTTCTCGAAGATCCGCGCAATCGTGTCCGCCGGCAGCTTGCCGACGCTCGAGTCGAGCCCCATCGACACCTGTGCCTGGCCATCAGGCGTCAGGCTGATCGACTTGACCGAGCCGACCCTCGCAGGACCGATCAGCACGTCGTCACCCTTGACGAGGCCGCCTGCGTCCTGGAAGTTGGCCCTCAGCGCATAACTCGACCCGTTTCCAAGCAGGACCAGCCCGACCAGGACCAGCGCAGCCAGGAGCGCTCCGGCGGCGGCGATTCGGGCGACTGGACTCGTGCCGTGCGGGGACGCGGCGGCGTGGCGGTACGGATCCTCGCCCGCGGCCGGCTCTGCTCCATTCCCACGCGTGATCGCGACAGCTCCTCTCTCTCCCTGATGCCCGATCGGCCTGCCGCGTGACTCATCCTGCCAAAGTCGAGGCCTTCGTGCCAACAAGTGGCCCGGACTTCGCGGGACCGAGGGCGTCGAGACTGCAGCGAACTGCGGATCAGGAACGCGAGCGGCGAGCGGGGCGCACGAGCAAACTTGCGCCCAAAGCCCCGCCGAGGTCGCCCAGCGCCGCGACCTTCACGTCGGGCGGATACTCGTCGTTGAACAGGTGCGGCTGCATCGCCGCACGGATCCGCTCGGCGTACGGCTGGCCGAAACGCACGCCCAGGCCGCCGCCGATCACCACGGCCTCGACGTCGAGCAGGTTCACCGCCGAGGCGACGCCGGCGCCGAGCGCGCGGATCGCCCGCTCGATCAGTTCCTGAGCCAGCGCGTCGTTCTGCTCGAGCGCTCGCTGCCAGATGCCGCTGGTCAGCCGCGGACGGCCGTGCTGCTCCATCAGCTTGAACAGCTTTGTCCGGGCCCCCCGCTTGACCTGCCGTCGTGCCCTCGCCTCCATCGCTGCGCGACCTGCGTAGGCCTCCATGCAGCCGCGCCGGCCGCAGGGGCATCGCGC
Organism: Solirubrobacteraceae bacterium; assembly: GCA_036564325.1. Lineage (GTDB taxonomy): Bacteria > Actinomycetota > Thermoleophilia > Solirubrobacterales > Solirubrobacteraceae > Palsa-465. The sequence continues at coordinate 6,243 of DATCPD010000143.1, read as the reverse complement.
GCCGCCGTTCTTCACCACCATGTGGCCGATCTCACCGGCCCCCCCGCGCCCGAGCCACGGCTTGCCGCCCAGCACCAGACCGCCGCCGACCCCGGTGCCCCAGAACACGCCGAGCAGCGACTTGTAGGGACGTCCCGCGCCGAGATGAAATTCTCCTTCCGTGGCCACCTGCACGTCGTTGCCGACGCGGACAGTGGTGCCGAGCACCTTGGCCAGGGTCTCCCCGAGGGGAAACGTCCCGTCCCAGTCCGGGAGGTTCCGGGCGCTGGTCACGGCTCCGCTGACCGGATCGACGATCCCGGGCGAGCCGACACCGACGCCGGCCAGCGTCGAGCTCTCGGTGCCCGCCTCGGCGCACGCCGTTTTCACCGCCTTGACGATCTCGTCGGCAACGTCCTGCGGGCCACCTTCCGTCGGCGTGGGCACCCGAGCTGAACCCAGCACCTTGTTGCGCGAGTCGACGACAACCACCTCGACCTTCGTGCCGCCCAGGTCGATCCCGCCGAATCGCTTGCCGCCTGCGCCTGACTTGGTGGAGCCTTCCATCGGGGTGATCCTTTCAGAGACGGCGGAGGTAACCGTCCTACCCGTCCTATCCCCAGGACTCGCGGTAATGCTCCTGCTCGAGCGTCGGCTCATCGATCTCGACGCCCAGCGCCGCGAGCTTGAGCCGCCCCACCTCCCGATCGATCCTGGCCGGCACCGGGTGTACGGCCGCGGACAGCGTCCCCGCTGTGCGCACGAGCTCCTCCACGCACAGCGCCTGCAGGGCGAACGAGACGTCCATCACGGCGGCGGGGTGACCTTCGGCGGCGGCGAGGTTGACCACGCGGCCACGCGCGATCAGGTTCAGCCGCCGTCCGTCCTTCAGCTCGTACCGCTCGACGAGCGGGCGAACCTCACGGATCCCTCCGCTGGCCAGCTCGCGGAGCTCATCCAGGTCGAGCTCGACGTCGAAGTGGCCGGCGTTGGCCAGCAGCGCTCCGTCCTTCATCCGCTTGAAGTGCTCTCCTCTGAGGACCCGGCGCGAACCGGTCACGGTGACGAAGATGTCCCCGCGCTCAGCCGCCTGCAGCGCGGGCATCACCTCGTAGCCGGCCATGCGGGCCTCGAGCGCCCGCAGCGGATCGACCTCGCACACGATCACCACCGCGCCCGCGCCGCGTGCCCGTTCGGCGACGCCCTGACCCGCCCACCCGTAGCCGACCACGACCACGGTGTGACCGGCCAGCAGAACGTGACTGGCCCGAATGATCCCGTCGAGTGCCGATTGACCCGTACCGTGGCGGTCATTGAGCGCTCGTTCCGTGCGCGCCTCGTTGACGGCCAGCACGGGGCAGCGCAGCTGGTTGGCCTCCTCCAGGCGCCGCAACCTGACCAGCCCGGTCGTCGTCTCCTCGGTGGCGCCGATCAGGCTCTCCAGCGCCTCGCCACCCTGGCCATGCGCGGTGACGAGCAGATCGGCGCCGTCGTCGATCGTGATCTGGGGCAGGCCCGCGATCAGCGCGCGTACGTGCTCGGCGTAGCTGTCGAGGTCCTCCCCGCGCACCGCTCGCACCTCGACGCCGTGGTCGAGCACCAGCGAGGCCGCGACGTCGTCCTGCGCCGAGAGCGGATTGGCCGAGCACAGCGAGACACTCGCGCCGCCCTCGATCAGGGTGCTGATGAGGTTGGCCGTCTCGGCGGTGACGTGCAGGCAGGCCGCGATGCGGATCCCGTCCAGTGGCCGGTCTTCGCGCAGGCGTCTGCGGACCTGCGCCAGCACCGGCATCTGCTCGGAGGCCCAGGCGATCCGCGCCGCGCCCTCGGGAGCGAGGGCGAGATCGGCGATCTCGTGCGGCGGGATCGAGACCCGGGCCATCCGAGCGGGCCGGCGGCTAGTACCGGTAGTGGTCGGGCTTGTAGGGGCCGTTGGCCGGGATGCCCAGGTAGGACGCCTGAGCCGGCGTCAGCTCGGTCAGCCTGACGCCGAGCGCGTCGAGGTGCAGCCGCGCGACCTTCTCGTCGAGGTGCTTGGGCAGGGTGTACACGCGCTTCTCGTAGATGTCGGTGTGGCCGAACAGCTCGATCTGCGCCATCACCTGGTTGGTGAACGAGTTCGACATCACGAAGCTCGGATGCCCGGTGGCGTTGCCGAGGTTGAGCAGCCGGCCTTCGGAGAGCACGATGATCGTGTGCCCGTCGGCGAACACCCACTCGTCGACCTGAGGCTTGATGTTGATCCGCTGCACCCCGTCGAGACGAGTCAGTCCGGCCATGTCGATCTCGTTGTCGAAGTGGCCGATGTTGCCGACGATCGCCTGATGCTTCATCTGCGACATGTGCTCGGCGGTGATCACGTCCTTGTTGCCGGTCGCCGTGATGAAGATGTCGGCGGTGCCGATCACGTCCTCGAGCGTGGACACCTGGTAGCCGTCCATCGCCGCCTGCAACGCGCAGATCGGGTCGATCTCGGTCACCACCACGCGGGCGCCCTGCCCGCGCAGAGAGTCCGCGCAGCCCTTGCCGACGTCGCCGTAGCCGCAGACGACGGCGACCTTGCCGCCGATCAGCACGTCGGTGGCGCGGTTGATCCCGTCGATCAGCGAATGCCGGCAGCCGTACTTGTTGTCGAACTTCGACTTCGTCACGGAGTCGTTGACGTTGATGGCCGGGAACAGCAGCTGTCCCTGCTCGGCGAACTGATACAGCCGATGGACGCCGGTCGTCGTCTCCTCGGTCACGCCCTGGATGTCCTGGGCCACCTTCGTCCAGCGCTGCGGATCCTCCTCGAGCGAGCGCTGCAGAGTCTCGAGGATGAGCCGGAACTCATCCGAGTCGGCGGTCGAAGGGTCCGGAACCGCTCCGGCGAGCTCGCACTCGACGCCCTTGTGCACTAGCAGCGTCGCGTCGCCGCCGTCGTCGAGGATCATGTTGGGACCGGTGAACTCGGTCCCTCCCGCCCAGCGCAGGGCCTGCTCGGTGCACCACCAGTACTCCTCGAGCGTCTCTCCCTTCCAGGCGAACACCGGCACCCCCTGGGGATCCTCGGGCGTGCCCTCCGGGCCGACGACGATCGCGGCCGCCGCGTGATCCTGGGTGGAGAAGATGTTGCAGCTCGCCCAGCGCACCTCGGCGCCGAGCGCGACCAGCGTCTCGATCAGCACGGCCGTCTGAATCGTCATGTGCAGCGAGCCGGTGACTCGCGCACCCTTCAGTGGCTGCCGGTCGGCGTACTCACGGCGGGTGGCCATCAGTCCCGGCATCTCATGCTCGGCGAGCCGGATCTCCTTGCGGCCGAACTCGGCCAGATCGAGGTTCGCGACCTTGAAATCGGTCTTAGCTGCAGTCGTGCTCATAGGTTCTCCACAATCGTCATCGGGTTGATCAAAGTTTCGGTCAGGCCGCCGTGAGCAGCCTCTGATGCTTGTCCTGCTCGAAGCGCAGCCAGTCGGCCGGCTCGACGTGCTCCGGCCGGCTCGGCTGGGCGCGCAGCCAATCCTCGACCGCCATGCGAAGCTCACCATCGCTGGCTATGCGCGCCGCGAAGGCCACATCCGAGAGGCCCACGTCAAAGCGACCCAGTAGTTCCTTCAGCGTTCGCAGGCGCTGCAGCTCGGGGGGTCCGTAGAGGCGGTATCCGGATGCTGAGCGGCCCGGCGTGACCAGGCCGGTGCGCTCGACGTATCGCAGCATCCGCGCAGACCAACCTGTGGTCTCCGCCGCTTCGTGAATGGTCAGGGCCTCCATCTCGAGCCAACGTTACCACGATTGTGTCAAGGTTTGGGCGCATTTTGGTCTACGCCATTCGTCCAGTCAGGGCCCAATGTGTTCATTTCTCGCATAGATTTGGTAGCCGGCAAGTGTGAACTAAACCTCGGAGCAGGAACCGAGTCTTGGAGTGGTGGCCCCATCCCGTCGAATCACGATCCGCGCTAAGCGGTTCACCGCCCTTGCGCTAATGGTTTCCGCGTTGAGCGGCGGCGTGGGACTCGCCGCCGGCGCCGCCGCGGCCCACGGGGGAGCTCACGCATCGACCAAGGCTGACGCTGCCGCACACAGCGCGGTCAGTAACAGCCCGGGGAAAGGCGGTCAGGGCGGAGCGCACGGGTCGGGGAACGCTGGGTCCGGGTCTGCACCCGCCTCCTCAGGGCCCCCACCGGGCCACGGAAACTCAAACGGCGGCGGTGGCGGCCACGGCAACCACGGCAACAGTGGCCACGGCAACAGCGGCCACGGCAACAGCGGGCACGGCAACAGCGGCCACCGGGGGCACGGCTCAAGCAAGCACGGAGGCGCGGCAACCGGATCCGGCGGCGCGAGCAACGGCCAGCACGGACAGGGCCACGGGGCGGCCAGCGGCGCGAGCAACGGCCACCACGGACGGGGCCACGGGGCGGGCAGCGGCGCGAGCAACGGCCACCAAGGACGGGGCCACGGGGCGGGCGGCGGCGCGAGCAACGGCCACCACGGACGGGGCCAGGGGGCGGCAAGCGGCGCAATCGCCGCTCCGGCGGCGGTGACTCCGGCCCCTGCTCTGGCCGCCGCCGCCGTGCCCACGCTGCAGCTGCCGGCCGCGGCTGAGCGCGGCACCTCGACGGTCGCCAAGCCGCGATCACGCCGTCCTGCCCTGGACTCGAGCGCCACGACTGGGTTGCTGGCCGGAGCCGGAGCCGGAGCCGGGACCGCAACCGGGGGCGGAACCGGGGGCGGAACCGGGAGCGGGACCGGGGGCGCCGCCATCAGTGGGTTATTGGCCGGGACGACCGCGGGGCAGCTGATCTCGCCCTTCACCACGGGATCGCGAACCACGACGGAGCCGTTCACCGCGACGCCGGCGGGCGGTTCCGCTGGCTCGACCGCGGCCGTCGCCCCTCGCCGCAGCCGCCTGCCGGACTCGACGAGCTCCCAGCCGAGCGAGTTTCAGCGCATCGTGCGCGTCGTACCGGAGGTGGTCTGGTTAGCGCTGGCCGGAGCACTCCTGCTGGCTCTCTTGTCCGGCGCCTCGGCGGTGTGGTCTGGCGCGCGGGTTCGCCGCCAGGCGGGCAGGTTTGCCGAAATGAGCGTGGCGGCGCTCACCGACCCGCTCACCGGCATCCTCAACCGACGCGGTTTCACCGAAGCGGCGAACCGCGAGCTGGAGCGAGCGCGCCGGTATGGACGCCCGCTTGCGCTCGCGTACGTCGACGTCCGAGGCCTGAAGACCGTCAATGACAGCGAGGGCCATGGCGCCGGCGACGACCTGCTGCGCGCCACGGCGCGGCTGCTCACGGACAGCGCGAGGGAAAACGATGTGGTCGGGAGACTCGGAGGCGACGAGATGGGCCTGCTGCTCGTGGAGCAGACACCTGAGGGCGCCCAAGCCGCGACCCAGCGGATCGAGGCCGAGGTGCTCGAGCGCAGGCCGGTGATCGGGCTGCAGTCACCGTGGGACCTCACCGTCGGCACGTCGACCTTCCCGGGCGACGGGGAGACGGTCGAGGAGCTTCTGCGCGCTGCCGACACGCGGCTCTACGAGCAGCGCGGCATCGAACTTCGCTGACCTGACCCGAGGGCCCGCCCCCCGCCCGCGCCCCCGGTGCCGCGGGCTCAGCCGCTGGCCAGGGCTTCCTTGAGCTGCTCGAGCACTTTCACCGGCGAGGGGTCGACGCCGCGGAGCACCGCCAGGTACAACGAGACGAGATCGCCGAGCAGTACCTGCGAGACCAGTCGCTCGGTCCGCGTCTCGCCGATCGTGTCGACTCGATAGGTGGTGGCGCCGCTCCCGGCAATGATCCCGCGCGTCAGCTCGATCCGCTGGCGGATCCGGGGGTGCAGGTCGGAGTCGTCGAGGAACACGGCGCTGAACCGAGCGAGATCGGCGGTTGCCTCCCAGCCGGCGAGCTCATTGTGATCGAGTTCGGGCAGCTCGCTGGCGAAGCAGGGCGTCTTGGCGTTCTCGTTGATCTGGCACTTCCAGCGGTAGGCGATCGGCGTCGTCAGACCCGCGCCGGAGATCTGCGGCACGGTCCCGTGCAGGCCGCGGGCCAGGCGCTTGGGCAGGCAGTCGTCCGCGGCCTCCGGGGCCCACTCGGCCACCAGCCGCTCCGCGTGGGCGGCGGCGACGTCGATTTCGGCGTGCAGGCTCTCTCCGGCGCCGCAGAGCCCGGCGACCTCCAGCGCTACGACCAGGGAATACGCCACCGCGGCGCGGGGCTGAAACCCCCCGGGCACCGGGATCACGGGCACGCCGTCCTCCCGCGCCAGCTCGGCCAGCTTCCCGCC
>DATCPD010000158.1:0-2235 GCA_036564325.1 Solirubrobacteraceae bacterium | reverse complement strand
CGGGTGGTGGCTGAGGACGAAGACCGGAACGCGGAACGGGGGCTCCTCGCCCCGCGAGCATAGTCAACCGGCCGCCGCCCGACTTGCCAGAATCGCGCCGATGGGCTCGATCACACTGACCGCGACGCTTGTCCCCCGCGGTCCCGCTGCCGCGGTCGTGCTGGACGATCAGCAGGTGGAAGCGATCGGCGAGGGAGCCAAGCGCTTTCCCGTCGCCGCCACGATCAACGGGCACACCTGGCGCACCACGGTGACGAGAATGCGCGGCGAGTTTCTCCTCGGGCTCAGCCGAGCCGTCCGGGAGCAGGCGGCGGTCGAGGCCGGCGACACCGTGGAGGTGCAGCTCGCGCTCGACACCGCTATGCGCGAGGTAGAGATACCGTCAGAAACGCGTCATCCGGGCGCTCGAGATGTTGCGCGAGGGCAAGACTCGGAGCTGACGCGGCTCAGCGTCCGAGGGCGCGTGCGATCGCCGCGATGTGATCGGGCGTCGAGCCGCAACAGCCGCCCACGATCCTCGCGCCCCGTGAGGCGAAGTCCCGCACGTGGTCGGCCAGCATTTCCGGGTCCGCCTCGTAGACCACCGCATCCCCCACCACCCGCGGCACGCCGGCGTTGGGCTTGATCCACAGGGGAACGGACGGGGACGCCTCCAGAAACTCCGTCACGATCACGTCGGTGTCCTCGAGCGAGCGGCCGCAGTTGGCGCCCAGAGCGGCAACGCCCAGCGGCTCGATCGCCGCCACCACGTCGGCGGCTCCCAATCCCATCATCGTGCGGGTGCCCTGATCGAAGCTGAACGACGCGACCAGGGGAAGGTCGGTGACGCCGCGTGCACCCTCGGCAGCCCAGATCGCCTCGTCGAGCGCGAAGAACGTCTCGAGCACGAGCAGATCCACGCCGCCGTCGACCAGCGCCTGTGCCTGCTCGGCATAGGCCTCAACGGCAACCTCGTGCGTCAGCGTGCCGAACGGCTCGACCAGCTGCCCGGTCGGTCCCATCGATCCCGCCACGAGCCGGTCCTCCCCCACCGCCTCCCGCGCGATTTCGGCGGCGCGCATGTTCAGTTCCCGGGTCCGGCCCGCCAGGGGCCCATCGGCCAGCCGAGGGGTCGTGGCCCCGAAGCTGCAGGTCAGGACGAGATCGGAGCCGGCCTGGGCGAACCGGCGGTGCAGCTCGCCGACCCGCTCTGGAGCCGCAAACACCCACTCCTCCGGCGCCACGCCGGGCTCGATGCCCATGTCTTGGTAATTGGTTCCCGTCGCGCCGTCGGCAAGCAGGACACCGCGCTCTGAGAGCATCTCGGTGAAGGAGGGCACGGTCTGAGCGTAGCTAGCGGTGAGAGGACGGCCGCCCCTCAGGCCTGATCGAGCTCACGCTCGCGCTGGTCCTCGGCCAGGATCCTGGGGCTGTCGATGATGATCCCCCGGCGGCGGAGACCGCCGAGGAGGGATTCCTGTCCATCAAAGCCGACGATCGTCGCGGCGTGGGAGCGCATCTCGATGGTCAGTTTCTCCAGCTCATAGGTCTCCGCCACCTTCCCGTCAACCTCGAGCCGCACGCCGCCGGAGGCGGGACGAACCTCGAGCTCCAGTCGGCCGCCCGCCGGCACGACGAGGGGCGGGCAGGAGCCGCCGTGGGTGGGCAGCGGAGTGAGCAGAAAGGCCGCGGCCCCGGGGGCCAGCAACGGGCCGCCGGCGGCCAGCGAGTATGCGCTTGACCCGATCGCGGTGCTGACCACGCAACCGTCGCCGGCCAGACGGGCGTAGAGGACCCCGTCGAGATGAATCGACGTGCGGGCCTGGCCCTCTCCTCCCCGCACCAGCGCGAGGTCGTTGAACGCCGTCAGCTGCTCGCTGTCGCCGAACAGGATCTCGAGCCCCGGAAGCTCATAGGGCTTCCACTCGCCGCGGCTGAAGCGCTCGAGTGCGTCGAGCACGTCTTCGGAGGCGACGCCGGTCAACGCGCCGAGGCTGCCACAGGCCACCCCCAGCACCGGGCGCTCGACGGCGGCGGCGGCACGGATCGCAGCCAAGGTGGTGCCGTCGCCGCCGATCGCCACGATCACGTCGCAACCGCTCGCCTCGCCCTCCGGCGCGAGCTCCTGCTGCTGTCCGAGCACCGGGACCTGGACGATCTCGACGTCGTGGCTGTCGCTCCAGCTGCGCACCGCCTGAAACGTTTCGTGAATGTCCCTGATCGGATGGACCACCAGCCCGATCCGGCGCAGCGGGT
>DATCPD010000152.1:0-7876 GCA_036564325.1 Solirubrobacteraceae bacterium | reverse complement strand
GAGAACGATCTGCAGCAGTCGCGGTTCATCTCCCAGGCGATGATGCACGGCGACCGGCGGCCCTATCCGGTGGCGCTGATCACGCTCGATGAGGAGGAGATCGGACCGTGGGCCAAGGACAAGGGTCTCTCGGAGGACATGGCTGAACTTGCCGAGAGCGATGAGGTGCGGGAGCTCGTCCAGAAGGAGATGGACCGCGCCAACAGCAACTACGCGCAGGTCGAGCAGATCAAGAAGTTCACCGTGCTCGATCACGATCTGTCCGTGGACTCCGGCGAGCTGACCCCGACGCTGAAGGTCAAGCGCAACGTGATCAACGAGCGCTACGAGGAGCTGTTCGAGTCGCTGTACGGATAGCGGGTTTGCCGCGCCGGGTGCGGGTCGTGCCCGACGGCTAGATCGCCGGCGGGTTGGGGTCTGGCGGGATCGGCCCCGGACTTGGAGTCGGAGTTGGAGGCTGCGGATCGGGGCCGGGTCCGGGGGGCGCCGGCGCCGGGGGCGCGGGCGTCGGGGGAGCTGGAGTCGGCGGCCCAGGGCCGATGCCGGCAGTCACGCTGAGCGGGTTCATGCTGATGATGCATACCCACCGCGGCCGCGGTTCAGGCACCCGATGGTTACGGCTCCGTGCGCGCTGGGTAGGGCCCTGGCGATGAAGGTACTCGTGCTCGCCAGCGAACCGGTCTCCGCCCAGCAACTCCGTGACGCGTTGCCGAGCGACGTCGATCCCGAGCAGGGCGAGGTGATGATCGTCGCGCCGGCCCTGCAGCAGAGTGCGCTCAGGTTCTGGTTCTCTGACGCCGATGAGGCGATCGCGCGGGCGGAAAAGGTGCGCGAGCAAACGGAGCAGCAGCTCGGCGACGCCGGGGTATCGGCCCGGAGCGAAACCGGGGAGAGCGACCCCCTCGCTGCGATCGAGGACGCGCTCAACACGTTCAAGGCGGATCGGATCGTCCTGTTCGGAAGCTCCGGCTCGGACCGCTACAAGGAAGTCGACGCCGAGACGGTGCGCGAGCGCTTCGGCATCCCGGTCGACACCGCCGCATCCGCCTAGCCACCAAGTCGGCGGGCCAGCGCCCGCGCGTTGGCGGGGGCGAACCCCTCCCAGTCTCAGGTTGAAGCGGATCGCCTCACCGGTCGGGACGACCAGCGGCTGGCGGCCGACCGTGGCGCTGCGCAGCGTGATGCCGTAGGCCGGGTAGTAGAAGCGCCACTCCCACTTGGCGCCGGTCACCTCGACTGCCAACGCCGGCGTCTGTCGGTTGGCCACCGTGTCGACACGGTGCTCCGCCGTGAACGTGACGACGAAGCACCGCAACCAGCAGGTTCACTGCGGTGCTTCTTGTCCGTCGCCCTCCTCTTCGGACTCCTCGCCTTCCTCGGGAACGGCGCCGGGCACGCCCTCGGAGGCGCGTTTCTGCTGCCAGTCCTGTCGGACCTCCGCCACGTCGTCCTTCAGCTTGTCGCTGCGTCGGGCAAGCTCGTCGGCCTCGCGCTCGCGTTGGTCGGCGAGGCGCCCGGGGTCTTCTTCGGTCATGCTTGCCGATCTACCCACGACGCGACGGCTCAACCCCCAATGTGCGTGCTAGGTCCGGGCACCGGGTAGGGCCCCGGTCAGTGTCGCTGGCCATCCTCGATATCGACGGCACGCTCGTCGATACGAATTACCAGCACGCGCTCGCCTAGCTCGACGACACGCCGCTGGCCTAGCCGGCTCGGGTCGCGCGCCGGATCACGTGAGCGCCAGCAGGCAGGCGGCGCCGAGCACGGCCGTCCCCGCCGTCCACCAGGCGATGTAGTCGCCGATCTCGCCCGAGTGGAGGCGTCGCAACGTCAGCAGCGCGTGGCGAGCCGGCCGCTGGATGCGGGGCGGAAGCCCCTCTCGCAGCGGCCGGCCGAACAGCCCGAGCGCGGCGAGGCCGACGGCGCCGCCGACGCTGAGCAGGGCGAACAGGACGTCAACCGCCTCGACGTGGCTCGGCTTGATCGCCGGCCAGATGATGTGCCGCCCGGAACCCAGCACCCAGCGCGCGTAGGCGCTGTGGTCGACAAACCGCAGCGCCTGGTGCTCGACGGCGGGGACCGCGCCCGGCACCAGCCCGACGGCGGCGGCGGTGACCAGCAGCACCGCCGGCACCACCACCATCACCAGCGGCGTGTGGTCGCGACGACCCCGCGTCTCATCGACCCGCTTCTCCGCCGCCCGGGCCTGGCGCGGATCTGGCCCCTCGGCCGGACCCCAGCCGAGGAACACGCGCCCGGTGACGCGGAGCATCGCCCCGGCGGTCATCGCCGAGGCCAGGACGAACACGGCGATCAGCCACCCGTAGCCCGCCTCGGTGGAGGCTCCCTCCAGCATTGATTTCCCCAGGTACAGCGTCAGCGGCGGGGCCGCAGCCAGCAGCAGCGCCCCGGCCGCGAACAGGACCCCGACGACCGGCACCTCGCGGCCGAGCCCGTGCAGGTCGAACTCGTCGATCGTCGCGAAGCGGTGAAGCAGCACGCCGGCGCACATGAACAGCGCGCCCTTGGTCAGGCCGTGCCCGACGATGTAGACGGCAACGCCGGCCAGCGCCTTGGGGCTGAGCAGCCCGATCCCGCAGACGAACATCCCAACGTGGCTGATCGTGGAGAAGGCCAGCAGGCGCTTGATGTGGCGCTGAACTAAGCACATCCAGGCCCCAAGCAGGGCGGTCAGGACTCCGAAGGCGACGAAGATCGCCCGCAACTGCCCGGCGTGGCCGGCCAGGGGCCCGGCGAACACCTCCCAGTACAGGCGTGCCACGGCGTACAGGCCGAGTTCGACCATCACCCCGGAGAACAAGACGCAGACGGGGACCGGCGCCACCGCGTGGGCATCGGCCAGCCAGAAGTGCAGCGGCACGACAGCGGCCTTGGTCAGAAAGCCCGCGAACAGCAGCACCATCGACACCACCACCAGCGGGTCGGCGGGGTGGCCGTCAAGCGCCGCTCCGATCTGGGCCAGGTTCAGCGCGCCAGTGCGCGCATACAGCAGGCCGATGGCGATGAACATCGCGTAGCCGGCGACGCTGTTGGTGATGGCGAAGTTGATCGCGCCCTGGATCGGCGCCCGCTCCTCGATGCGGTAGGCGGTCAGCGCGTACGCGGCCGCGCTCATCAGCTCGAAGAACACGACCAGGTTGAACAGGTCCCCGGTCAGGCAGAACCCGACCATCCCGGCCATGAACAACAGCATCAGGCCGTGGAACAGGCCCTTCACCGCGTCGAAGTACCGCAGCGAATACGCCAGCGCGGCGGTCACGAGGATGGCCGCAAAGGCCGCCATCCCGGCCCCCAGCGGGTCGATCGACAGCGAGATGCCGATCGCCACGCCCTGGCGAGGACGGAATCCCCCGAGCCAGTACGCGTACGGCTGCGTGCTCGCGTGCACGACCAGCAGCAGGCACAGGGCGCTGACCGCGAGGGCGCTGATCAGGCCGAGGCCGTCCTCGATCCATCGTGGAGCGAACGTCCCGATCGTGACCAGCAGCGGGCCGGCCAGGAACGGCACGACCACGGGGAGCGCGGAAAGGTGCGACACCGGCTCCGCTCAGTTCCGCAGCGCCCGCAGCTCAGCGGGATCGACGCTGCCGAAGCGCTTGTGGGCCTGCACGACCAGCGCCAGCAGCAGCGCGAGCACGGTGGCCTCGATCACCACGTCGGTCAGCACCAGGACCTGGACGATCGGATCGACGAGCCTCGAGCCCAGCGGGATGTCCGCGACGATCGGGGCCTTGCCCCCGGTGCGGTACCCGACGCCGAGGAGCACCAGGTAGGTGGCCGACTGGACGACGGTGAGGCTCAGCACGGTGCGAACCAGGTTCCGGCTGCTCACCACGCCCCACAGGCCGACCAGCAACAGCCACGCGGCGACGATGAACGGGAAGGAGGTCATCGCCGTGCCACCAGCAGCGCCTGATCGAAGAACTCGGTCCAGGTGAGCAGAAATGCGCCGGTCACCTCGAGGCCGACGGCGATGCTGTTGAGCGGCATCGTTCCGGCCGACAGCAGCTTCCCGGGGGTGCCGAGCGGGAGGAAGTTCTTCATGAACACCCCGGCGAAGATCAGGCCTCCCACCCCGATCAGCGTGTACGCCGTGGCTCCAACGGATTCGAGCGATTCGAGCGCCCAGTCGGGCGCCACTCGCCTCAGCGCCAGGTAACGGCCGGCGAGCAGGATCGCCAGCGGCCCGGCGGCCAGCACGATCCCGCCCTGGAACCCGCCGCCCGGGGTCAGCGCGCCGTGGAGGACCACGTACGCGCCGAGCGCGACCATCATCGGGATCAGCACGAGCCCGGTCATCCGCAGCGACGGGCTGGCTCCGCCGAAGCGGTGCTCCTCGATCCCGCGGACGTCCTGCCGGCTCTCGTCCTCGTTGCGCAGGTGACGCAGCAGCAGGGCCACGCCGGTGACCGAGGCGAACAGGATGAACTCCTCTCCGAGCGTGTCGTAGGCCCGGAGATCGAAGTTCAACGCCGTGACGATGTCGGTGGCGTGCCGCAGGTGCGGCTCGATCCGATCGATCAGCAGGCCGGTGACCGCGTGGAGGTGTCCGAAGGCCGGAAGCCCGTGCATGCCGATCAGCAGCACTGCCGTCAGGCCTGGCCCCGCGAGCGCGAACAGCCCGATCCGGAAGCGGCGGCTCATTGCTCGGACTCCTCATGCTTCCGGCGGCGGTCCTGCTCACGGATCTTCCGCAGGGCCGCCAGGATGATCAGCGGCATCCCGACGCCCGAGACGACGATCTCCGAGAGCGCGACGTCGGGGGCCTGGAAGACGAAGAACAGCACCGTCAGGGTCATCCCGTAGATCCCGAGCATGATTGCCTGGCGCAGAACCTCGGGCGTGAACACGACCGCCGTGCCGGCGATCGCCACCACGATCAGGGCCGCGGTCTGCAGCGCGCTCACCGGCCGAGCTGGCTGCGAGCGCCGGGCTGTTCTCACGCACGGTCAGCGTCGATTCGCTCGGCCCCCAGTACGAGACCTGCAACATCATCTACCCGCGGGCGACGCTCGCGGCGTTGGGCGGTTTCGACGAGCGCTTCGGTCCCCGTCCGACCGCGGAGGACACGGACCTCGCATGGCGCGCCATCGAAGCTGGAGCCCGGACGCGGTTCGCCTCCGACGCGCTCGTGTTCCATGCCGTGGAGCGGCTGGGCCCGCGCGGAACGCTCGCCGTCGCCGCACGCTGGGGCGGCGCCGTCCGCATCTTCCCGGCCCATCCGCAGCTGCGCGCGATTCTGCACCGGGGAATCTTCTGGAACGTCTGGCACTACCTGCTGTGGCGTTCGCTGCTGGCGCTGCTGGGGCCGCGATGGGCGCGGCGGATGCTCTTGACCATGCACCTCAGGCAGCTGCGGACCCGTGCCCGCCGCGCGGGCGCCGGGACATGGGCGGTGCCGTACCTGCTCGTCCACGACGCCGTCGAGTGCTGGGCCGTCGCCCGCGGCGCGGTCCGCCACCGCACGCTCGTGCTCTAGCCCGCCGTGCGGTCCGCCGTCCGCCGTCGGCCGTCCGCTGCGGGCCAGATTTTCTTGGACTGTCACATTCGCGCGACTAAGCTAGATGCATGCTCGGATTTCGTGACAAGACATCGATGGTCGACCCCGCGAGTGCGCTGCCGGGTCGTGACGCGCAGATACCGGTCGCCGACCGGCACGGGGTGCTCGGCACGCCGATGACGCCGCCGTTCCCCGAGGGAATGGAACAGGTGATAGTCGGGATGGGCTGCTTCTGGGGTGCCGAACGCATCTTCTGGCAGGCGCCGGGCGTGTACACGACGGCGGTCGGGTACGCGGGCGGGACAACGAAGAACCCGACCTACGAGGAGGTCTGCAGCGGACGCACCGGCCATACCGAGGCCGTGCTCGTCGTGTTCGATCCGGCCAAGATCTCCTACGACGAGATTCTGCGGCTGTTCTGGGAGAACCACGACCCCACGCAGGGGATGCGACAGGGCAACGACGTCGGCACGCAGTATCGCTCGGCGATCTATGCCTCAGACGAGCGCCATCGCGTCGCCGCCGAGCGCTCGCGTGACACCTACGCGGCGCGCCTGGGCTCTGCCGGTTACGGGGCGATCAGCACCGAGATCGCGGACGCCGGGGCGTTCTACTACGCCGAGGACTACCACCAGCAGTATCTCCACAAGAATCCGTGGGGTTACTGCGGGCTCGGCGGCACCGGGGTCAGCTGCCCGGTGGGACTGGGCGCCGTCAGCGACTAAGGACCCGGACCGCCGGGTTTTAGCCGCCGGCGACGGCAGGCAGGATCGTGACCTCGTCGCCGTCCTCGACCGGCGTCTCCAGCCCATCCAGGAAGCGAATGTCCTCGCCACCCACGTACACGTTCACGAACCGCCGCAGGCCGCCGTCCTCGGCGATCCGGCTGCGCAGCTCGCCGTAGCGCTCATACAGCGCGTCGAGCACCTCGCCGACGGTCGAGCCGTCGACGCTCGCCGTCGAGTCGCCGCCGGTCGCGGGGCGCAACTGGGTTGGGATCTTGACGCTGACGGCCATCGTCAACGGATCTTTTCAGGCCGCGACGACGGCATGCTCTCTGGCCGCCTCGAACGCCGTGAACGTCGGATCGATCTCGATCGTCTCGAACGTCCCGCGAGCGCAGTCCAGGGTCTTCAAGCCCTCGCCGGTGATGTAGACGACGACGCGCTCGTCCGGGTCGATGTCACCGCGCCCGGCCAGCGTATGCAGCACGGCCATGGTGACGCCGCCTGCCGTCTCGGTGAAGATGCCGGTGGTTCGGGCGAGGAGCTTGATGCCCTCGCGGATCTCCTCGTCGGTGACCGAGTCGATCGACCCGTTCGTCCTGCGCGCGAGGTCGAGCGCGTAGGGCCCGTCGGCCGGGTTGCCGATGGCCAGCGACTTGGCGATCGTGTCGGGCTTGACCGGGCGGCAGAAGTCCTGACCGTTCTCGAACGCGCTCGCGACCGGAGAGCAGCCCGTGGCCTGCGCGCCGTTGAACGTCGGCAGCTCGCCCTCGAGCAGTCCCACCTCGAGCCATTCCTCGAACCCGCGGGCGATCTTGGTGAACAGTGACCCGGAGGCGATCGGCGCGACCACGCGATCGGGCAGCCTGAACCCGAGCTGCTCCGCGGTCTCGAACGCGAGCGTCTTCGAGCCCTCGGCGTAATACGGCCGCATGTTGATGTTCACGAACGCCCAGTCGTGCTCGCCGGAGATCTCCGTGCAGAGGCGATTGACGTCGTCGTAGTTGCCGCGCACGGCGACGAGGTTGGTTCCGTACACGCCGGTGGCCAGCACCTTCTGCTCCTCCAGGTCGGAGGGAATGAAGACGTAGGACTCGAGGCCGGCCGCCGCAGCGTGAGCCGCGACCGCGTTGGCGAGATTGCCGGTCGAGGCGCAGGCGATCGTCTCGAAGCCGAGCTCCCGGGCCCGGGCGAGCGCCACCGCCACGACCCGGTCCTTGAACGAGTGGGTGGGGTTGCCGGAGTCGTCCTTGATCCACAGCCTCTTGATGCCGAGCGCCTTGGCCAGGTTGTCCGCCGGGACGAGCCTCGTGCATCCCGGCTCGGTGTTCGGGATCGTGTGGATGTCCGGTCGGACCGGCAGCAATGGTGCGTAGCGCCAGATGCTGAGTGGACCGGACTCGATCTCGCTGCGGGTGACGACCGGGAAGTCGTAGCCCACCTCAAGTGGACCGAAGCACTCGGGGCACGCGTAGAACGGGCCGAGCGGCTGCTCGGTGCCGCACTCGCGGCAGACGAGTGCACGGGCGTTCCCGAACGGACGCGGCTGAGGCGTGATCGCGCCGGGGCGGCCGGCCAGGGCTTGGCGGCTGCGCGCGGACGCGGCATGGCGACGGGCGCGCGACGAGAG
>DATCPD010000145.1:0-11036 GCA_036564325.1 Solirubrobacteraceae bacterium | reverse complement strand
ACGCTCGGGCGCGACAAGCCGCAGATGTACGAGGTCGTCTCCTGGGCCACGGGCGAGCTCGAGCGCCTTGCCCCCGGCCGCCCTCGCCACCTGCTCGGGATCGGCGAGGTCGACGACCTGATCAGGGGCGTGGAGCTCGGGATCGACACGTTCGACTGCGCGATGCCGACCCGGCTCGGGCGTCACGGCGTCGCGCTGGTGCCTGAACCGGAGGCCCGGTGGCGGGTCGATCTGAAGAAGTCCCGCTGGCGCGAGTCAACCGAGCCGTTGATGGAGGGTTGCCGCTGTCCCACGTGTGCGGCCGGCCACTCGCGGGCCTATCTGCATCACCTGCTGAGGATCGGCGAGCTGACCGGGATGCGGCTGGTCACCCTGCACAACCTGAGCTTCATCGCCGAGCTGATGGGCGACCTGAGACGGGGGATCGACCAGGGCAGTCTGGGCGAGATGGCCGCGGCACTGCGGGCCGGGGCTGCGCCCGGCGCCAGCATCACTTCGTGTTCTGATTGATCAGATCCTGGACGCTCTTGACCGCGCTGGAGACGTCCTGGCTGATGATCGTGCGGACGTGGACCACGGTCGAGGACGTGCCGGAGGCCAGGATCAGCGCCACCGCGACCGCGGCGGTCAGCAGCGCCGCGATGGCCAGCAGCGCCACGAAGCGCCGGAACCCGCGGTTCGGCTGCCGGCGGGCCGGCGCCGGGGGCTCGGCCCCGCGGGCCCGCGCCGTGCGCGGTTCGCGGGTGAAGGCGGGGGTGACCGCCGGAACGCGGGCTGCGCGCGCGGCCTGCGAGCGCGACGCGACGCGCGTTGCTTCGGTCGGCGCGTCACGGTTCGAGAGCACGCGCGTGCTGGCGCCGGTACCCAGGTTGGTGGTGGCAGCCGTTCCGACCGAGGGGGCGATGCCGTGGGCGCCGTTGCGCAGGGCCTCGGCGAACACCATCGCGTTGGGCGGACGCGACTCCTTGTCGATCGCCAGCGCGGTGGCGACGGCTGCGGCGAGCTCCCGCGGCACGTGCGGATTCAGCTCCTGGAGCGGAGTCGGCGCTTCCCGCTGCTGCTTCAGCGTCAGCTCGGACAGCGACGTCGCCTCGTAGGGGAGCCGTCCCGAGAGCAGCTGATAGGCCACGACGCCGAGCGAGTACAGGTCCGCCCGCGGCCCGGCCTCCTCGCCGCGGGCTTGCTCCGGCGCCAGATAGGCCGCCGTTCCGAGCACGGAGCCGACCTGGGTGATACTCGACTGGTTCGCGGCCCGGGCGATCCCGAAGTCAGCCAGCTTGACCACGTCGGCGTCGGAGACGAGCAGATTTCCCGGCTTGACGTCCCGGTGCACGACCCCGTTGCGGTGCGCATAGTCGAGACCCCGGCACGCCTGGGCGCAGATCTCCACGCCCTGCTCGACGTCCAGGTGTCCACGGTCGCGCAGCAGCTCTGCGCACGAGTGACCGGCCACATGCTCCATCACGATGAAATGCTGATGGTGGCCCTCGTCGAAGCCGAAGTCGAACACCTGCACGATGTTCGGATGCACCAGCCGCGCCGCGGACAGCGCCTCGCGGCGAAACCGGGAGACGAACGTGGGGTCGTCGGCCAGATGCTCGGCCAGCAGCTTCAGCGCGACGTAGCGCTCCAGCCGCTGATCGAAGGCGAGATGCACGGTTGACATGCCTCCGACGCCGAGCCGGCCCTCGATCCGGTAGCGCCCGGCGATCGTCGTGGTGCCGGTCATCCACCGACTCCGCCGCCGCCGCTGCCGCCGCTGCCGCCACCGGTACCGCCGCCCCCGAGGCCGGCTCCGCCGCTGCCGCTCGTGGACGATGTGCTGCTGGGCGTGGAACTGGTGACCGACGAGGAGCTCGCGGGCGTGGTCGTCGTGCTCGAACTCGTGGTGGTGGGGGATGAGGTGGTGGTCGTCGTGGTGGTGGGGCTCGAGGTAGTGGAGCTTGACGTTGTCGTGGTGCTCGTGCACTGCTTGGTGGCCAGCTGCGAGACCACGGTGGCGGCCTGCTGGAGATTGGTCACCAGCTTGGCGTTCACGCCCTGCCCAGACAGGTTGTCGACGGCGTTCGTGAACCCGTTGGCTGCGGTGCTGGCGGTGCCGCACTGGCCCGAACTGACGGCGTTCGACACCTGATCGAGCTGGGTTTTCAGGCTGCCGGCCTGGCCGGAAGAGAGCAGGCCGGAGCCGCCGCCACAGGCGACGAGGAAAGCCACGACAAGCCCAAGGCTGGCGGCGAGGAGTGCGCGGAGCACGTACCGCATCCGCGGCCTGACTTTAGAGACTCGCTCGGTTGACAGCAGGTTAGGTTCGTCCACGCCCGGCTCCTACTGGCCGTATTGCAGCCGCTCGGCCAGCGAATCCGGCAGCCTGGCGGCGCGGATCGCTGCGGCCGCGCCGGCGATGTCGTAATCGGTTCGGCGGTAGGCGACCTGCCACGAGGCGGTGTCGAGCTCGAGCCAGGCGGCTCGCGGGTCGCCATCGCGGGGTTGCCCGACGCTACCGGGGTTCATCAGCCACTCGCCGCCGCCGACCTCGAGCTCCTCATCGGCCTCCCGGGTCTGACCGCTGGCGGACTCGCCGGGCGAGCGCAAGAAGGACAGCGCGATGTGCGAATGTCCGATCAGGCAGACCCGGTGGGTCTGGGCATCCAGGCACAGCTCCGCCTGCAGCGGCGAGAGGACGTACTCCCAGACCGGGTCGCGAGGGCTGGCGTGGTAGAGCCCGACCGCTTCGTCGAGCTTCTGGGGCTCGAGCTTGTCCAGATAGGCGCGCGTCTGCGATGAGATCGTCTCCTGGGTCCAGCGAGCCGCGAGCGCTGCGCCCTTGGAGAACTCCTCCAGCGGCAGCGCTCCCCGGACCCCCAGGTCGTGGTTTCCAGCCAGGCAGACCGCCGCGTGGCGGCGGGCCAGCTCGACGCACGCGTCAGGGTCGGCGCCGTACCCGACGAGGTCCCCGAGGCACCACATCTCCTCACAGGGGGAGGCCTCGATCGCGTCCAGCACCGCTTCGAAGGCCTGGCGGTTGCCGTGGATATCTGAGACGACGGCGATCTTCACCTCTACAGTTTCTCGTGTGAGGCGGTCTTCACGCTCCCGGGTGATCGGCCCGGTCCTGATGACGCTCGGCGCGGCGGAGGCCGGGGCGAGGCTGCTCGCCCCGCGGGCGAGGCCGATCGACCCGGCGCCGGTTGACCTGGGTGCTTACTTCAGCCCCGCCGAAATCGAGCGCGGACGGGCGTTCGCCCGTCCTCAGATCGCCCTCGCGCTGGGGCGCGCGGCGATCGAGGGAGGTGCGCTGGTGCTGCTGGCGCGCCGGCGCTGGCCCCGGCCGCCCGCTCGCGTCTCCCGTCCCGGGCTGGGTGGCGCCCTCACCGGCGCCGGCCTGTCGCTGGCGCTGACGCTGCCCCCGTTGCCCCTGAGCGTGCTGGCTCGCCGGCGTGCGATCAAGGTGGGGCTGGTGACCCAGACGTGGCGTGGGTGGGGCGGCGACCTGATCAAGGCCTCCGGGATTCAGGCCGCTTTCACGGCGGCGGCGGGCGGGGCTGTGACCTCGCTGACCCGGCGCTATCCGCGCTCCTGGTGGGCCCCGGCGGCCGGCGCCTCGGTCTTCTTCGGCACCGTGCTGGCGGCCGTGGCGCCGGTCGTGCTTGATCCGATCTTCAACCGCTTCACCCCGTTGGCCGAGGGACAGACGCGTGAGGACGTGCTCGCGCTCGCCGGGGCCGCCGGGGTCAAGGTGGGGGAGGTCTACTCGGTCGACGCCAGCCGTCGCACCACGGCGGCGAACGCCTACGTGACGGGCATCGGGCCGACCAAGCGCGTGGTCCTGTTCGACACCCTGCTCGATCGCTACAGCCGCGATGAGGTCCGGGTCGTCGTCGCGCACGAGCTCGCCCACGTGCGCGGGCGGGATGTGCCGCGCGGCGTGCTGTTCGCGGCGCTGGTGGCCCCGGCCAGCGCGCTCGCGGTCCAGCGACTGAGCTGGAAGCTCTCCTCGGAGCGCGGCACGCCGGGCGCGCTGCCGGCGCTGGGCCTGGCCGCCTGGGTGGTGTCGGCGCCGATCGGGCTGATCGGCAACCGCCTCTCACGGGCGCTCGAGCGTCGCGCCGATGCCTACGCGCTGCAGCTGACCGGCGCCCCGGAGGCGTTTGTCTCGTTTGAGCGGACGATCGCGCTGCAGAACGTGGCCTATCTCGATCCGCCGCGCTGGATCACCTCGCTGCTGTCTACGCACCCCTCAACCGCCGAACGCATCGGCATAGCCCTCAGCTACGCCAACCAAGCGGGCCGCTAGGCCCGCCCCTATTCCTCGTCGTCCCCGGGGCGGTCGAACTCGGGGAGGTTCTTGATCCCCTCGCGGGTCTGCCACTTGGAGTAGTTGTCCTCCATGGCGTCGATCAGCTCGCGCATGAACTTCGGCGAGAGGTTCATGCGTGAGACCACGACCCCCGGGATCTCGTCCTCGTCGACCTCGTGATCAACGCGCGCGAAAGTGATCGTGAACTCGTAGTCGGAGTGGCTGACGTTGGCGAAGTTGGAGTAGTGCCCCGCCATGATCTCGGGCGAGAAGTGAATGTTGATGTGGCGCTCTGGCGTGTTCGAATCTTCCATGTCTGCCTAGTATCCCATCTGTGCGGATCGTCGTGGTTGCCGTGGGGAGACTGCGTCCGCCATTCGCGGACGATGTCCAGCACTACCAGAAGCTGCTGGCCCGCCACGTCAGGCTCGAGCTGGTCGAGGTGCGCGAGGACGAGCAGATCGCCCGACGCATCCCGGAGCGGGCGTTCGTCTCACTGCTGCATCGCGACGGAGCCCGGTGCGATTCGATCGGCCTGAGCCGCTTTCTGGAGGAGCGCCGCCGGAGTGGGCGAGACCTCTGCTTCGTGGTCGGGGGTCCCTACGGGCTGGATCTCGACCACGTCGAGCATCGCCTTTCGCTCGGTGAGCTGACGCTGCCCCACCAGCTCGCGCGGGTGGTGCTGCTCGAGCAGCTCTACCGAGGCCACAAGATCCTCGCCGGGGAGCCTTACCACTACTGAGGCTACGCTCCGAAGGCCACGATGACCGACACCCCCACCAGTTATACCCATCCCCTGCAGGAGCTCCGGGCGCAGGTCTCTGCGGCCGCGGGGGCGGTGCGCGGCGCCCATGGTGAGCTTCCGGTCCCGCCGCGGATCGAGCGCCCCAAGCGCGACGGCCAGGGCGACTACTCGACCAATGCGGCGATGCTGCTCGCCCCGGTGCTGGGCGCTGCGCCGAGGGTCATCGCCGAACGGCTCGCCGACGAGCTGTCGGGGCGCCTGGGTGAGGATCTGGACAGCGCCGAGGTCGCCGGGCCCGGCTTTCTCAACCTGACGCTGTCGAGCGGCTGGCATCAGAAGGCCCTCGGCTCGCCGCTGGCCGCCGGGGCGGCGTACGGCTCCGGCGGGGCGCAGCCGAGCGAGCGGATCCTGACCGAGTTCGTCTCCGCCAACCCGACGGGGCCGCTGGTCGCCGCCAGCGGGCGCCACGCCGCGTACGGAGACGCGCTCGCGCGGATCCTCGCTCACCACGGGCATGACGTCTCACGCGAGTACTACTTCAACGACGCCGGCAACCAGATCCGGCTGCTGGGCGAATCGGTGCGCGCCCGGGCGAGAGGGGAGGAGGTGCCTGAGGGCGGCTACCAGGGCCAGTACGTACTCGAGCTTGCCGAGCAGATTCCGGGCGCGGGCGACCGTGATCCCGAGGAGCTGGCAGCCGAGGCGGTCGAGATCCTGCTGGCCAAGATCAAGGCGACCCTCGAGCGCTACGGCGTCCGCTACGACGATTTCTTCAGCGAACGCGCCCTGCACGAAGGGTCGCCCAGCGGGGTCGAGCGGGGACTCGAGCTGCTCGAGCAGGCGGGACACACCTACCGCTCGGACGGGGCGGTGTGGCTGCGCACGACGGCGTTCGGGGACGACAAGGACCGCGTGGTGGTGCGCTCGAGCGGCGAACCGACCTACCTCGCGGCGGACATCGCCTACCTGCAGAACAAGCGCGAGCGCGGGTTCGAGCGGCAGCTGCTGCCGGTCGGAGCCGATCACCACGCCTACGCGCGTGAGCTGAAGGCGGCGATGGCGGCGCTGGGCGGCGATCCCGACACCGTCGAGGTCCCGATCCTGCAATTCGTGCATCTCGTCGAGGGCTCCGAGCGAGCGGCCTTCTCGAAGCGCAAGGGCTCGTTTGTCACGCTCGACGACCTGCTCGACGAGATCGGCGTCGATGCGACGCGCTTTTTCATGCTCCAGCGCTCGCACGACCGGACGGTCGATCTGGACCTCGACCTGGCGCGCCGCCAGTCGGCCGAGAATCCCGTGTACTACGTCCAGTACGCCCACGCGCGGATCGCCACGATGCTCGCGCGGCTGCCCGCGGCACGGGTCGAGGCGGCGGTGGCCGATCGTGATGGCTGGGAGGCGGAGCAACTGCACCCCTCCGAACGCAAGCTCATCAACAAGCTCGCGGCGCTGCCCGACGAGATCGCCGAGGCCGTGGAGCGACGGGCGCCCCATCGGATCGCGGTGTACGCGCTGGAGCTGGCCCAGGAGTTCACCGCCTTCTATCGAGACTGCCGGGTCGTCGGGGTGACGCCCGAGCCGCTCGAGTCCTTCCGGATCGCGCTTTCGGTCGCCGCCCAGCGGACGATTGCGCTGTCGCTGGGGCTGCTCGGGGTGAGCGCTCCGGACTCGATGTAGGCCGGTGGCGGGTCAGTCGTAGACCGCCGGGACGGTCAGTCGTACCGTGCGGGGTGGGTCAGTCGTAGCGCGCCAGATCCTCGTCGATCCGGCGGGCGTCCGCCGCGCCGAGGCGAGGCCCGGCCGCGAGCGGAGTCGCTGCCGCCGCCCGCGCCCTTCGCCGCCAGCGGGGGAGCGTCACCGCGAGCGTGATGAGGCCGATCACCACCAGCGCCGGGGGGAGGATGTAAACGGTCAGGTTGAAGCCCTTCGCCGGCGGGCGCCCGAGCACCGCGGTGCCGTACTGGGCGACCAGCGCCTGCTCGATCTGCTGCTTGGTCTGGCCCTGATTGACCAGCATGCGGACGTAGTCGCGCTCCGCGAAGGCCTGCGGGGACTGCGCAAGCGCGAGCGGCTCGCGACACGAGACGCACATCACCTCGTTCTCGATCTCGCTCAGCGACGCACGCGGGGTGGCGGCTGACGCTGCCGCGGGCGTGGGCACGGCAGAGATCGTGGCCAGCAAACCCAGCGTGATCGCGAGCGTGCTCAGCCGGTGGCTGATCACGATTGCCCGAGGACGTGGGGGAGGACCTGCGGGAGCCACTTGGCGTCCAGCTGATAGCGGCGCAGCGCGGCGACCCGCCCATTGCGATCGATGACGAAGGTCTCGGGTACGCCCGTCGTGCCGAACGAGCGGACGAAGCTGCCACTCACGTCGCGCACCACCGGATAGGTGATGTGCTGTTGGCGAACGAACCGCTGCGAGTCGCTCGAGTTATCGAGATACGTGACCCCGAGGATCGTCCCGCCCCGCCGCGCGAGCTCGCGCTGGGCCTGCTCGAGGACGGGCGCCTCGGCCTTGCACGGATCGCACCAGGACGCGAACACGTTGACCACCACAACCTTTCCGCGGAGGCCGACGAGGCTTGTGTTCCCGGCCTGATCGAGAAACGGCAGCGCCACGTGCGCACTCGGGGCCGGCGGGCGACGGCCGTGGGCCACCGCGGAGTCCAGCGAGGAGTCCGTGCCCTGGTGCGAGACACCGAACGCCAGCAGGGCCAGCAGGGCCACCGCAGCACACGTGACCAGTCCGGGAAGTAGGAAACGGCGCATCGCCCTCCCAAGGGTAATGCCGTGCCGGGTCTGCGGCTGCGCCCTGGCGGCCGGACGCCGCGCCGGTTAGTGTTGGGTCAGCGCGGGACCGGAGAAGAATGCCCGTGCCTCTCTACTGTGGGGTCTCAGAGGAGGACGCGATGGCGCTTGATGCTTCGCAGGTACTCGGTTCGCCGCAACTCGCGGGCGTGAAGGTCAATCCCAGGGGAGCGGGTCGGAGCAAGGGGGCGTCGTCCATGGGCGTCGGGGTCGGAGGCCTCCTCGGCGGCGTGATCAGCGCCGCGGCCAGCACGAAGGCGGGGCACCGCAAGGCGGAGTTCGCCTCCGCGTCTGAAACGCCGAAGTTCGGCCGGTTGGCGTACCTCGCGGTCACCGAGGGCGAGTTGGCGCTGATCCAGGTCAAATCGGGCATGGTCACCGTGCACCTCGGCGACGTGATCACGCGCATCCCGCGCAGCGAGGTGGCGTCGGCTGAGCTGGGCGGCGGGATCTCTCCCTCGCTCGAGATCACATTCGGGAGCCGCGGCGGTTGGCAGTTGGAGGTTCCACGGCCGTCGAAGAAGCATGCTGAGGAGGTTGTCCAGGCGCTCGGCGGGTAGTAGCGACGCCGGCGGCCGTCAGTCCGCTTGTCCGCGCGCCGGCGCCGTCGTAACGCGTCAAGGAACGTTGTCGGTCCACGCCAGGATCGTGAGCTGATTACCCACGGAATGTGCATTGCCTCGAGCACTTCCCCTGGCTCGATGATCCCGCGTGGTTCACGCGGCCGCTGGCGGCCTTTCTTGGCTGACCGCGTCGAGCAGCAGCCTCGCGGCCACCGTCGCCCCGTCGGTGCGGATCGTGCCGGCCACGGCGGTCGCCCGTGCGCGAGTCTCAGGGGTCAGGGCCGTCCTGAGCGCGTCTGACAGGGACTCGGTGGTCGGAGTCGGACCGTCGTGTGCCGCGCCGATGCCCAGGTCGGCCACCCGGCCGGCCCAGTATGGCTGGTCCGCCGCCTGGGGTACCACCACCTGAGGCGCTCCGGCCCGGGTGGCCGTCGTCGTTGTACCCGCGCCGCCGTGGTGCACGACGGCGGCCACCCGGCTGAACAGTGCCTGCTGGTTGATCTCGCCGACGGTGAAGCAGTCGTCCTGCTCGTCGATCACGGCCAGGTCGGCCCAGCCGCGCCCGACCAGTGCGCGGCGGCCCTGCGCGCGGATCGCCTCGATGGCCATCTGGGCGGCGTCCGTCGATGCGCGCATGGGCATGCTGCCGAAGCCCACATACACCGGTGGTGTGCCGGCGTCCAGGAACGCCACCAACTCGGTCGGGAGTGGGCGAACGTCGGGCAGCATCCACGCGCCGGTCTGTACCACGTCGAGGTCCGGCGTCTCCTGCCACGGGTCCAGGGTCGGGTCCGTCGCCAGCCACGGCTGGTCGCCGATGACGTAGTCGCGAACGTTGTCCACCGGGGGCAGGCCGATCGACGCCCGGTTGGTGTTGAGCGCCTCGCCGAACAGCGCATTGATGCTCTGGGCGTCCAGGTCCCACAGCACCCGATTGTCGGTCACGTCCGGCGGGAACGGCCGGCCCGGACATGCCAGCGGCGGGTGGTTCGGCGACGGCAGGGTGAGCTGCTGAAAGGTCACGGACACGGAGCGGATGCCCAGTTTCTCGGCCACCGACCGCGCGCCGGCCGCGGCCGGCATCACGCCGGTCGCCACCAACGCGTCACATCCCTCGGCCGCCGCGATGACCGCGTCGAACTGGCTGGCGATCAACTCGGCCGCGCGCCGGGGCAGGTCCGCTGACGACGGCGGCGGCGCCGCAGTCGTCAGCGCGCGCGCCGACTGGCCGCTACAGCACGGAGATGATCGAGCGCCATTACGGCACGCTTCTAGATGGAACGGCCGCGAGCATCACTACTCGCCTGGCTGCATTCGAGGCAGAGCAAGATCGCGCCGCCGAGCAGGCCACTGATGAGGCGCTCTAGCTAGGCGTTTGGGTCGTTTTTGGGTCGCCCGCCCAAGCTCGACCCCTAAAATCGCCGCAGCGCGGATGTAGCTCAGTTGGTAGAGCGTCGGCTTCCCAAGCCGAAGGTCGCGGGTTCGAGCCCCGTCGTCCGCTCTGCAGGAAAGCCCCGCAAACGCGAGACTTTCAGGTTCTCAGCCGGTTGCGGGACCGCGCTGCACCTGGCCCGTTAGTGGCCTAAACGTCCCCGCGACCGCTCGTGGCCCGGTCACGCTCCAGGTCAAGGGCATCGAGCCGACTAGAGATGCCCGCGCCTGCCCCGTCGAGCAAAGTTCCGTAGTGACGCTCAACCATCTGCACTGACGTGCCCATGATTCGCGCGAGCTCGAACACCGACACGCCCGCTGCGAGCGCGTCGCTCGCGAACGTCGAACGGAGGTCGTAAAGCCGCGCTGGGAGCCTGACACCGGCCGCCTCGACTGCGGGAGCCCACATGCGACGACGGAAGTTGTCGATGTTCAGCACGCCGCCTTGCGGCGCCGGGAAGATCAGCGGCGTATCCAGCCTCGCCGGGATCGCATCAAGAGCACCGATCGCACGCCGCGAGAGCGGCACCTGCCGGCGGCTGCGTTGCGTCTTCCCGAGCTCGACGATCTCCCCACTCGAAACGGTCTGGCGGACCGTCAGAACACCAGCGCGACGGTCGACGTCGTATCGCTCGAGCGCCTGCCACTCCTCGGGCCGCAAACCGGTCGATGCGGCGAACATCGGCAGTGGCGCGTAGGAAGCAGGCAACTCCAAGGTGAGCGCGTTGAGTTCCGCCCGGGTGAACGCGCGCACAGTCCTGGCGGCCGGCTGGCGGTTGCGGCCGGCGAGTTTCGCCGGGTTGCGGTCCACGTAGCCCCACCGGACTGCTGCCTCGAGCACCTGGCGCAGCGCCCCGAGTCGGGCATATCGAACGCCCTCGGGTTGCCGTGCTCGCCATGCGGCGATCTCCGACGCCATTCCGGACAACTCGCGCAGCGGGACGCTCCCGAACGCGCTCTCTGCCGTTCTGAGTCGTTCCGTGATGGTGGCGATGGTGCGAGGACGGACGGTCGCGCCGTGTCGCTCCAAATACAGCGGGACGAACTCGCCGAGCGTGAGTTCGGGCATCGACGCCCGTTCGCCGCGGAGTTGCGGCTCGATGATGTCCCGGTAATGAGCAAGCGCCGCGCTCTTGCTGGCGAATGGGCTCTTGCGCTGCCGCTTACCACTTTGGTCGTAGTAGCGGAG
>DATCPD010000135.1:0-7003 GCA_036564325.1 Solirubrobacteraceae bacterium | reverse complement strand
GCGAGCCGCTGCGGCGAGCACGTCGGGGTCGCGGCTCGCGCCCAGCGCAGTCGCCGTGGCGACGGGGATCGGATGCAGCCTGACGCTCACCGAGAGGATCATTCCGAGCGTCCCGAACGAGCCCGAGAACAGCTTCGCCAGGTCATAGCCGGCGACGTTCTTGATCACCTTGCCTCCGGCGCGGGCGATCGTGCCATCGCTGAGCGCAACGGTGATCCCGACCACCAGGTCGCGCGGGGCGCCGTAGCGATGGCGCAGCGGCCCGCAGTCACCGGTGGCAAACACCCCACCGATCGTGGCAGCGGCATCGTGGCCGAGGGGTGGATCGAGCGCGAGCATCTGCCCGGCCTCCGCAAACGTCCGCTGGGCCTGCGCGAGGCTGACGCCGGCCTCGAGGACAGCGGTCAGGTCACCGGAGTTGTGCTCGAGAACCTGATTGAGGGCAGCTGTCCGCAGCTCGATATCAACCTCCTGGCCGGGAAAGCCCCAGTCGAGCTTCGTGCCTGCGCCGCGGATCCGCACCGACCGCCCTCGGCTCGAGGCTGAGGCCAGGTCAGCTGCGGCCTCCTCGAACGTAGACGGGCGCAACTCGTCGGCGATCGCCACTAGAAGCGCTCCGCGACTCCGGCCCGCTCGAGCGGATGCTCCCGGTAGGGGCCGGGTACTTCGCCACACAGCCGGGGCGTCGGCATCACCTTGCCCGGATTGGCCAGTCCGTGCGGGTCAAACGAGCAGCGCAGCCGCTGGAATGTCGCCAGGTCCGCCTCTGAGAACATCGAAGGCATATAGGCCTTCTTGTCGACCCCGACGCCGTGCTCGCCGGTGATCGAGCCGCCGGCATCGACGCATGCCTTGACTATCAGTCCGGCCAGCTCCTCGGCCCGTTCGGCCTCCCCCTCGCGCCCGGAGTCATAACAGACGAGCGGATGCAGGTTGCCGTCCCCGGCGTGAAACACGTTGGCCACCTGGAGCTCGTACTCGGCGGCGAGCGAGTCGATCTGCCGCAGCACCTCGGACAGACGCGTGCGCGGGATCACCCCATCCTGGACGTAGTAGGCGGGCGCAATCCGTCCCATCGCCGCGAAGGCGGCCTTGCGCGTGCGCCAGATGAGGTCCCGCTCCTCGCTGGTCAGCGCCATCCTGAGGTCGAGCGCACCGTGCTCGGAGCACAGGGCCATGATCTGCTCGAGCCGTGCCGTGCACTCCTCGCGCGGACCGTCGAGCTCGACCACCAGTGCGGCGCCGGCGTCGAGTCGGTACCCGGCGCCGGTGGCCTGCTCGGCCGCCTGGACCGAGAGCCGGTCCATCATCTCGATCGCGCCCGGGACGATCCCGGCGTTCACGATCGCCGATACCGCCTCGCCGGCGGCGCTCGTGTCCTCGAAGAAGGCCAGCAGCGTGCGAATGCTCTCGGGGGCCGGGATCACGCGCAAGGTGATTTCGGTCGCGACGCCGAGCGTCCCCTCGGAGCCGACGAACGCCCCGAGGAGGTCGTAACCGGGCGCGTCGCGGTCGAACCGAGCGATCGTGCCGTCGCTGAGGATGACCTCCAGCGCGGTGATGTAGTTCGTGGTGAAGCCGTACTTGAAGCAGTGGGCGCCGCCCGAGTTCTCGGCGACGTTGCCGCCGATCGAGCAGACGATCTGACTCGAGGGGTCGGGCGGGTAGAAGTGAGTCGGGGAGACGGCCTTGGAGACCGCCAGGTTGGTGACACCGGGCTGCACCACCACGCGGCCGTCGTCGAGATCGACCGACAGAATCCGCCGCATCCGCGCGAGCACGATCAGCACGCCGTCGGCCACCGGCAGGGCACCGCCGGAGAGCCCTGTCCCGGCGCCGCGGGCGACCCAGGGGACCCCGGCCTCGTAGCACGCTCGGACGACCTGCTGGACCTCCGCGGTGGAGGCCGGGAGCGCCACGGCGCTCGGATTCTGCTGATACTGCCCCAGCCCGTCGGATCTGTAGGTCGCGAGCTCGTGCGGATGGGTGAGCACGTGCTCGCGACCGCAGATCTCCTGCAGGCGTGCGATCAGCTCGGGCGCGCCGGAGGCCATCTTCCTCCAGTATTCCCGATCGGCCGCGATCTAACGCAATCTGAGCCCCACGTGGCGGCTGAACACGGTCGCGCCGAGTGCCGAGTTCAGCAACAAGGGGTCAGAGCTCGGGTAGGTCCAGCTGAGCCGCACATTCCCGCTGCCCGGGAACCGCATGTGGATGTCGAAGTAACCGTTGGGGTTGTTTATCGTCAGCGACTTGACGGTCTTGAACGCCGAGCTCGAGCCCGACGCGAACTGGATGTTGACCGTCTGGCCACCGTAGAAGTGCGCCGGGCGCAGGTCGCCCCACACCTCGAGGTTGCGGCTCCGCTGGGCCGAGGTCACCGGCATGTAGATCGGCAGGCGGTAGGAGCTGTAGTCGGACTTCTGCTTGCCGTTGGGGAACAGCAAACCGCTGGCGAACTTGCGGTATGTACCCCCGGTTGACGGCGGATCCTGCAGCAGGTACTGCATGTAGGACTTGATCCGGGGGTTCTTCCAGCTCAGGTATTCGGCCCAGTTCATGTAGAACGATGCGGTATCCGGCGAGACGAACGGGGCCTGCGCCGGTGGGCTGGTGATGTAGCCGTACTCGTCGTTGTAGAGCGGGTAGTGGGTGCGCGAGCCGTAGATCCGGTTGATCCTGTCAAGCTCCTGCCCGAGCTTCGGAAGCGAGGGGAACGCGGCGAAGTTCGGGTCACTGAGTCCGTCGCGGACCGGGCTGAGGTCGATCGGGTAGGGGTGGTCGCCGACGCCGCTGGCGTTGAACAGTCCAGGATTCTGGGCCCGGAAGGCTCGTGACCCGCGGGCGCTGGTCGGGCACCCGACCCCCGCAGCCGCGCCGCCGCGGAGCTGGTGGTAGTTGGGGTCCAGGCAATAAAGGGTGCGAATGAACAGAAGCGGCTTGGTCTGCCCGTAGGCGCCGGGAAAGCCCCCGGGGAAGCGCCTCGTGGCGCGCCCCGCCGTGCCACGCGCGGCGAAGTCACCGATCACGATCGTGTCGTGGCCGTGACCGGTCGCGTGCAGCGCGCTCCAGCCCGCCGCGACGATACGGCGGTAGTACATCGGCGCGACCGAGACCGTCGAGCCGTTGATCGCCTGCGGACCGAGGTCCTCGCCGAAGTTGGGCTCGTTGAAGATCGTCCAGAAGTGGATCCTGGGCAGCGGCGACGCCGAGTGCTTGGGTGTGAAGCTACCGCTGTAGCGCCTGGCTACGGCGGTCAGGAACAGTCCGTACTCCTTCGCGGAGGGCTTCCAGGCGAAGTCCTCGTTGATGCCCCCCTTGGGGACGCCGGGCCCGTCGGCCCACGCCGGGGCGCCGCCGGTCACGGTGAAGTCGACCGCCAGGCCGTATTTCTTCGCAGCCTCGACGATGACGTCATACGGCGCCCACTTGCTGGCCGGGTAGGACTCCGGGTCAGCGGCGTTGAAGTTCGCCGGGCGCTTGAAGCTGGTGGGGTTGCGCGTGATGTCGAACCAGTTCACGATCGTCCGGACGGTGTTCGCGCCGAGCAGGCGGAACCGCTGCATCGTCGCATCGGGGTTCTGCGACAGCTGGGGGCCGTCCTGGATGATCGAGATCTGCGTGCTGGAGGCCGCGGCGGGCCCGGCGGTAAGCGACAACAGCCCGATCAGCGAAGCGACCAGGGCAATCGTGGCGGAGAAACGGAACCGATGACACGTCGGAGAGAGTTTGGGCATGGTGGGAATAACAGCTCCAAGCCAATCGAAGTTGCGGTGGGGGCGCGATATTGAAAGCCGGTGGCGCGGCCTGCGCCCTCGAGCGACGCCCAGGCTAGCGGAGCGCCACGGCGACGGTTCTGGAGAACAACGCGGCACGGCCCGGAGCCCTCCAGCTGAGCCTCGCAGAGCCGCTGCCGGGGAACCTGGCCAGCACATCGAAGTAGCAGCTCGTGCCCCTCAGCCTGACCGTCTTCACCGTGCTGAACGATCCCCCGCCGGCGGGCTCGAACTGGATCTCGACCCGTTTCGCGCTCGGACCCAGGTACCGCGCCGGGCGCGCGCAGCCCCACACCTGGAGCGGGTCTCCCTTTCTGGTCGTCGTCACCGGGAGCCAGATCGGCATCTGGTAGGCGAAGTACCCGGGCTTCGGCGTGCCGTTGGCGAACAGCAGCGCACTGGCGAAGTTGCCGCGCGGAGAATCGATCAGCAGATACTGGTCGTATGACCGCACGCGTGGATCGCGCCAGCTCAGGTACTCGGCCCAATTCAGGTATCGGGCCGCCACCGTGGGGGTGACGGTTCCCCCTTCCGCGTCGGGCGGGATCGTCTGGTAACCGAACTCGGTCGAGTAGATCGGATAACGGGTGCTCGAGCCGTAGACATGCTGCAGCGTGTCGAGCACCCGCTCGAGCGTTGGCGTCTCGGCCAGCTCGGTGTAGTCGGGCTCGCCCGGGGTGATCGCGTTCGGCGCCAGCCCCTGCGGATAGGGATGATTGGCGAACGCGGTGGCGTGGAACAGCCCCGGGTGCTGGGAGGCGAACTTGGCCGAGGCGGCGGCGGTGGCCGGGCAGCCGCGGGCGGTCGCCGCGCTGCCGGTGAGCGGCTTGTAGGACGTGTCGACGCAGTAGAGCGCCCGTAGGAAGCGAAGCGGCGCCATCACCGCGAAGGCGCCGGGGGCGTTGCCGAAGGTGGCCCCGGCGGGGGCCAGCTCACCGATCAGAATCGTGTCCCGGCCGTGTCCCGTAGCCTGGAGAGCGCTCCAGGCCGCGTCGAGCAGGCGCCGGTAGAGCAGCCCCGAGACCTCGACCTGCGAGGCCAGAGCCTGTGGAGCCAACTCGACGCCGCTGTTGGGCTCGTTCCAGATCGACCAGAAGGCCACCCGGGGGAGTGGGGAGCTGGCACCTGGGGGCGTGTAGTGGCCGCTGTAGCGGATCCCCACGGCGCGCATGAACTGTCCGAACTCCTGCGGCGAAGGTCGCCACTCGGACTGGGTGCTGGGGTCGGGCGCCCCCTTGCCTGACGCCCACCGAGGCGGCGGGGGGACCACGGCGAAGTCCAGCCCCATGCCCCGGGCATGGACCCCGCCGACGATCGCGTCGAACGGCGCCCAGCCCGCGGCGGGGTAGGCAGCCGGATCCGTCGCATCGAAGCTCGGGCGGACCGGCGAGTTCGGCGCCGGCGCGATGTCGCTCCAGTGGAGGTAGACGTGGACGCGGTCAACCCCGAGCTGGTGAAGCCGGTCGAGCGTGCCAGCTGTATCGGTTATGAGCTCGGGCCCGGGGGAGAAGATCGACTCGAGCCCGGGGCGGCTGAGAAGCTTCGCCGGTTGCGCGGGCTGGGTCGCCGTCGAGCCGCAGCCTGCGAGCACCGCTGAGGCCAGGGCGAGCGAGAGCATGGGCACGCGCCCTCGGTCGAGCGAGGGCAGGAAGAAGTCCCTGACAACGGCGGGCCACCGGCGCAAGCAGGGCAGGTTAACGGCACATCCGGTCCGAAGTTCCGGTCAGGTCCGCGCCCGCCAGGCGGCGGCAGGGTCGGGTTCGGCGTCTACAATCCTGCGCGCATGCTCATCCCGGCCCGAACGGGCGCCGGTGTAGCTGACTCAAGCGAACCGACGCCGTGGCCGCCGCGGATCGAGGCCGAGACGCTCGTCCTGGCCGGCGTGACGATCCTGGCGGCCATCCTCCGATTCGCGACGATCACCGACCAGAGCTACTGGCTCGACGAATCTCAAGCGGCGCACGAGCTCCATCTGTCGTTCGGCGCGATGTGGGGGGCCTGGAACGCGAACGAGTGGAATCCGCCGCTCTACTTCGTGCTCGCCTGGCCGTGGGCGAAGCTGTTCGGGACCGGAGAGGCCGGGTTGCGGGCGTTCTCGGCGTTGATCGGGGTGGCCGTGGTTCCGATCACGTACCTGTGCGGACGGGAGCTGGTCTCGCGACGCGCGGGCCTGGTCGCAGCCGGGTTCGCGGCCGTCAACCCATTCATGATCTGGTACTCACAGGAAGCACGCGAATACATGCTGCTCGTGGCCCTCTCCGGGTTGTCGATCCTGTTCTTCGCCCGGGCTTGGAGGCATGCGAGCGCTCGCAACGTGACGTTGTGGGGAGTCGTCTCCGGGCTCGCGCTCTTGACCCAGTACTTCGCCGCGTTCCTGGTCGCCGCGGAGGCGCTCGCGCTGCTGTACCGGGCGCGCAGCCGTTACACCTTGGGTGCGGTCGGGGCGCTGACCTTGATCGAGATCGCGCTGATACCCCACGCGCTGCCCAACCTGACGCGGACCGCGCCGTGGATCGTTGGCGTGCCGCTCTCGCTGCGGATCCAGCAGGTCCCGGTCGCCTTCGGGATCAACACGTTCGACCTCGGCCCGGCGGTCTCATATGGCCTGGTCGGAGCCGCCGTGATCGCGGCGATCGTGATCGGCCTGCTGGTGATCGGGGGCGAGGACAGGGAGCTGCGGGGCGCCGGTGTCGCGGCTGCGCTTGCCGGAGCGGTGCTGCTCACGCCGATCCTGTTCGCCCTCCTGCACCACGACGATTACATCGCCCGCGGCCTGGTCCCCGGTTGGATCCCGCTCGCCGTGCTGGTCGGAGCCGCATGTACGGCGGCGCGGGCACGGCTCCCCGGTGCGGCGCTCGCCGTGGTGCTGCTGGCGCTGTTCCTCTACGCCGGCGCGCAGATCAACGCGCAGGCTCGCTACCAGCGACCTGACTGGAGGGGGGTCGCCGCGGCGCTCGGCCGGCCAACCGGGACGCGCGCGATCGTCGCCTACGACGGTCAGTTCGCGTCTGGCCCGCTGTCGTTCTACCTTCCGGGCGTCCCATGGTCGGGGCCGGGGGAGGGGCCCGTGAGCCAGGCCCCGGTCAGGCTCGACGAGCTCGACATCGTCGGCAGCGTGTTTCAGCGGCTGGCCAAGTTTCCCGCCGGCTTGCGGCTGATCGGCGCGAGCTCGGTCGACGGCTATCGGATCGTCCGCGTCGGCCTGAGCAGGCCCTTGAACCTCGACC
>DATCPD010000104.1:0-6396 GCA_036564325.1 Solirubrobacteraceae bacterium | reverse complement strand
CGGATGCCCGCGGCGAACCCCGCCTCGGCCTCGGTGTGTCCACCACCGGGAGGGTGAATGCCGAACCAGTCAAAGCCGTTGGCCGGATCGTGCTGCGGGGTCACCCACGTGTAGAGGAAGATGCCCCCGACGTTGCAATTGGTGTGCGCGAGGGCGGTGATCGTCTCGGCGATGTAGCCGGGTCGTAGACGTGCCGGGAGCCAATCCTGCGCGCCGCGGGGGCGAGGAGTCCAACCGAACTCGGTCACGTACAGCGGGACTGATGCGAGGCTCAGCGAACGCAGCACCGTGCGGTCGGTCCTGATCGCCGCCACGATCGCCGGCGGCGAAGGGCCGTAGGGGTGGACGGCCACGCCGTCGATCTGGCCGCGCAGATCCGGACGGGCGGCGATGATCGCGGGCAGGAACACGGGGGGGTTCGTCACCCCGCCGATCAGGACCCGGCCGGCCGGGTCCGCCGCCTTGATCGCCGTGCGCGCGGCCGCGTACAGGTCTGCGTAGGCGGGCGGGTCGGAGGCCGGAAGCCAGAAATGGCCTCCATCGGGCTCGTTCCAGATCTCGAACGCCGTCACGGGCCTGGCCGGGATGGCGGGGTGCTCCGCCCAGAATGATCCGCCGGGCCCGTAGCGGGCGGCGAACGCGCCGGCGTAGGCGGCGTAGGACGCCGGATCCCGGGGGGGTGAATGGTCCTGGCCGGGGATCGACTGCGCCCAGGCCGCCGTGTAGTCAATGATGGGGAGCCAGCGCAGGCGGTGGCGGGCCAGCGCGCCGGCAATCGAGTCTGCGAACGTCCAGTCGTAATGGTGGACGCCCCCGACCGGGGCCACCGGCTCGGCCGCCTCCCACAACGCATCACACCGGGCGTCGGTGGCTCCCGTGCGCTCGAGTGCGCTGAGCTGGGCGTCGATCTTGGCCGGGGAGTACGTGCGGTCCAGGAACAGCCGGTTGACGCTCACGCCCAGCAGCGGCGGGGGCGACGTGGGCGGGGGGGGCGAGATGGGGCCCGTGGGCGTGTTGGGCTTCGTGGCGACGGGCCGGCGACCGTGCCCGCCACCCCCGGACAGGGCGATCGCGATGCCGAGCAGCACGATCGCGCCCAGCCCGAGCGACACGGCAAGTCGGCGGCGAACCGCGTTCCGCTCGCCGTCCTCATTCATCCTCTCCCCCTCGCCGCGTTCCCAGCACGGCCTTCAGCTGGGCGCGCTCGCGCGCCGCGGGGCGCCCCAGGGCGCGCTTCACGATTCCCCGGGAGAGGAACGTGAGCGCTTGAGCACACAGGTCGACCCGCGCCCGGGGAGCGCCAAGGCGGCGGAGCACCGCCTCATGCCGGGTGCGCGCCAGCCGGCTGAACGGCTCTCCTCCGAAGGACTGCGCCGAGGCATGAGCTCGCTCATGCAGTACGCGGGCCTCCGGGTGAAACCAGGTCTCGATCCCGCGCTCGGAGGCATGCAGACCGAGGTCGAGATCCTCGCCGTAGAGGAAGAAGCGCTCGTCGAACGGCCCGAGCGCACGGAATGTCTCTGTCCTGGCCAGCAGCGCGCACCCCACGGCCCACCCGACGCGGCGCGGCCGCTCAGCCCGCCACGGGGCCAGCGCCAGCGCCAGCCGGCGCGGCAGCAGCTCCGGGGCGATCAGCGCCCGCGCCAGGTCCGCGGCGGAGGCCGGCATCGGGTGGACGTTGTCCTGGCGGCGTCCGTTTGGCAGCAGCACCCGGGGCGCCAGCAGCCGCGCCGGCATCCCGCTGGCCAGCTGCGATGCCGCCAGCCTCAGCAACGAGTCGTCGACCAGCTCGACGTCAGGGTTCAGCAATACCGTGAGCGGCTCCTGCACGGCTTCCAGACCGGCGTTGCACGCCGTCCCGAAGCCGAGGTTCGCCCCCAGATCGAGCACCGTGGTCGATCC
Organism: Solirubrobacteraceae bacterium; assembly: GCA_036564325.1. Lineage (GTDB taxonomy): Bacteria > Actinomycetota > Thermoleophilia > Solirubrobacterales > Solirubrobacteraceae > Palsa-465. The sequence continues at coordinate 4,494 of DATCPD010000104.1, read as the reverse complement.
GGCCGCCCGCGCGACGGCGAGTGATTCGTCCTGTGATCCCGAGTCGACCACGACGGTCCGGCTCCCCGGCAGGTGGCGGCGCACGGAAGCGAGCAGCCGCTCGAGCTCTGGAGCGGAGTTGTGGGTGACGGTGACGATCGCCAGCTCCTCCGGGGCGAGCGCCGGAGCGCGACGGCGCCGGCTGACCTGCTGGACGGCCTCGGCGAACCGGGCCTGGCTGCGGGCCAGCCCGAACTGCTCCTGCGCCCGCCGCCGGCCGTTGGCCCCCATCTCGGCCGCCAGCTCGGAGTGGCCGACGATCTCCACGAGCGCGTCGGCGGCGGCCCGGACGTCCTCCGGCGGGTACAACCGCCCGCACGACTGATCGACGATCTCGGCCGGCCCGGCAGCCCCCGGAACGACCGCCGGGCGGCCCGCCGCGAGCGCCTCGAGCACCGCCATGCCGAATGGCTCGCGCGGGGCGCAGTGCAGCAGGCAGGTGGCTCGTTCGAGGTCCGCCCGGGGGTCGGCCACCGCTCCGACGAACTCGACCGCTCCGGCCAGGTCGGCCGCCGCCGCGCGCTCCCGTAGACGTGCCGTCAGCGCATCTCCGTTCTCCGCGAATTCGCCGCCGACCACCCGCAACCGCAGTTCTGGCTGCTGAAGGCGGGCCAGCGCCACGGCCTCCAGCGCGAGCTCGGGGCGCTTCCACGGCACGAGGGCCCCCAGCAGGAGGATCTCGGGTGGTCGGGCGGGCCGGCTCGTCAAGCTGAACTTCTCAACGTCGACTCCCGGATGAACGATCCGCAGGCGATCGGCGAGGCTCCCGGTGGGGTCAAGATCGGCCGCGATCGCGTGCGAGAGGGCCAGTACCAGCTCCGCCCGGGAAGCGGCCAGGCGGACGGCTCGGGCGATCAGCGGTCCCGGGAGCAGATCGTTGTGCTGGAAGACGATCGGCGCCCGGGCGGAGCGGCCGGCGAGACAGGCCAGGGCTGAGCGCATTCCCCAGGCCAGCACCAGATCGGGATCAAGATCGCCGATCAGCCGGCGAGCTTCGCGACCGTGCGCCGCGAGCCGCCCGAACGCCCTCACCGGGTCCATCGCGGAGCCGCGCAGGGCGAGGCTGCGCCCCGGCAACGCAAGCACGCGGATGCCCTGCGCTCGCGCGGCGCAGGCCAGCTCACCCTCGGGACAGGCCAGGTTTCGCTCCCCCGCCAGGGCGCCCGCACAGTCCAACAGGATCCGCTCGGCGCCGCCCAGCGCTCCGGAGTAGCTGATCATCAGGACCGAGGGCATCAGCGCCGCCAGCGTACCCGGCTCTAGACTGTCGGGCTTGAGGAGCGGTTCGCACAAGCCCCCCGTCCGTCCGAGCGTGGCCCTCGTCCACGATTTCCTGCTCGATCTCCGAGGGGGCGAGCGCGTGTTTCTGGAGCTGTGCCGGATGTGGCCCGACGCGGACGTTTACACGGCCGTGTACGACGAGCAGGGGACGGAAGGGCGGTTCGCCGGGCGCAACATCCACACGTCGTTCCTGCAGCGGCTCCGTCCTTCTGCTCGCACCTTCAGGGTGCTGTTTCCGCTCTACCCAGCGGCGATCGAGTCGTTTGACTTCTCCGATTACGACCTGGTCGTCTCGAGCTCGTCGGCGTGGGCGCACGCGGTGCTCTGTGACGAGCGCACGTTGCATGTGAGCTATTGCCACAACCCGTTCCGCTATGCCTGGAACGATTGCCAGGCCACGCTGGCCAGCCGGCGCAATCCGGTGACCCGCGCATTTCTGGCCGGGGCCTTCCGGCGGTGGCGGCAGTGGGACCGCGTCGCTGCGGCCCGGACCGACCGCTACATCGCCAACTCGCGCGTTACCCAGGAGCGGATCCGCTCCTACTTCGGGCGGGAGTCACAGGTCGTCTATCCGCCCGTCGACACGGATCGCTTCTCGCCCGGGCCGGTCGGCGATCACTACGTGCTCGTCGCCGAGCTGATGCCCCACAAGCAGATCGATGTCGCCGTCGCGGCGTTCAACCGCCTGCGCCTGCCGCTGATCGTGGTGGGCGACGGCCCAGCCGGCCGCGCGCTCCGCCGCCAGGCCGGCCCGACCGTGAGCTTCACCGGCCGGGTCCCGGACGTCACGGTGGCGGAGATCGTCAGCGGATCCCGCGCCCTCGTGATGACCTCCGTGGAGGAGTTCGGGATCGCGGCGGTGGAGAGCCAGGCCGCCGGGCGTCCGGTGATCGCCCGGCGGGGGGGCGGAGCGCTCGAGACGGTGATCGACGGCGTCACCGGTTGCTTCTGGTCCGGGGGCCCGCAGGAGCTGGCCAGCGCGGTGCTCGCCTTCGATGACGGCGCGATCGATCCCGAGGCCTGCGTGCGCAACGCGACTCAATTCGACGCCGCTAGTTTCCGCGCAGGAATCCTCGGCGAGGTCAACGCCGCCCAGGAGGGAGCGCGCCCCGCCGCGGGGTCCCGGCAACCGCTGGCCTCGACCCGCCTGGTCACGCGCTCGCTTCAGGGCTCGCGACGCTGAGCGGTGCGCGGGGCCGGGTTAAACGGCGCCCGCGCCGTCCTGCTCGCGGGCCCAGCGGTACTCGCCTTCTTCAGCGGCGGCTACTTCGACGAGGCGCGAGCGTGGACCGGCCTGGTGGTCTGGGCGCTGGTGGCCCTTGCCGCGGTGACCGCGCCGCGACTGCTGCCGGGCCGCCGCGCGGGTCGGATTGCGCTGGCGGGGCTGGCCCTGTTCGCCGCCTGGACGCTGCTCTCCGCTACGTGGGCGCCGATCGTCGGCGATGCGTACCACCGAGGCCAGCTCGCTGTCGTCTACGCCGGCGCTCTGATCGCCGCCGCCTCACTGCTGCACGGGCGCCGAGCCCTGCGGGCGGTCGAGCCGGCCGTGGTCGGCGGAGCCCTGCTGGTCGTCGGCTACGGGATCTCCGAACGGTTGGTGCCCGGGCTGCTGCACTTCCAGCGCTCGATCAGCGCGCAGGGCCGACTCGAGCAGCCTCTGACGTATTGGAATGCGATGGGGGAACTCGCGGCCATCGGGCTCGTGGTCTCCCTGCGGGTTGCCGGCGACGGCACCCGCCCACGCTCGCTGCGTCTGGCTGCGACTGCGGCGGCCGCTCCGCTCGGGATGGGGCTCTACATCTCCTTTTCCCGTGGCGCGCTGTTCGCCTGCGCGGCGGGAATCGTCACGCTTGTCGTCTTGGCGCCGGGCCGCGAGCAGCTGCGGGTCGGTGGCGTCGCGCTCGGGGCCGCCGTGCTCGGAGCGCTGGCCGTGTCCCCGTGGCATTCGGTCACCTCGCTGGCCGGGAGCACCGCGACCCGCGAGCGCCAGGGGGCGATCACGCTGGCGCTGCTGGCGGTGATCATGGCCGCCGCCGTGCTGGCGGCGCGGTGGCTGCTCAGCACGGAGGCACCCGGGCCCCTGCGCCTACCCCGCCGGGCGCCGTGGGCTGCGCTCGCGCTTATCTGCGCGGGGCTGGCCGTGGCCATCGTGGTGGGAGCCAAGGAGAGCTCGACCCGACCTCTGAGCGGCGGCGCGACCCGCCTCACGACACTTCAGAGCAATCGCTACGCCTACTGGCGGGTCGCCATGCGGGCGTTCGGCGACGAACCGATCCGGGGGGTCGGCGCCGGCGGGTGGTCGGTCTACTGGCTGCGCTACCGGCCGTTTGGCGAATTCGCCCAGGACGCCCACTCGCTACCGCTGCAGACCCTCGCGGAGCTGGGGTTGGTCGGCGCGGCGCTGCTGGCGACGTTTCTCGGCGGGCTCGGGTTCGCGGCTCGGGCGGCTCACCGCTCGGTACCGGCGCTGGCCGCAGGACCGATCGCCGGCTTTGTCACCTACATCGCCCACGCTCCGCTCGACTGGGACTGGGAGATGCCGGCATTGACGCTGTTCGCGCTGCTGCTCGGCGGGGCGGTGATCGCCGCGGCCGAGGCGGGCGATAACGAGACGCCTCAGAGCTCCTCGGCGATCCTCGGCGCCTCGCGCCGGAAGATCCACACCGCGAGCACGCAGACCACGACGTAAATCGCGATCGCCACCGCCATCCGTACGGGCCCGCCCTGTGAGCTCGCTGTCGGCCAAGGCGTCTGCGGATTGGTGATCCACCGCTGCACCAGACCCAGGAGCGGCGAAAGCGGGTTGAGGGAGATCACATCTCGCAGCGTCGAGGACACGGCCGAGAGCGGGTACAGGACCGGCGTTGCGTAGAACAGCGCAGTCGAGAAGACGGTCCAGATGATGAGTACGTCTCGGAAACGCGGATACAGCGCCGACAGCAGCATCGACACCGCGGTCGTGAAGACGAACAGCGCGAGCAGGACGGGGATCAGGAGCAACCACGACCACGTGGGCGCGATCCCGAAGCCGAGGGTGAAGATCAGCACGACCACCAGGTTCAGGCCCAGGTTGAACAGACTCGTCAGCACTACCGACAACGGGATCACCAGGCGCGGAAATTGGGTCTTGCGGACGACCGACTCGTGGCCGACGATCGATCCCACTGCGGTCAG
>DATCPD010000084.1:0-13721 GCA_036564325.1 Solirubrobacteraceae bacterium | reverse complement strand
TCTCCACGTCGACCTCGACGGCGACCGCGGAGAGCCAGCCCGTCGGCAGCGTCGCCCAGGGAACCGCCAGCAGCCCGCCGTACCCGACTCCCGAGCGCGTGACCGCGTCCCAGATCGGCCAGATCGCCAGCGCCAACGGCGTCTCGCCCTCGCTCGCGGCCGCGATCGGCTGGCAGGAGAGCGGGTTCAACAACGACCTCGTGTCAAGCGCCGACGCCCGTGGCGTCATGCAGATCCTGCCCGGGACCTGGGACTGGATCAACCGCACGCTGACGGCGGGGACGCCGCTGGCGCCGGCGTCCGCCAGCGACAACGTGCGCGGCGGGGTGCTGCTGTTGCACTCGCTGCTGTCCGCCACGGGCGGCGACCCGGCGATGGCCGCCGCGGGCTACTACCAGGGACTCCCGTCGGTGCAGCAGCACGGCCTGTACAGCGACACCCAGAACTATGTCAACAGCGTGATGGCGCTTCGCCAGCAGTTCGGCGGGGGGTGAGAAATCGCCCGGCCGCGATCACGGCTACGCTCCGGGCCATGTTCTATGACGACGACGCAGACCTCCACAAACTCGACGGCAAGACCGTCGCCATCATCGGTTACGGCTCACAGGGACACGCACACGCGCTGAACCTGAAGGACTCCGGCGTCTCGGTCGTCGTGGGCCTACGCGCTTCCTCGCCGAGCGTCGCCAAGGCAGAGGATCACGGCTTGCGCGTCGTCGAGCCCGCCGACGCGGCCAGCGAAGGCGACCTGGTGATGATGCTCACCCCGGACGAGCTGCACGCCAAGATCTGGGAGGACGGTGTCAAGGACGGGATCGCGGCCGGCAACATGCTGCTGTTCGGGCACGGGTTCTCGGTCCACTACGAGCAAATCGTCCCTCCGCCGGACGTCGACGTGGCGCTGGTCGCTCCCAAGGGACCCGGTCACCTGGTCCGTCGCCAGTACCTCGAGGGCTCGGGCGTGCCCTGCCTGGTGGCCGTCCAGCAGGACGCCTCCGGCGACGCGCTGGGCCTCGGCTTGGCCTACGCCAAGGGCATCGGCGGCACTCGCGGGGGCGTGATCGAGACAACATTTAAGGACGAGACGGAGACTGACCTGTTCGGCGAGCAGGCTGTCCTGTGCGGCGGGGTCAGCGAGCTCGTCCAGGCGGGCTACGAAACTCTCACCGACGCCGGCTACGACCCGCAGCTGGCCTACTTCGAGTGCCTGCATGAGCTCAAGCTGATCGTCGACCTGATGTACGAGAAGGGCATCGCGGGGATGCGCTACTCGATCTCCAACACCGCCGAGTACGGTGACCTGACGCGCGGCAAGCGGGTGATCAGCGAGGAGACCCGGAAGGCGATGAAGGACATCCTTTCCGAAATCCAGTCCGGCGAGTTCGCCCGCGAGTGGATTGCCGAGAACCGCGCCGGCCAGGAGAACTTCAAGCGCATGCGTGACGAGCAGGCGGGCAAGCAGATCGAGGTCGTCGGCAAAGAGCTCCGCTCACAGATGGACTGGATCGACACGGAGTTTTCGGAGTAGGTCCGCTGACGCGGCATGCCCCCTGAACCCCGCGGGCGTTCCGCGAGCGTGGTTCAGGGGGCATCCCGCTTCGCGGCCGCAGCGCTACCTCGGGTCGCATACAGGCCGGGCTCGCTTCGCAGCCATCGGGGACGCGGCTCGGTAGAATCCCGTTGGCCGTCGTGACTGGCGCGAGACGGTGGACATAGACCACCGGGAAGCGATGGCGTCCTCATCCGCCGCGCGCCTGGGCATGTAGATCCCGCTAACGTCGAGGAGCGCACATGACCCAGACCTCAACCGTCCTCCAGATACCCGACGAGCTGAAGCCCGCCGACGGCCGGTTCGGCTCGGGACCGTCCCGCGTGCGGCCCGAACAGCTCCTGAACCTGGCCGACACGGGCGCCAGGCTGATGGGCACCTCGCATCGCCAGAAGCCGGTCAGGGATCTGGTCGCCGGCGTGCGCGCGGATCTGGGCGAGCTCTTCTCGCTGCCCGACGGGTACGAGGTCGTGCTCGGCAACGGCGGAACCACCGCCTTCTGGGACGCGGCAACCTGCTGCCTGGTCCGTGAGCGGGCGCTGCACCTGACCTACGGGGAATTTTCGTCCAAGTTCGCCGCCTGCACGCGGGGGGCGCCGTTCCTGTCCGACCCGATCGTTGTCGACGCGCCGGCCGGCGATGCCCCGGCGCCACGGGCCGACCCCGGCGCCGACGTGCTCGCCTGGGCTCACAACGAGACCTCCACCGGCGTGATGGTCCCGGTGCAGCGCCCTGCCGGCGCCAACGGCTCGCTCGTCCTCGTCGACGCCACCTCGGGCGCCGCGGGACTGCCGGTGGACGTGGCCGAGACCGACGCGTACTACTTCGCCCCACAGAAGGGCTTCGCGTCCGATGGCGGCCTGTGGCTGGCCCTGCTGAGCCCGGCGGCGATCGAGCGGGTGCAGCTGATCGAGCGCGAACGTCCGTCGACGGGCCCGGCACGCTGGATTCCCGATTTCCTCTCGCTGAGCACGGCCCTCGAGAACTCGCGCAAGGAGCAGACCTACAACACGCCGGCCATCGCCACGCTGTTCCTGCTCGCCGAGCAGCTCAGCTGGATGCTCCCGCGGGGCGGCCTCGAGGCGATGGTCGCCCGCACGCGAGCATCGTCGGAGAACCTGTACGGCTGGGCGCAGCGCCACGAGCACGCCACGCCGTTCGTGTCCGATCCGGCCAAGCGCTCGCTCGTGGTCGGCACGATCGATTTCAGCGACGACGTCGACGCCGGCGCTCTGGCCGCGACGCTGCGGGCCAACGGGATCGTCGATGTCGAGCCGTACCGCAAGCTCGGGCGCAACCAGCTGCGGGTGGCGATGTTCCCGGCGACCGATCCGGCCGATGTCGCGGCCCTGACCGCCTGCATCGACTGGGTCCTGGAGCGTTCGCTGTGAGCGCGGGCAACGGCGGACCGGTACCCCGCGTGCTGGTGGCCGAGAAGATCGGGCAATCCGGGATCGACCTGCTGGAGGAGCACTTCGACGTCGAGGTCGGCGCCGGGTGGAGCCGCGATCAGCTGGCCGAGCACATCGGCGAGTACGACGGGATCCTGATCCGCTCCGCCACCAAGCTCGACGCCGAGCTGATCGGGCGGGCCACCCGCCTGCGCGCGGTCGGCCGCGCCGGCGTCGGCGTCGACAACGTCGACGTTCCGGCAGCGACCAAGCGCGGGATCGTCGTGGCCAACGCGCCGCAGTCGAACGTGATCACGGCCGCCGAGCACACGATGGCGCTGCTGCTGGCGCTGGCCCGGAACATCCCGCAGGCGCACGCGTCGTTGACCTCCGGGAAGTGGGAGCGGTCGAAGTTCTCCGGCGTCGAGCTGTACGAGAAGACACTCGGGATCCTCGGCTTCGGACGCATCGGCCAGCTGGTCGCCCATCGCGCCCGCGGGTTCGGGATGCACGTGATCGCGTTCGATCCATACGTCGGCGCCGAGCGCTACCGGGAGCTGGGTGTGGAAAAGGCCGAGGCCTCCGATGACGTGTATGCGAATGCGGACTTCATCACGCTGCACCTGCCGAACACGCCGGATACCGAGGGTTGGCTCGACGCTGAGGCGCTGGGCAAGTGCAAGGACGGCGTGCGGATTCTCAACGTCGCTCGCGGTCCGCTCGTGGTGGAAGAGGACCTTCAGGACGCGCTCGACTCCGGGAAGGTCGCCGGCGCGGCGCTCGACGTATTTCGCACCGAACCGGTGACCGAGCACCCGCTGTTCGCCTACCCGAACGTGATCGTCACCCCGCATCTGGGTGCCTCGACCGCTGAGGCCACCGATCGCGCGGGCTACCAGGCGGCCGAGCAGGTGATCGCCGCGCTGACCGGCGGCGTCGTGACCAGCGCCGTCAACGTCCCGGCGATCCCCGCCGAGGACATGGAGGTGCTGGGGCCGTTCGTGCCCCTGTGTCGCTCGCTGGGCCGGATCGCCATCGCCCTCTCCGAAGGCTCGTCGGTCGACGCCGTGGAGACCGAGTTCCTCGGCCGGATCGCCGACCGGGACACCCGTCTGCTCTCGATCCAGGTGCTGCTCGGCGTGCTGCGCGAGCACACCGAGGAGGAGGTCAACGAGGTCAACGCCCCAGCGATGGCCGAGGAGCGCGGGATTCGGATCGCCGAGACCAAGAGCAGCGGCGTCCGCGACTACACCGACCTGGTGCGCGTGACGTTGCGCTGCGGCGACACCCGCGTGCGAGTGGTGGGCACGCTGATTGGGCGCCGCAACCGGCCTCACCTGCTCGAGGCCTGGGACCAGCGCTTCGACGTCCAGCTCGATAATCACATGACGCTGTTCCGCTACCGCGACCTGCCGGGCATGATCGGGCGCGTCGGGACGACGTTCGGCACGCACGGCGTCAACATCGTCTCCGCGGCCGTCGGCCGCCAGCCCGGCGAGGGCGAGGACGGCGACCGGCGCTTCGCGGCGATGGTGATCACCACCGATGCGGCGGTACCCCGGGAAGTCATCGAGGAGATCGTCGCCGGCGAGGGGTTCCAGGCGGGACGGACGGTCTCGCTGTAGCCGCCGTCAGGCCGGCGCTGCCCTTGCCATCCGGCCGCGAGCTGGGATAGGGTGCCACCCGTGGGGTGGTTCAAGGGGCAAGCGGTTCTGTTCGCTGTGGCTGCATCGCTGCTTGGAGCGGCGCCCGTCGCCAGCGCGGCGACCCTCAACCACGGCGGGACGACGCTCGACTACGAGGCCGACAGCGGGGAGGCGAACAACCTCGTCCTCTCCTACGACGGATCGACCTGGACGTTCACCGACACGGTGCCGATCACGCTGGCCGACGATGACGGCACCTGCCGGCAGCTCACGGCCCAGAGCGTGTCATGTCCGGCGTTCAAACCCAACGGGATCGACGGTCCGAGCGTGTTCCTGGGCGACGGCAACGACAGCTTCTCCTATGCCGGTGCGAGCCCCACGGGGTATCCGCTGCTGATCGACCTCGGCACCGGAAACAACACCGCCTCCGGAAGCCCGGGGAACGACAGGATCTCCGGGGGACCCGGGAACGACACGATCCGCGGTAACGGAGGGAACGATCAGCTGACCGGCAACGGCGGCAGCGATGTCCTCGACGGGGGCACGGGCAACGACATGCTGGACGCGGCTGCCCGGCTGCAGTACGACGCGCAGAGCACGGTTCACGTCCCGGGGGCCAACGACGACGTGGAGGGTTCGTACGACTGGCTCGAGGGAGGAACCGTCGACTCGTCCTGCTTCGGCCGCGGCGAGACGGGGAGCGGCCGCGCGGCACCGACGGCACGTCGCCTTCGCCTCGGGATCAGGCCGAGCACAAAGGTGTTCAAGGTCCGGTTCGGCTGCCCGCGGCAGACGCTGTTCGGGTGCTTCGGCTCCGTCGTGCTGTTCGCGCGTCTGGCCAACGCGACGACAGACTTCCGCTCGCGGGACTTCTTCATCCTTCCCGGGCGCACGCTGCTCGTCCCGGTGAACGGGGACGGTAGGCTGGCCGGGCGTGACATGGTGCAATTCGTGCGCTCTTCTCACGCGAAGGTCACCTTCGAGTGGACGTGGCTGCCGGCCCAGGCCACGAACACGAGGACGAGCACGATCCCGGTGCGGCTGATCGTGCAACGGTGATGGCGCCGCGCTCCCTGCAGGCGCGCAGCATGTGCGAGGCGTTCCAGCTCACGGCATCCGCCCGGGCGGATGCCGTGGCCCTGCGCACGATCCGCGACGGCGTCGTGATCAGCTTTGCCGCGTATGCCGATCGGGTGCGCCGGCTCGCCGGCAGCTTCCATGCCCTCGGCGTCGGTCGCGGCGACACGGTCGGCTTCATGCTCACCAACCGGCCCGAGTTCCATCTGCTCGACACCGCCGTCACTCACCTCGGCGCCGCACCGTTCTCGATCTACAACACCTCCTCGCCGGAGCAGATCGCGTATCTGCTGGGCGACGCCGGGAACCGGGTGATGGTGGTGGAGGCCGCGTTTCTCGACCGCGCGCGCGAGGCGATCGCCCAGACCGGGGCGATCGAGCACCTGATCGTCCTCGACGCCGAGCCGCAGGATGCGATCTCACTGGCCGAGCTCGAGGCGCTGACGCCCGATCCCGGCTTCGACTTCGAGGCGAGCTGGCGCGCCGTCACCCCCGAGGACGTGCTCACGCTGATCTACACCTCCGGCACCACCGGTCCCCCCAAGGGCGTGCAGATCACTCACGCCAACGAGCTGGCGGAGTGCCGGGCACTGCATCAGGCGACCGCGTGGGAAGTTGGTGGCTCGATGGTCTCGTTTCTCCCGAGTGCCCACATCGCCGACCGGGGAGTCCTCCACTACGCCCAGATGATCTGGGGCTTCACGATCACCCCGTGTCCCGATCCAGCACGGGTCTTCGCCCACGTGGCCGAGGCGCGACCGACGCGGTTCGGAAGCGTCCCGCGGATGTGGGAAAAGCTGATGGCGGCTCTGCAGGCCGGGTTTGCGGCCGAGCCCGACGAGGCCAAGCGCCAGGCCATCGAGCGGGCGATCGAGCTCGGGCTGGCGAAGGTGCGGGCCGAGCAGCGGGGGGAGATGCTGAGCGCGGAGGAGCTCGAGTCCTACGGCCAGGCCGACGCACGGATCTTCTCAGCCGTCCGGGCCAAGCTCGGCTTCGACCGCTGCGAGCACTACATGATCGGAGCGGCGCCAGCGCCCCTGGAGGTGTTCGAATTCTTCGCCGCGCTGGGCATGGCCATCTGCGAGGTCTGGGGCATGTCCGAGCTCTCGTGCGTGGCCACCCTTGTGCCGGCCGACGGCGTCAGGTTCGGCACCGTCGGCAAGCCGCTGCCGGGGGTCGAGCTCAGGATCGCCGACGACGGAGAGGTGCTGGTCCGAGGCGAGATCGTGATGGCCGGTTACCGCAACCAGCCTGAGAAGACGGCGGAGACGATCGACGCGGACGGCTGGCTGCACACCGGCGACATCGGCGAGCTGGACGACGAGGGCTATCTGAGGATCATCGACCGCAAGAAGGAGCTGATCATCAACGCGGCCGGCAAGAACATGTCGCCGGCGAACATCGAGCAGCAACTCAAGCAGGGCAGTCCGCTGATCGGGCAGGCGGTGGCGATCGGCGACAGCCGCCCTTACAACGTCGCGCTGATCGTGCTCGATCCCGATGCGTCGACGGCGTTCGCGCAGCGCCAGAGCCTGCCGGACGCCTCGCCCGAGGCGATGGCCGGCGAACCCGTGGTGCTCGAGGAGGTGACCGCCGCGGTGGCCCGGGCGAACTCCCGCCTGTCCCGGGTTGAGCAGATCAAGCGCTTCACCGTGCTGCCGAGCGATTGGCCGGCCGCGGGCGATGAACTGACCCCGACGATGAAGCTCAAGCGCAAGCCGATCGCGGAGAAGTACGCCGCCGAGATAGACGCGCTCTACGCCTAGCGCTAAGCTTTGCCCGGCATGTCGTTCAGTCTCGCCCTTCGACTTCTTCTCCTCCCCCGCAAGGGGGAATAGCGCGCCGGCGGCCGCACGTAGCCGCGAACCAGCACCGAGAAGAAGCCAAGTTCGAGACAGAAGGGAATTGACATGACCAACGAGGATCCCAGCCGAGTACTGATCTTCGACACGACCCTGCGCGACGGCGAGCAGTCGCCGGGGATCTCGCTGAACACCCAGGAGAAGCTGGAGATCGCCCAGCAGCTCGCCCGGCTCGGAGTCGATGTCATCGAAGCCGGCTTTCCGATCACGTCGCCCGGGGACTTCGAGGCCGTGCAGGAGATCGCCCGGATCGTGGAGGGCCCGGTGATCGCGGGACTGGCGCGGACCCACGTGGCGGACATCGATGCCGTCTGGAACGCCGTCAGGGATGCGGCCCGCCCACGGATCCACACCTTCATCTCGACCTCGGACATCCACATCATCCACCAGCTGCAGAGCACGCGGGACGACGTCAAGGGTCAGGCACGCGCCGCGGTCGCGCACGCCAAGCAATACGTCGACGACGTTGAGTTCTCACCGATGGACGCGACCCGCGCCGACGTCGAGTTCACCGCGGAGGTCTGCCAGATCGCGATCGACGAGGGCGCCACCACGATCAACATTCCGGACACCGTCGGGTACACGATGCCGCACGAGTTCACCACATATCTCGAGCGGCTGTGCGCGCTCGTGCCGGACCTGCGCGACGTGGTGCTCTCGGTCCACTGCCACGACGACCTTGGGCTGGCGGTGGCCAACTCGTTCGCGGGGCTGCTCGCCGGTGCACGCCAGGTGGAGTGCGCCGTCAACGGGATCGGCGAGCGCGCCGGCAACGCCTCGCTGGAGGAGATCGTGATGCTCCTGCACACCCGCAGGGCGGACGTCGGCCTGCACACGGGCGCCGTGACCAAGGAGATCGCCCGGACCTCGCGGCTGGTGTCCCGCCTGACCGGGTACTCGGTGCAACCCAACAAGGCGATCGTCGGCCGCAACGCGTTCGCGCACGAATCAGGGATCCATCAGGACGGGGTGCTGAAGGAGCGCACCACATACGAGATCATGGACGCGACAACGGTTGGTCTGGAGACCAACTCGATCGTGCTCGGGAAGCACTCGGGGCGACACGCGCTGCAGCAGGCGCTCGCCGAGCTCGGCTTCGAGGTCAGCGGCCAGGTGCTGAACACCGCGTTCAAGCGCTTCAAGGAGATCGCGGACAAGAAGAAGCAGGTGACCGCGATGGACCTCGAGGCGTTGATGACCGACGAGCTACGGGAGGAGGTGGCCGGCTACCAGCTCGAGTGGTTCGACGTGGAGGCGTCCTCGCGCCGTCCCCCGCACGCGACGGTCGGCCTGCTCGCGCCATCGGGCGAGGAGATCACCGGGTCATTCACCGGAGACGGACCGATCGACGCGATCTTCCACGCCATCAACACGGCGACCGGAACCGACGCGAAGCTGCGGGAATTCCGGGTCGACGCGGTCACCGGCGGTCAGGACGCGCTGGGCGAGACCTCGGTCGTGCTGGACGTCAAGGGCGTGACCGGCTCCGGCCAGGGCGTCTCCACGGACATCCTCGAGGCGGCGGCGCGAGCCTATGTGCGCGCGCTGTCCAACGCGGTGCGCCGCCGAGGCATCATGGCCGAGGCGGAAGCGGCTACGGCCGCGGCAGCTGAGCCGGTACGGACGCCATAGCCAGCGACGTCCCCTGTCGGTACCCCGCGGCCAGAACCCGGCCGCGGGGCTCGCGGTCCATGAAGTTGGTGCCCATCGCCGATGCGCTCTCGATGTTCGGCGCCACCGTCTGAACCGCGGCCCCGCGGCGGCGCAGGGCCAGCGCCTCGATCGATACCGCGGACCGGGCGACGTTGCGGATCAGCGCCAGCACGCTGTGCGTCCCGATGATGTTCGCGGTCGGATTCAGGCACAGGACGTGGGTCTGGAGCCCCGCCGGCGCGGCGTCGAGGTTGGTCGCGCTCCACACGCCACCGTCGACGTAGTCCCGCCCGGCGATCCTCACCGGCGCGAACAACCACGGCACGCTGCAGGACGCCGCCACCGCCTCGGCGACGCTGGCATGGGGGGCGCGGGGGCTGCCGAACATGACCCTGCGTCCGTTGCGCCGGTCGACCGCCGACACCCGCAGCCGGCCGTCGAAGCGCGCGCCGGACTGCTCGACGTCGCGGCGGAGGTCATCCAGCGTGTCCTGGGGGCGGGGGAGCGTCCGCAGCATTCCGGCTCGCACCAGCGCCCCGCCGGGGGCAGCCAGACCGAGCGCCAGCGGCGCAAACGAGGCGCCCGCGGCCAGCGCCCATGCTCCCGCCCGGCGCGCGGCGCCGATCGCGACGTTGGCCAGGCTGTTGACCGGACGGGAGGCGGCCGCCTCCAGTTCGGTGCCGAGCGTCGAGGGGCGCGGGGGTGATTTCCCGGCGACCAGGTGAGCGGCGACGATCGCGCCCGCCGAGGTGCCGACGAAGTACTCGCATCGGCGCAGGTCGATCCCGGTAGCGTCCTCGATGCCGGCGAGGACGCCCATCATCCAGGCTTCACCGAGCACACCGCCGCCACCGAGCACGAGCACGTCCGGACGCGAGATCATGGACGTGAGGCTACAGACCCGAGGCGCGCGGACACGGGCGAGGCCTCGTACGTGATAGCGTACGCGCGTATGCCGGTAGTGACCGAACTGGCGGGACCCGTCGGGACTCTGGGGATTCGCGTCCGCGCCCTGCGAGAGGCCATGGATTTGTCATTGCGCGACCTGGCCGAGCGCTCCGGCGTGAGCGCGCCGATGCTCTCGCAGGTCGAGCGCGGCGAGACCAGCCCGACCCTGCAGGTCGCGAGCCGGATCGCCGCCGGGCTCGAGCTGCGCCTGTCGCAGCTGCTCCGGCTGGACGAGAGCGGCGCGGTGACGATAGTCCGCCGCACGGAACGGCGAAAGGGCCCGGGAAGAGCCAGGGGCCACAGCTACGAGATCCTCACCCCGCCGCTGCCGGGCCAGCGCGCGGAGCTGTCCCGGCACGTGCTGGCACCCGGCGCGATCACGGGCGGTCCCGGCGACCCGCCGATGCACGAACCGGGAAGCCGCGAGACCGCGCTGGTCGAGTCGGGCGCGGTCGTGCTGGCCTGTGACGGTCAGCGCTTCGAGCTCTCGGCCGGCGACTGCGTCACCTTCGACGCCGACCTTTCCCACCATTTCGAGAATTCAGGACCCGATGAGGCCGTGCTGCTGGCCGTGGTCAGCGCCGGTCTGCGAAGGAGCTAGGACGACCCATGCCAAAGACCCTGTTCGACAATATCTGGAGCGCGCACGAGGTTGCGCCCGGCCTGCTGTACATCGACCTGCACCTCGTGCACGAGGTCACGAGCCCGCAGGCCTTCGACGGCCTCCGGCTCGCCGGGCGCAAGGTGCGCCGGCCGGACCGGACACTCGCCACCGCCGATCACAACGTCCCCACCGACGGGACGCCCGTCGCGGCGAGGATCCGCGACCAGCTGTCCCGGGTGCAGGTGGAGACGCTCGAGCGCAACTGCGAGGAGTTCGGCATCCCGGTCTACTCGCTGGGCTCCGAGCACCAGGGGATCGTGCACGTGATCGGTCCGGAGCTCGGCGTGTCCCAGCCCGGGATGACGATCGTCTGCGGTGACTCGCACACGGCGACGCACGGCGCGTTCGGGGCGCTCGCCTTCGGCATCGGCACGAGCGAGGTCGAGCATGTGCTCGCGACCCAGTGCCTGGTGCAGTCAAAGCCCAAGTCGATGCGGATCCGCTACGAGGGCGAGCTCGGGTTCGGCGTCACGGCCAAGGATCTGATCCTGGCCACGATCGGCCAGATCGGCGTCGCCGGGGCCGTGGGTCACGTCGTCGAGTTCGCCGGCCCGGCGATCCGAGCGCTTTCGATGGAGGGCCGCATGACGGTGTGCAACATGACGATCGAGGGCGGTGGCCGAGCCGGGATGATCGCGCCGGACGAGACGACGTTCGAGTGGATGGCCGGCCGTCCGGGGGCGCCCACCGAGGTTCCGGAGACGTGGCGCTCGCTGGAGACCGAAGACGGAGCCGGCTTCGAGCAGGAGGTTGTGGTCGATGCGGGTGCGCTCAGCCCGATGGTGACGTGGGGAACCAACCCGGAAATGGTCGTCTCGGTGACCCAGGCCGTGCCCGAGCCGACCTCCGACCAGGACGAGCGTGCGCTCGAGTACATGGGCCTCGAGCCCGGAACGCCGATCAGCGAGATCAAGCTCGATCGTGTGTTCATCGGCTCGTGCACGAACTCGCGCATCGGGGACCTGCGCGCGGCGGCCGCGGTGGTCGACGGGCACAAGGTGTCCGCCGACGTCTACGCGATGGTCGTCCCGGGATCCCAGCAGGTCAAGGCCCAGGCCGAGCGCGAAGGCCTCGACGAGGTGTTCAGGCGCGCCGGCTTCGACTGGCGCGGCGCGGGATGCTCGATGTGCCTGGGCATGAACCCGGACATCGCCGCGCCCGGAGAGCGCGTCGCCTCCACGTCAAATCGCAACTTCGAGGGACGTCAGGGGAGAGGAGCCCGCTCCCACCTGGTGTCTCCGCAGATGGCGGCCGCCGCCGCGATCGAAGGCAAGTTCGTCGACATCAGGGAGTGGCAGCCATGAAGGCAATCGAGACGATCACCGGACGCGTCTCGGTGCTGAACCGCGACGACGTCGATACCGACCAGATCATCCCCAAGCAGTTCCTCAAGCGAGTGGAGCGGACCGGCTTTGGCGAATTTCTGTTCTACGACTGGGCGAAGGAGCCGGGGTGGGACCTCCCGCGCAACCCGATCCTCCTGGCCGGTCGCAACTTCGGCTGCGGCTCGAGCCGTGAGCACGCCCCCTGGGCGCTCGAGGACTACGGCTTCCACGCCATCATCGCGCCGAGCTTCGCCGACATCTTCCGCTCCAACTGCACCAAGATCGGCCTGCTCCCGGTGGAGCTCAGCGCCGCCGAGTGCGCCTCGATCGCCGACGCGGGCGAGGCACAGGTCGATCTGGCGGCCCAGGAGGTTCGCTGGCGGGCACACAGCCTGGATGGCTGGGTCGGCACGGCACGGTTCGAGGTGGATCCGGAGATCAAGCACCGGCTCCTGAACGGGCTGGACGACATCGCGCTCACGCTGGAGGCCGATCAGGCGATCTCGGACTACGAGGGCACGCGCGAGCGGCTCGGCCCCGTCACGACGAAGCTGTGATGGCGCGCGCGACCGAACGCGACTGGGATGCCGCCACCTACGACCGCGTCTCGGACATCCAGTTCACCTGGGCCCTCGAGCAACTCGAGCGCCTCGATCTGCGCGGAGACGAGACCGTCCTCGACGCCGGCTGCGGCTCGGGCCGGGTGACCGATCTGCTGCTGGCGCGACTGCCGCGGGGAACGGTGTACGCCGTCGACGCGGCACCGTCGATGGTGGAGCACACGCGCGAGCGGCTTGGCGAGCGCGTCACCGCGCTCCGCCAGGACCTCGCCACACTCGCCCTGCCGGAACCGATGCAGGTGATCTTCTCCAACGCCACCTTTCACTGGATCGCAGACCACGACGCCCTGTTCAGCGCGCTGCACCGAAATCTTGCGCCGGGCGGCAGGCTGATCGCGCAGTGCGGGGGACGCGGGAACATCGACGCCTTCCGGAGGCTCGCCGACGCGGTCGCGGCGGAGGAGCCGTTCAGGCCGTTCTTCACGGGGTGGCGGCGTCCGTGGAACTACGCGGACGCGGCCGAGACCACCGAGCGGCTGCAACGAGCGGGCTTCTCGGATGTGTCGTGCTGGCTCGAGCCTAAATCGGTAACGCCGGCGGACCCCCGAGCGTTCGTGCGCACGGTCTGCCTCGTGCGTCATCTCGACCCGCTGCCGGAGGACCTGCGCGAGCCGTTCACCGAGCGCGTGCTGGCGCGGGCCGGCGAGCCGCTGGTGCTCGACTACGTGCGGTTGAACATGACGGCGGCCAGGCCATGACCCCGCGGGTCGTGCTGCTGGCCGGGGACGGGATCGGGCCGGAGATCATCGCTCCGGCGGTCGAGGTGATGCGCGCGGCCGGGGCGGAGTTCGACTACGAGGAGCACCTGTTCGGTGGCGCGGCGATCGACGCGCACGGGATCGCGCTGACCGACGAGACGCTGGCGGCGTGCCGCGCGGCCGACGCGGTGCTGCTGGCCGCCGTCGGCGGCCCGAAGTGGGACACCACCGATCCGGCCAAGCCTCGCCCCGAGCAGGGCCTGCTCGGACTGCGGAAGAGGCTGGGCC
>DATCPD010000079.1:0-10088 GCA_036564325.1 Solirubrobacteraceae bacterium | reverse complement strand
GCGCTTTGCCCAGCCACCCCCACGAACCCGCCAAAGGCCCCCGCCAGCCTGCCCAGCCACCCGGCCGCCGCCACGACCCCCGCAGCCCAGCCGCTCGCGACACAGCGATCGCGAACCAAGCACCGACCCGCCGGCTCCCGTTCGTCCTGACGACTCAATCCACCCAAGACGTCCCCACCCCAACAGAAACACACTCCACGCACAAGATGTGCTGAAGCCGTCCCGAGGCGTCCGGTGAACACCGCGAACCCCCGTCGTTACTGGGGATTGGCTCCCTCAGGACCAACGTCCGTTGCGGCCCTCCACGTCGAGCTGGCGGACGTCCTGGGACGTCTCAGGACATCTTCGGACAAGTGCCTGCAAATCCGCCATAACTGGCGACGCCGTCATCGGTCGACCCGGCCCTCAGCGCGACCGGGCTCGGGCAGCGCGAACGCCGTGGCCACCAGGGCCGCATCCGCGCTCCGCGGCGCGTAATGCAGGTAACGCATCGTGGTCTGGATATCCGCGTGGCCCATCCACTCCTGCACCCGGCGGATGTCCGCCTTCGCGATCATCCGGGTGCCGAACGTGTGTCGCAGGTCGTGGAAGCGCAGCCGGCGCAGCCCGGCTGCCGCGAGGGCGGCGAGGTACCGGCGGCGCAGCGCGGACCCGTCGAGATAGCCGCCGGTCTCTCCGGCGAACACCAGGTCGTCCTCCCCGACCCAGTCCGCCCTGCGCCCTAACTGCGCGAGCGCTGAAGCGACATCGGGCGCGAGCGGGACCGCCCGGACCTTCCCCGACTTCGGGGTCGTCAGATGCCCCGCTGAGTAGCTCGCCCGCACCCGGACGGTCGCGGCGGCGAAGTCGACGTCCCGCCAGCGCAGCGCGAGCAGCTCTCCCATCCGCAACCCGGTGAACGCCGCGGTTAGAAACAGGGCGCCGTCCTGCGATGACGCGGCCGCCCGCACGAGTGCCCAGACCTCCTCCGGCGAGAACACCTGAATGTCTCCGCTCGGTCGCATCGGATGCTTCTCCACTCGTGCTAGTGGATTGACCGGTACGTCCCAGACGATCTGGGCGCGGCGGAAGATGCCGTGCAGCTGGATCAGGAGCTTGTTCTTGCTGCGGCTCGACAACCCCGTCAGCGACCGGCTCCACTTCTCGATCTCAGCCGGCGTGATCGACTCCAGCGTCCACTCGCCAAACGCCGGCAGCAGGTGGGCGTTCAGGGCCGAGCGGTAGTCGACGAGAGTCGATGGCTTTCGCTCGCGGTCCTCCTTGATGAAGCGCAGCCACTCCTCCGCAGCCTCGGCGAACGTCACCCCGCTTTGCACCATCCCCGGCAACGTGCCCCGGCGGGCGTCATGTAGAAGGTCCTGCAGCCATGCCTCCGCTCGCCGCTTGGTGAAGTAGCCGGCCGGCGGGCGCCCTCGCTCTGACCAAGCCGGACCGATCTTCTTCTGCACCTGGCGCCCGTCCGGCAGCCGGTACTTGGCGTACCAGGCCGGGCCTCGAGAGCGCTCGACCCGGAAAACGTGCCCAGTCGGAGGACGAACCGCGTCCATGCCGCCATCGTACGGCACTCTCGGGACATATTGGGGACATATTTGCCGAGCGGCTTCTAGCGGCCCGACCAGACCAGCCCGATTTGCAGCCCCTTCCCCATGCCGCCGGTGGGGATCGAACCCACGACCTTCGGATTAAAAGTCCGCTGCTCTGCCAGCTGAGCTACGGCGGCGTGTCGTCATGATCGCGCACGGTTGCCCGGAGCGCGCGGCGGCGCTCAGCGCAGGACCGCGACCGCTTCGAGCTCGACCAGCATCCGCGGATCGATCAGACCACTGACCTCGACCATCGTCATCAGCGGCCTCACCTCGGCGAACGCTGCGCCGTGGGCGCGGCCGACGTCCTCCGCGCGGGAGATGTCGGTCACGTAGGCGCGGATCTGCACGACGTCCGCGAGGCCGGCCCCGACGCGACCGAGCTCGTGCTCGATCTTGCGCAGGATCTCGACTGTCTGCTCGTACGGTGTCTCGCCGATCACCGCGCCCGACGGGTCGACCGCTGTGGTGCCTCCCACCAGCACGAAGTCGCCGACCCGCACCACCCGGCTGAAGCCGAAGGGACCTTCCCAGGGGGACGGCGGGTCTCCGCCCAGCCGCTGCACGTCGGGTGCCATCAGTGGCGGAAGTGCCGCCGGCCCGCGAACACCAGGGCAGCGCCGGCCGCGTCGGCCGCCGCGACCACGTCCGGGTCCCGGATCGATCCGCCCGGCTCGATGATGGCGGTGATCCCGGCTTCGATCGCCAACTCAGGCCCGTCCGCGAAGGGGAAGTAGGCATCGGAAGCCATCGCGGCCCCGGCCAGGTCCGACTGGGCCTTCTCGAGCGCCAGTCGCACGGAATCGACGCGGCTCATCTGTCCTGCCCCGATGCCGACGGTGGCCAGCTCTCGTGAGAGCACGATCGCGTTGGAGCGGACGTGCTTGCACACCTTCCAGGCGAACAGCATCTCGTTCCACTCCGCCTCGGTCGGACGCCGCTCGGAGACGACCTGCATCTCCGCCCGGTCCTCGAGGTCAGCGTCACGGTCCTGCACCAGCATGCCGCCGACCACCTGCCGCAGCTGCGGCTCGATCATGTTCGGGGTGCGCCGCTCGCGATCGTCGAGAACCCGCAGGTTTGGCTTGGTGAACAGCACCTCGAGCGCGTCCTCGTCGTAGCCCCGGGCGAACAGCACCTCGACGAACTGAGCGGTCACCACTTCCGCCAGCTGGCGATCGACCGGGCGGTTCAGGCAGATCACCCCGCCGTAAGCCGACATCGGATCGCAGGCGAACGCGCGTTGGTAGGCCTCGAGCGGAGTCGCGCCGACGGCCACCCCGCACGGGTTGTTGTGCTTGACGATCACGCACGCGGGGATCTGGAACTCGGCGACCAGCAGCCGCGCCGAATCGAGATCGAGCAGGTTGTTGAATGACAGCTGCTTGCCCCCGAGCTGGGACACCATCGAGAGGATGTGCACTCTCGCGCCCACCTGGGTGTAGTAGGCGGCGCGCTGGTGTGGGTTCTCGCCGTAGGGCAGCTCGAGCGTCTTCTCGAACGCGCGGACCATCAGCGGCGGGAAGTCCTCACCCTTCTCCTGGAACCACCGCGCGATCGCCGTGTCGTAGCGGGCGGTATAGGAGAACGCCTCCGCTGCGAGGCTCTCACGCGTGGAGCGTGAGAGGCGGCGCTCGGAGCTGCGCAGCTCGTGCAGCACGGCGTCGTAGCTCTCCGGGCTGACCACCGCCGCCGCGTAGGCGTGGTTCTTCGCCGCCGCACGAATCATCGTCGGGCCGCCGATGTCGATGTTCTCGATCACCTCGGCATCGTCGACGCCACGCGCTCCCGCGGTCCGCTCGAACGGATATAGGTTGACGCACACGAGATCGACGAACTCGACGTCGTGCTCCTCGGCGGCCTGCATGTGCTCAGGGTTGTCCCGGACAGCCAGCAGACCGGCGTACAGCTTCGGATGGAGCGTCTTGACGCGCCCGTCCATGATCTCCGGAAAGCCCGTGAGGTCGGTGATCGAGCGGACGGTGACTCCCGTCTGTGTCAGCTCGCGTGCCGTGCCGCCGGTGGAGACGATCTCGATCCCAAGCTCTTCCAGCCCTCGGGCGAACTCCACGATCCCCGTCTTGTCGGAGACCGACAGCAACGCACGCGCCACCTGGACATCGCTCCCCTGGTTCATGCCACCGCGACTCTACCGCTCGACAAGCACACGGCGCGGGTTGGCAGGATCGACAGCCACCGCCCCGCGCGCGAGCAACCGGACGGCCTCGGGAAGCAGTTCGTGCTCGATCGGCCGTAGCCCGGCCAGCACCTGCTCCGGCTCCGTGGCACCGGGCAGCTCGATCGCGCGCTGGAGGATGACGGGGCCGGTATCGACTCCCTCATCGACGAAGTGGACCGTGACGCCGAACACCTGCACGCCGTAGGCCAGCGCCTGCGCCACCGCATTCAGACCGGGGAAGGCCGGGAGCAGCGCCGGATGCACGTTGATCACGCGACCCGGAAACCGGGCCAGGAAGTCGGAGCTCAGCAGCTGCATGTAGCCCGCCAGCACGACGAGCTCCACCCCTCGCTGCGCCAGCCAGTCGCCCATCGCCCGGTCCCGCGCGTCTCGGTCGGGGTAATCCTCCTGGGCGAACACCTCGCGGGGGACCCCGGAGCGCTCCGCCCGCCCCAGCGCACCGGCCTCGGGCTTGTCCGAGGCCACCGCGACGACCTCCACGCCATCGCGGCCGTGGGCCCGGTCGAGGAGCGCCTGCAGGTTCGTGCCGGCGCCGGAGGCGAGCACGCCGACCTTCATGCCGCCCGAGGCGTTTCCCGCGGCGACGCGCGCAGCTTCGGGAACCGCCCCCCAGTCGAGGAGAGCGTCCCGCCGGCCAGCAGCTCGTCGACCCGCCCCAGCACGTCTGCGGAGCGAAGATGGCCGAACGCGCCGTATCCCTCCAGACCGTCGTAGGAGTACTCGGCAATCACTTTGGAGCGGCCACCGCGCAGGATCTCCACGGCCCGAGTACGGCCGACCGGCGGCCGCGCGCTGAGCACCACCTCGACGATCGCCTCATCGAGATCGCCGTCGTCCAGATGCTGGGCCGGGGGGCCGGCGGACCGGGGGGCGGAGGTTCGGTTGCGGGCGCCGAAGCTGCGCTGCTCCCACGGATGGCTCGGGCCATCGCAGACATCGCAACAGGCGGGCCCCGGGGCGGGGTCGCTGTGGTCGCCGAAGTGCGAGAGCAGCGACCGGCGTCGGCATCGTGCGCCTTCGACGTACTCCCACATCGCGCGGTACTGCGTCCACCGCGCGCGCTCGGCGTCCCGCGCGGACGCCCGGCACGCGGCCAGCGCCCGGCCGTCCCACTCGTGCGCGATCAGTCCCGCGACCCGGTCCGGGGTCGACGGCTCGGGGCGGAGCATCCTCGCCCTCGCCAGGTGCCCGATCATCGCGCGGACGCTCTCGTCCTCGTGACGCGCTCCGATCAGCCCCGCGAGCTCGGACAGGGGCAGGTTGTAGCGCCCATCCAATCCGGCCCATCGGAGTCGCTCGGCCACCCGTTCAAACGCGGCGTCGTCGACACGCGCGCGCTCGATGAAGAAGACGTGCAGGCCCTTGTCCTTCTGCTCGGCGAACAGCAGGCACCGAGCCGGCTCTCCGTCCCGCCCGGCGCGGCCCGCCTCCTGGTAGTAGGCCTCGAGCGACCCTGGCACCGTGGCGTGGCAGACGGTGCGCACGTTCGCCTTGTCGATCCCCATGCCGAACGCGTTGGTGGCGACGATCACCCGTGCGCGGCCGGTCATGAACTGCTCCTGCGCCTGAGTTCTCACCTCCCGGCCCAGGCCCGCGTGATAGGCGATCACCTCCTCGCCCAGCGTCGCCTGGAGCTCCCCGGCCAGCTCGTCGGTGCTCCGGCGAGTGCCCGCGTAGACGATCGCCGGCAGGGCGTCCGGCTCGGACAGGGCCGCGGTTATCCGCCGGTGCTTGTCGACGGCGGTCGCACAGGGGATGACCGAGAAGGTCAGGTTCGGGCGATCGAAGCCGGTGGTGACCTGCACCGGGTCCCGCAGCTCGAGCCGCCGGACGATATCTGCGGCGACCTGGGGGGTCGCCGTGGCGGTCAGGGCGATCATCGTGCGCGCGCCGACGCTGCGAGCGGCGTCGGCGAGGGCGAAGTAGTCAGGCCGGAAGTCGTGCCCCCACTGGGACACGCAATGCGCCTCGTCGACGACGAACAGCCCGACCCGCGCAGCCGAAATTGCCTCCACGAACCGGGGCGCTGCGAACCGCTCCGGAGCGACGTACAGCAGCTTGATCTCGCCGCGGGTCGCCGCCGCCACCGTCTCGGCATTCTGCGCTCCCGCCCGCTGGGCGTTGACCAGCCCGACCGCCCCGGGGGCGATCTGCGAGAGCGCCTGAGCCTGATCATGCATCAGCGACACCAGGGGTGAGACGACGAGCGTGAGATCGTCACGCATCAGCGCCGGCAGCTGGTAGCAGAGCGACTTGCCGGATCCGGTCGGCATCACCACGAGCGCGTCGCGGTCGCCCAGCGCCGCCCCCACCGCCGCCTCCTGGCCGGGGCGGAACTGCTCGAACGCGAAGATCTCTTGCAGTGCCGCGCGCGCGTCCATCCAACCGACGATACCTGCGTGATCGGCGGTTCCCCGGACCTCCGGCGCCTACCCCATCGCGGGGCGGCAGACCCCGAGCGGGTGTGTGCCACACATCACAACTTTTTGCCCGCTGAGGGGCCAATATTGGTCTCGGACGTCGTGCCCCCAAACAACCACGGCGCCACAGGATCAAGGATCGGAGTCGCAATGCATCTTGCCGGTGGAGCACTGATATTCGGAGCGTTCGTGGTTGTCTATTTCCTCGTCACCGTGTACTCGCTGTACACGCTCAAGGGCAGCGCGATCAACCAGCGGCCATACCGAGACCCGTACGGCGACGCGCCCGGGGCGGAGCGCCGGAGCTCGCTGTCTCACGACGAGCGCGCGTCGATCCACTACGCGCGCGGTACGCGCTAGCGGCCCGAGCCCCCCCACCGGGCCCTCTAGGCCTGGACCAGCGGCAACGACGACTCGAGCGCGAACTTCCCGTTCGCCTCTTCGGTCCCGGACAACGGATACTCGCCGCTGAAGCAGGCATCGCAATGCTCGGCGCGGGAGCCGCCGACCGCCTCGTAGACCCCGGCCAGCGACAGGTAGTGCAGCGAGTCGGCGCCGAGCTCGGCCGCGATCTCGGGCACCGTCCGCCCGTGGGCGATCATCTCCTCGCGCGTGGACATGTCGATGCCGTAGTGGCAGGGATGCTTGATCGGGGGAGCGGAGATCCGCAGATGGACCTCAGCCGCGCCGGCGTCACGGAGCATCTGAACAATCTGGCGGGTGGTATTGCCCCGCACGATCGAGTCGTCGACGACGACCAGGCGCTTGCCGGCCACGACCTCGGGCAGGGGGTTGAACTTCAGCCGCAGGCCGTGCCGGCGGAGCTCCTGGCCGGGCTGGATGAACGTCCGGGCGACGTAGCGGTTCTTGATGAAGCCGTCGTCCTGGGGCAGCCCAGCCGCCCTCGCCAACCCGCGCGCGGCAGGATTGCCGGAGTCTGGCACCGGGATCACCACGTCGGCCTCGACGGGCGCCTCGCGCCACAGGATCTCGCCCATGCGCGACCGGGCGACCTGCAGCACCGTTCCCGCCATCCGCGAATCAGGCCGCGCGAAGTAGATGTACTCGAACACGCAGAAGGCGTGGCGCTCGCCGCCGGCCACCATCTGCGTCTTGATCCCGCGTTCGGTCAGCGTCACGACCTCGCCGGGCTGGATGTCACGAAGGTACCGGGCGCCGATCAGGTCCAGAGCGCACGATTCGCTCGCGACGGCATACACCGGCTGACCCCCCGCCGGGTCCTCGATCATCCCCAGGCACAGAGGCCGCAGCCCGTGCGGGTCACGGAAGGCCACGACCGCGTCCTCGGTCATCACCACGGTCGAGAACGCTCCGCGCAGCCGAGGGAGCACGTCGGCCACCGCATCCTCGATCCGCTCGGCGGGGTGGGTGGCCAGCAGCGCTGCGATGATCTCCGAATCCGACGTGGAGCGGAACGGGACGTCGCGCCCCCGCAGCTCGGCGTGCAGCTCGACGGCGTTGATCAGGTTGCCGTTGTGGGCCAGCGCCAGGGTTCGGCGGTCGTCGCGCACGATCGGCTGGGCGTTCTCCCACTCCGAGGAGCCGGTGGTCGAGTAGCGGACGTGGCCGATCGCCATGTCGCCAACCAGCGAGCGCAGCGTGTGCTCGTCGAACACCTGGGCCACGAGACCCTGGTCCCGGATCGCCATGATGCTGCCCCCACGGGGGGCGGTGGCGATCCCGGCCGACTCCTGACCGCGGTGCTGAAGCGCGAACAGCGCGAAGTAGGCTAGGCGCGCGACATCATGCTCGGGCGCATAGATCCCGAAGACGCCGCACTCGTCGCGTGGTCCTTCGCGGTGATCGTTTACAGGAGGCATGGCATTTGCCAAGCATGGCTCAGCCCTCGGCCGTACTCGAGCATGCAGCGTAGCAACGGCCCTCCTGGGTCCAGCGAAGCCGCGACGCGACTGCGCTATTTGGTCACGAACACGGCTTAGAGAAACGGCTTGAGGCCATCGTCCCGGGCCTGCGCGAGATCCGCCACCGGGACGCTCAGCACGCCGAGGATCTCGAGACTCTCGCCCCCGACGCGGCCGATCACGTCGAAACCGTCAAGCGCCGACTCCGGACCCGACACGATGAACCCGCGGCCCGGCGCCTCCCCGAACAGATCGAGCCCGCCGGGAAGATCGACGCGCGCGCCGATCCCGCCCGCGACGCAGCACTCGGCGAGCGCCACCCCGAATCCGCCCTCGGCGATGTCATGGGCATTGTGGAGCGCCCCGGAACGCACTCCATCCCGAACCGCTTCATGCGCATCACGGACAGCTTGCTTATCCATCAACGGGAGCGGACCGGCCGGAGCGAGACCCTGGAGCTTGGCCAGCTCCGAACCCTGCCGCGAGGGCTGAAACGGACCGACCAGGGCGATCGCGTCGCCCTCCGCGGCGAAGCCGAGCCGCCCGGCCCGGGCGGCGTCCGGGAGCTGCCCGACCACGCCCACCACCGGTGTGGGCAGGATCGGTCCGCCCGGAGCCTCGTTGTAAAGCGAGACGTTGCCGCCCACCACCGGCAGCGCCAGCGCCTCGCAGGCCAGGGCGATCCCCTCGACCGCTTCGGACAGCTGCCAGGCGACATGCGGTTTCTCGGGATTGCCAAAGTTCAGGCAGTTGGTCAGCCCGAGCGGGGCCGCCCCGACGCAGGCAAGGTTCGCCACGCACTCATAAACCGCTTCGACCGCGCCGGCGCGAGGGTCACAGGCGACCCGCCGGCCGTTGCCGTCGATCGAGACGGCGATCGCCGAGCCGTCCGCAAGCGCGAGCACCGCGGCGTCGGCCTCCTCGGGGCGGCGGACGGTACGGGACTGGACGACCGGGTCGTACTGCTCGAACACGGGCTTGCGCGAGGCGATGTTCGGGGAGCCCAGCAGCGCCAGCAGGGTCTGCGCCGGCGACTCCTCGCCCGACAGCACCGGTGCCGGCGCGGGATACAGCTCACCGTCGGGCGGAGCCGGCGCGAGGTCGTACAGGGGACAATCGTCGACCAGCACGTCGACCGGGAGCTCACCCACCACGTTGCCGCGATGCAGGATCCTCATCGTGTCCCCCGCGGTCACGCACCCGATCGGCGTGGCCAGCACCTCCCAGCGCTCGCAGACGTCGAGCACGCGTCCCACCCGCTCGGGCTCGACCACGCACAGCATCCGCTCCTGGGATTCCGAGACCATGATCTCGAACGGCTCCATCCCCGCCTCGCGCAGCGGCACCCTGAAAACATCAATGTCGAGGCCGACGTCACCCTTGCTGGCCATCTCCGACGCCGATGACGTGAGCCCGGCCGCACCGAGGTCCTGCAGCGAGGCCAGCAGGTCCCGGTCGAGCAGCTCGAGACAGCACTCGAGCAGTTTCTTCTCGGTGAACGGGTCCCCGATCTGCACCGACGGCCGCTTGGCCTCATCGCCCTCGCCGAGCTCGGCGCTGGCCAGCACCGAGGCGCCGCCGATCCCGTCGCGGCCGGTCAGTGCGCCGAGCAGGATCACCACGTTGCCGGGCCCGGCGGCCGCGCTGCGGATCAGCCGCTCATGCGGCAGCAGTCCCAGGCACATCGCGTTGACCAGGCAGTTCTGCTCGTAGCTCTGCTCGAAGTAGATCTCGCCGCCGACGGTTGGCACCCCGATCGAGTTGCCGTAGTGGCCGATCCCGGCGACGGCTCCCTCGAAGAGGTAGCGGGACCGCTCCGAGGAGAGCTCGCCGAAGCGCAGCGAGTCGAGGATGGCTATCGGGCGCGCCCCGATCGCGAAGACGTCCCGGAGGATCCCCCCGACCCCGGTGGCCGCCCCCTGGAACGGCTCGACCGCGCTTGGATGGTTGTGGGATTCGACCTTGAAGGCGACCGCGTAGCCGTTGCCGACGTCAACGGCGC
>DATCPD010000041.1:0-14139 GCA_036564325.1 Solirubrobacteraceae bacterium | reverse complement strand
GCGAGCGCCACCGCGACGACCCGGTCCTTGAACGAGTGCGTCGGATTGGCGGCGTCGTTCTTGATCCAGACCTCCCGCAGACCGAGTTGGTCGGCGAGGCGATCGGCGCGCAACAGCGGGGTCCACCCCGCGGGCAGCGACCCGCGCGGGGGCGCGGCTACGGGCAGAAAGTCCCCGTAGCGCCAGATCGAGTGCGGTCCGGCCTGGATCCGGCGGCGCAGCTCATCCGGATCGGCGTCACGACGAGACGCATAGGCGACCTCGAGCGGACCGAAGCACCGCTCGCAGACGTAGCTCGCGTCGAGCGGATAGGTTGTCCTGCATTCTTTGCAACGTAGAGACTCTGGCGGCATATCTGAAAAACCTCCGCCGGGGTCTGTGGGTCCGGAGGTCGAGAAACCGCCCTTTTCCACATCTCCCAGGCTAGTTGTTGGAGCCTGATGGAATTGGCACCGTGCCCTTTCGGGAGGTTGCCGGGGTTTCTAAGGGCCATATCCCTCCACCCCTCTGGATGCGTACTGCGTACTGCTATGTGGACTGAAGTATAACCACAGCGCGGACGGGACGCCAAGGGGTTTTGCGGGGAGGGACCGTGCTGAGGGACGCTCCGAGCTCGAACGGTCGGGTCCGGGACAGAGCAACTGCGGCTTGGAAGAACTCGACTTCAGGCGTCACGAGAACGACCAAAAGTGCGCTGCGCCCCGAGCTCCGCTACCCGGTGTGTGAGATTGGGCGCCCGAGAGGGTACCCCGGCGACGCAGCGGCCTGCGACGTGCCGGCTGTGCGCACTCTTGTTCCACAGTCGCTCGGATCTGGACGGCGAACGGCAGACCGCGGACCGCTCACAACCCCGGTCGCGGAAGCGCCCGGGTGTCCACGACCTCGAAGTCGCTGCCGTGAAGACGATTCAGCAGATGCAGGGCATCGTTGTTCCAGCGACGGTCGGGTGCACCCGAGATGTACCAGGGCGAGCCGTTGTCGGCCAGGAGCAGGCCGTAGCGCTTCAGCGCCACTGCCACCACTCGCGCCTGCCCGGGCAGGCCGGCGAGGCTGACGTTCGCCTTCAGGCGAACGCGCAGGCCCATGGGCGGCAGCGACGGGTCATTGGAGCTCGAGGCGAAGTGCCGCGCCGGGTACACGTAGGCGCGGCGGGTGCGCGGAGCCGTGAAGCGCAGCGCGTGATCGATCGCTCCGCCCGCCACCTCGTCGTAGCGAGCCAGGCCGGGGAGGATCGGCAGCCCGGCGGCGTCGGCCGACGTCCATCCGGCCGGGCGCAGCCGGTCCGAACGCAGGTTGAAGATCGCTCCGGAGCCAGCGGTCCAGCGCACGCCGCCGTTCTGCGGATAGGCCGCGTACAGCTCGTAGTCGACGCAGCTGTTGCGATCAACCACTATCACGTGGCGGTCGCCCGAACTGTGTGACCCGCCTTCGATCGGCACGTGTGGCGGAAGTGGATAGCGGTGTCCGTCCGACTCCCCGGCGTAGGTCAAGCGGACGGGGACCCGATGCGTATGCCGGGACACGAGGGCGTAGGGGATCCCGATCGGCGCCCCGTTGTAGAGCCCGGCGCCGAAGTCGGGGTGCACGGGCGAGGCAAGGCCGATCGCGGCGATCAGGCGTTCGGAGCCGGCGGCCACCGGCAGCCGGTCGACCCGCTGGTTCCACGGATTGTCCCGTGGAAGCACCTGGCATTTGGTCCCGGAAAGCGCGTGTGCGTGCGTGAGCCCCGGGAGGACGGCGATGGCCACGCAGACGATCAGCAGCGCGATCCGACGCACGCAGCGATCATAGGCAGGGGCGAGCGCTCAGGAGACGACGCGGAGCCCGGCCGGCTCCAA
Organism: Solirubrobacteraceae bacterium; assembly: GCA_036564325.1. Classification (GTDB taxonomy): domain Bacteria; phylum Actinomycetota; class Thermoleophilia; order Solirubrobacterales; family Solirubrobacteraceae; genus Palsa-465. Next base: position 12,301 of record DATCPD010000041.1, on the reverse strand, counting down.
CGCGAACTCCGCCTCGTGCGCTGTGCCGATGTAGTCGCCGTCGACCTGCAAGGGCAGCGGCCGGTCGTCGAGGGACCGCACCCGCAACGCCGTGAGCTCAGCGAACGGGCGCACCCGGCGATGGCGCGAGAGCCGCGCCCGCTTGGACAGCGCGCGCCAGGTGATCGTGGGGATGTCGATCGGGGTCGCGCGTGTCAGCACGACCCCGGCCAGATCGCCGCTGTCCAGACTCGCGCCTTCCCCGAAGTCGACGCGGCGATCACCGAAGTACGTGTAGGGAGCCGCGTTCTGGACGATCGTCGTGACTCCCGTGACCTGCTCGCCGCCCAGATCCGCCTCGAGGCGAGGCGGGCGGATCAGATAGTGGCGGTTGAACGTGCGGATCCCGGTCCACGTGTAGTACCACTCGCCCAGCCTGGCCTTCAGGCGCGGGTGCGCATCGACGCGCTGGACGACGCTCGCGTCCAGGCCCACGCCGGCCGAGAAGGCAAACCGGCGATCGTTGACGCGACCCAGGTCGACCCAGCGTGGGCGCCAGTCGTCGGCCATCCTCAGCAGGTGCTCGGTCGCATCCACTACGTCGGTGGGAATCCCCAGCAGGCGACAGTAGACGTTGGTGCGGCCGCCCGGCAGGCAGCTCAATGGCGTCTGGGAGCCGGCCAGACCGTTCGCTGCCTCGTTGACGGTGCCGTCGCCGCCGAAGGCAACGACGACGTCGTAGCCTTCGCCCGCCGCCTCGCGGCACAGCTCGGTGGCGTGGTCTCGCGACTCGGTATCGACCGCGTCCACCTCGTAACTGCCTCGGAGCGCGTAGACGACCAGGTTCTTCAACCGGTCCGAGACAGTCGACGCGTAGGGGTTGACGATGACCAGCATCCGCTTGCTCGGAGTGCTCGAGTCGGCCCGCAGTGCGGCTTCGAGGCGCTGCACCGGGTCGGTGGATGTGGCGGCCATGCGTGATCCTGAACACCGGCCCGAGCACCTTGTTACGTGGGGAGCTCGTATTCGCCCGGTCGCGGGCCGAGTTCCGGCCGCCTACGCGAGCTCCGGCCCGTCCCGGCGCGCCGGAGCCGGCCCCCGCGCGGAGGCCGGAGCCGGAGCCGCGACGCGCACCGTTCGGACCTGGGCACCCGGCACCTTGGTGATCATCACCGCCTGGCCGGTCTTCAGGGACTTGATCTCATTGGGATGCACCACGAACTGCTCGACGGCCCGGCGCGTGCCGCGGCTGGTGTCATAGCGCCCGAACGGGCCGCGGCCGATTTGGTACGTCGGCTCCCAGATCTTCGTCGTCCCGGCCATCTGGGCGATCGTCTGCGCGGACGCGGGCACGTCCTGGCGATGGGCGATCTTCACGGCGGTGACGCCCAGCACCTGGTCACGCAGGCCGCGGCCGGCGCGGTCGAGATCGGCCAGTTCCTGGGTGGCGAGCAGCACGCTGACGCCTGACTCCCGGCCGCGCGCGAGCAGCGCGATGACGTTATCGCCCCCCAGCGCCGAGAACTCATCAATTCCCACCAGCGCCTGCGGCACCTCGGCGTCCCGTGTGTGATCCAGGCGATGGCCGGACGCGGTGACCAGGTCCTGGATCGCCAGCGTCCCCAGCTGGGCGGAGAGCTTGCCGTAGATGCTCGAGTTGAGGCTGAACAGCACGACCTGGCGGCCCTCGAGCGCGGCCGGTAGATCAACCGCATCCTCACCTGGCCGCAGGAACGCGCCGGTGTGTGACTCGCTGATGATGGCGAGACGCGTTCCGAGCCCTCGGACCGCGCTCACCTGGTCCGGTGTCAGACCGGCCAGGTAGTCCTCCACATGCGCCGCCCGCTCGCCCGGGAGATGACGGACCATCGTCGCCAGGCGCTGCGGGTCCATCAGGCTGACCACCCGGTCAAGCGAGGCGGGGCGATCCGGATCGACCTCGTGCAGCACCTGCAGCGCGAGCTGAACGTAGCGCTCGGCCGCCCGCTGATAGTGCGGCTCGGTGAACCGCTCGGTGGAGATCAACTTGTCCTTGAGCTCGGTCGCGTTGCCGTGCTGGAGCGGATTCCAGCGCCGTGGCCCATCCGGGCTCCAGAGGCGGAACTCACGTCCGGCGGCCGCTGCCGCGTCGGCGAGCGTGCGAGCGAATGCGGGTGAGCCCTTCATGTCGAGGGCGATCACCGGCCGTCCCCGCCGGATGTGGTCGGTGAGGATGGCCAGCAGGGTCGTCGACTTGCCGGCGCCGCTGGCGCCGAGGATCAGGCCGTGGGCGCTCAGTTGCCGATCGCCGAGCACCACCGGCGCGCCGGCTGCGTCGGCGCCGAGCACGACCGCGTGCTCGCTGCGCCCGGTGCCGGCCGCACGACGGCGACTCCCCGCCACCCTGAGCAACGACACCGCACCGGCCACGGCAACCGCTCCCCCGAGCACCACGTCGGCCGTCCCGGACGGAAGCAGCAGCAGCACGATCAGAGCCAGCAGCGCCCAGTAAGGTCGGTTGGGCCCCGAGGGGTGCGAAGGGGTCAACGCGCGCGCTCCGATCTGCTCGCCGCCGGCACCACGGCTGGCGGACGGCGGCCCGGCGCCCGCGTCGAGCCTGCGCTCACGTGGCGGTCGAGCCGCTCCATCGAGGGCGTCCAGGCGAACGACTGGACGTGAACGAATTCGGAGATGCCGAGTTTCGACGCCGACGCCCGCACGCTGCGCTCGACCTCTGGCCGGTTGACCAGATACACCACCAGATCGATTCTCCGGTCTGCGCCGTAGCCCGAGAGGATCTTCTCGCGCCGTGTCCGCCCTTTCGCCGTCAGCTCGAGCTCGATTGCGATTCGCTTCCCGTCCGGCGTGCGCAGCAGCAGGTCGGGATAGTGGAGCTGCTCGCGGCCGCCCGGGCCGAAGCCGAACATCCGCACGCCGAGCCGCTCGCGCTCTCGGCCGCTGCCGGGGAGCCCGTCATGCGAGCGAAGCTGCCGCTCGGAGAGCACCTCGGACACCGGCCCGAACGATCCGGCCCGGGCCGACAGCCAGAGCCATCCGAGCCCGACATCGTGCATGTAGGAGCGCAGATCGATCCGGGGCTTGGGCAGATCGCTGCCGATCGCCGCGAGGCCGCGGCGGGTCGCCTGGTAGCAGGCCGGCTGCTGATGGAACAACCGATGCTGGGCCAGATAGCCCGCGCGTGAGAGCGCGCGCAGCCGACCCCGCGTGACCCAATCCGAAGCGCCGAGCAGCACCTGCACCTGCCCGGCGAGGACCAGCCGGTGGTCGGCGACGAACGACAGCAGCATCCGGTCACGGTCGGTGAGCTGCACAACCTCCAGAGCGCGATGTCGCCGGGGTTCACCCCCCGCCGCGCGGACCGCGGGGCCCTACGCCGGCCTGAGGGTTCGCTCTCCGCCGTTGTCGCTGGTCATCGCAACTGCGGCATTGAGAGAGACTCTGTCGGAATCGACTCTCGGGCGGCTGGCAACGACCAATATGCGCCAAACGTCGTGGGTGGCGGCGGCAGATGGAGCGCTTTGGTCGCTGTACGACCAAAATGCGCACCGCGTCGTCTGGCTCCGTCACCGTTGGCGCAAAATGGTCGTTCAGGGCAGCCCCGAACGACGCGTCAGACCCAGGCAAATCCGTCGCCATTGTCGCGCTGTTCAGGTCCCCACCGCGCCACCACCCGAGCCACACTCTCTCACCGTGCAGTTTCGCTGATTCGCCTGCCTGCGGACGACAGAGCGACAGTCTCGCGCTGCGCCGAGCTGGGCCGCCGCGCGGGCCTTGGACCTACGCCGCGCCCGGCGTCACCCGATACGCGTCGAACACCGCGTCGATGTTCCGCAGGCGCGTGATCGCCTGATCCAGGGTCCTGGTGTCCCCGACCTCGACCACGAACCGGTTCTTGACCATCGGGTGATTGACGGTGCAATGGGCGTCGAGGATGTTGATCCCTGCTTCGGCGAAGGTTCGCGTCATGTCCTCGAGCAGGCGGTGGCGGTCCCAGCCGTCGACCTGGATCTCGACCCGGAACGATGTTTCGGCGTCGCCGTCCCAGCTGACCGGGGTGAAGCGGTCGGGATCCTTGCGCAGGACCGCCACGTTGGGGCAGTCCTCGCGGTGGATGGTGATTCCGCGTCCCAGGGAGATGTAGCCCACGATCGGGTCGCCGGGGACCGGTCGGCAGCATTTGGCGATGCGCAGCATCACCTCGTCGATCCCCTCGACGGAGATGCCGAAGCGGGTCGACATGCTGGTGGGCCGGGAGCGGCGGCGCCGGGTCTGGAGCAGGTCGTCGGTGGCAGTCGGCTCGGATTCGGCGGCCTCGCCCTGCTTGAGCCGCTGCATCACCTTGTTGACCACGACCTTGGGCGAGATCTTCGCCCCACCGAGGGCGATGTAGAAGTCGTCGCCCTTGCGGAAGCCCATCTCGCGGATCACGTCGGCGAGCAATGGCGAGCCGACCAGCTTCTGGGATGGCAGACCATGCTTCTTCAGGTGCTCCTGGAGGAGCTCACGGCCGGTGTGCTCGGTGTCCTTGCGGGATTCGGCCTTGAACCAGGCCTTGATCTTGTTGCGCGCGCGAGTGGTCCGAACGAGGGCGAGCCAGTCACGTGAGGGTCCGCGCTCGCGCTTGGAGGTCAGCACCTCGACGATGTCGCCCGAGCGCAGCACGTAGGAGAGCGGCACGATCTTGCCGTTGACCTTGGCCCCGACGCAGCGGTGGCCGACGTCGGTGTGGATCTCGTAGGCGAAGTCCAGCGGCGTTGCCCCAGCGGCGAGCGACTTGACCTCGCCCTTGGGCGTGAACACGAACACCTCGTCCTCGAACAGGTCGACCTTGAGGGTCTCCATGAACTCGCCTGGATCGGACAGCTCCTGCTGCCAGTCGAGCAGGGAGCGCAACCACTTGAGCTTGGTGTCGGAGTTCTTCATGCCGGCCGAACCGACCGCCGGCGAGCCGTCCTCCTTGTACATCCAGTGCGCCGCGATCCCGTACTCGGCCAGATCGTGCATCTCCCGGGTGCGGATCTGGATCTCGAGCGGCCTGCCCTCCGGCCCGATCACCGTGGTGTGCAGCGACTGGTACATGTTGAACTTGGGCATCGCGATGAAGTCCTTGAAGCGGCCGGGCAGCGGCTTCCACAGCGAGTGGATCACCCCCACCGCGCCGTAGCAGTCCTTCACCGAGCCGACCTGCACCCGCATCGCGGTCAGGTCGTAGATCTCGTTGAATTCCCTCCCCTTCTTGGTCATCTTCGAGTAGATCGAGTAGAAGTGCTTGGCTCGGCCTGAGATCTCGGCCTCGATCGAGAGCTCGTCGAGCTCCTGGGCCAGGTAGGCGCCGGCCTGGTTGACGTAGCGCTCGCGCTCGGCCCGCTGCTGAGCCACGAGGGCCTTGATCTCGTTGTACTTACGCGGATGCAGGGTCTGGAAGGCGAGGTCCTCCAGCTCCCACTTGATCGCATGGATACCGAGGCGGTGGGCGATCGGCGCGTAGATGTCGAGCGTCTCCCGCGACTTCTCGATCTGCTTCTGCTTGGGCATCGCTCCGATCGTGCGCATGTTGTGCAGGCGATCCGCCAGCTTGATCAGGATGACTCGGACATCCGAGGCCATCGCGACCATCATCTTGCGGTAGTTCTCGGCCTGGGCCTCGTCGCGGGACTGGAACGTCAGCCCGGTCAGCTTGGTCACCCCGTCGACGAGGCCGGCGATCTCCTCGCCGAACGCCTCGCGTACCTCCTCGAGCGATGCAGAGGTGTCCTCGACGGTGTCGTGCAGGAGCGCCGCGCACAGCGTCTCCGTGTCCAGGCGCATCCCGGCGCAGATCTTCGCCACGCCGACCGGATGGATGATGAAGTCCTCGCCCGTCTTGCGGCGCTGGTCGGCGTGGTGCACACAGGCGTAGACGAACGCCTCCTCGACCCGGTCGCGATCGATCCGCGCGGGCGCGTGATCGGAATGCTCCTCGACGATCGCGAAGATGTCCGAGAGCAGCCGGCTCTCGACCTCGGTGAGCTCCGCGCTCTTGATCGCGGCGTGGACCGCGGAGCGCTCCAGCCGGTCGACCGGCGGCCGTGAGGCCGGAATCAGCGCAGCCGTCGCACCGCGTCCGTTGCCCGTGCGCGCGTGACCGTCGCCGGCTCCGCGCGCTCCACCGGCGCCGGCGGCGTCGGCGCCGTCGGCCTTGGGGCGGGAGCGGCTCAGCCGCTTGGTCGGAGATTTGCGCTGCTCAGGAATCGTCTTCCGTCCTCATATCGCTCGGCATAGACCCGGTAGGCGGGCGAACGATCGAGTTCGGTCTGCGCCTCGCTCGCGATCGCCAGGGCCGGCAGTGCGCGGTCGAGGCTGACGAGCTCCAACTCCGCGAGGACCCTGAGCAACCGGCCGGCCAATCGCGCCGGACGCGGATGCAGACCGTCACCGCGAAGCAGTCGCTCGAGCTCCTCGCCGACCACCTTCCGCCGCAGCTTGAGACTCCGGTACAAGGCGACGAGCGAAGTCCGAAGTGCGTACTCCAACTCGTGCATCTGCTCAGCAAAGCGTAGCTCAGCCTCGCCCCAGGTCAGGTGGGTATAGCCAGACCCGGTGCTCAGCAGGTCATGGGCCGCCTGTCCGGAGGGCGGATCGAGCGCCACCAGCTGGGCAAACCGCTGCAGAATCGACGGATCTGCCTCGAGCGCCGCATACGACGTGAGTGTGAATCCACCGGTCCGGGGAGCCAGACCCGGGAGTCGCCGGGAGACGTCCGCGCACACGGCGAGTACCGGGCCGCCGGCGGCCAGCGCATCGCCCAGCACGGCCAGGGGGCTCTCCCCCCGCCGGTCGAGGACCGCCCGCCGCGCGGGCCGCGCGTCGCCCTGGCACTCCTGGCGACCGTCCTCGAACTCCCCGAACACCCCGTCCAGATAGCTGTCGGGCTCGCCCAGGACGACGATCGCCGCCGGCGCACAGGACCGCGCATGGCCGAGGACCAACCGCGGCTCGACCGCCCCGTTCCAGACGTTGCGCTCGAGGCGGAAGGTCGCGTCGAGCGGCTCCTCCTCCCCCCCGGGCACCTTGCCGTCGCAGCCGAAGGCCACCGCTCTGGCCCGTGCGCCGCCGGAGGTGACCGAGAAGCGGACGTGACGACCCTCCCCCATCGTTCGCACGTCGCCAAAGCGCGCTCCGGGCACGAGCAGCCGGCTGCGGGGATTGCCCATCCCGCACGGCTCGAGCCGTCCGAGTTCCTCGGCGAGCGGCAGGCCGAGTTGCGAACCGGACACCACCGCGTCGACGCGCTCCACCGGCTGGAGCAGGTCCGGCGTCAGCACCTGCTCCGCGTGGCGCTCGAACGCGTCGCGCAGGACCGGCACCTGCGCCGAGTCGATCGTCAGGCCCGCAGCCGCTCGATGACCGCCGTAGCGGATCATGAGCTCGGCGCAGACGTGCAGCCCCCCGAGCAGATCGAAGCCGGGGATGCTGCGCCCCGACCCCTGCGCCGGCTCCTCGCCGTTCAGCGCGATCAGGATCGTGGGACGGTGATGGCGCTCGACGATCCGTGATGCGACGATCCCGATCACTCCGGGATGCCAATCCTCGCCGGCCAGGACATAGGCGCTGCGCTCCCCCAGGGCCGCGACCTGTGACTCCGCCTCCCAGGTGATCCGCTGCTCGACGGCGCGACGCTCGACGTTGATCGCGTCCAGCTCGTTGGCGATCTCCGTGGCCCGCTCGGGATCCGGGGTGAGCAGCAGCTCGAGGCCCGCATCGGGCCGCCGCAGCCGCCCGGCGGCGTTGATCCGCGGTGCCAGCCGGAAGCCGAGCGCCTGGGCGTCCACGGCGCTCGGGTCCGTCCGGGAGACGCTCATCAGCGCGCGCAGACCGGGCCGGCCGGTGTTGGCCAGGGCGAGGAGGCCCTCACGGACCAGGCGCCGGTTCTCCCCCCGCAACGGAACGAGGTCAGCCACCGTAGCCAGCGCGACGAGCTCCAGGTCCTCGTCGGTCCTATCCGCCTCAAGCGCCTGGGCCAGCTTGTAGGCCACGCCGGTTCCGCACAGCTCGGGACACGGGTAGCCGCTCACCGACGGATGCACGATCGGGCAATCCGGCAGCCGCCCATCGGCCCGCGGCGAGTGATGATCGGTGACCACCACGTCAATCCCCTCCGCGGTGGCCGCCGCCACCTCGTCGACCGCGGTGATCCCGCAGTCGACGGTGATCAACAACCGGGTGCCGCGCTCCGCGAGGCGCTGGACCGTGGCGAGCGAGAGGCCGTAGCCGTCCTCGGTACGGCTGGGCAGAAACCAGCTGACGTCAGCACCCAGCGAGCGGAGCGCGCGCACCATGATCGCGGTGGCGCAGACGCCATCGACGTCGTAATCGCCGTGGACCACGATCCGGCTCCCGTCCCGGCAGTGGGTGCGAATCGTCGCCACCACCTGGCCGATGCCGTTGAAGGCGCTCGGGTCGTGTCGCTCGCCCGCTTCGAGGAACTCCCGGGCCACCTCGGGATCTGACATGCCGCGCCGGACCAGGACCTGGGCCAGGACGTGGCCGATCCTGAGCTCGCGCTCCAGCGTCAGTGCGTCCGCGAGGTCGTACGCGGGGATCTCGAGCCTGGGGCCGGTCTCGGGCGCGGCAGAGGCAGCCTGATGCATGCAGGCAGCCTAGGTGTCACCCCCGACAGATCCCCCGGAACGACGCTAGTTGAGGCCGATCCCGCCGCGTCCGCCCGAGCGTTCGCGGCGGAGGCCCTCCGCGTAGACCAGCGCCATGCCGATGAGCGCGCCGGGAATCGCCTCGAGCGCGGTCGCGAGGTGCGTGTCGTGGCGTCCGGGGATGTGGAAGCCGCTGATCACCAGACCGAACAGGGCCGCGCCGGCGAGCGCACCGATGAACGCACCGACGATGCCGCCCCAGTAGCGGTCCGGCAGCCAGATCGTGAAGTGCCACAGCGCGAGGCCCATCATCACCCAGGCGAGCATGCCCATCAGCGTCGCCTCCCGTGACGGCGGTTGCGGGGACGGGACTTCGACGGCGACTTCGGCTTGGGTGGCACCTGCGCCATCCCCTCGTTCTCCGGGATGTCGGGCGCCGGGGCCGGCGGGGAGCCGCCTTCGCTCGCCGGCTTCGGCCGGGCGGCGGGGGCCGGCTTCGCCGGCGGCGTGGCCGTCGGCTGGTCGGTGTGCGAGAGCCGCTTGGTCAGGGTGGAGGTATGCCGGGTCGAGAGCTCCGGCTCGATCTCCAGCTCCCGCTTCATCCGCTCGAACTCCGCCGCGGACACGGTCTCCGGCTCGGGCGTGGTCAGGCGGCCCTCGCGGCGCGGGCGCTTGGACTGAGGCTCGATGTCGGCCGCGCTGGTCGCGTACGCCGGTACGTGGCCGGCTTCGGTCTCGATCCGGTGGCGGCGCGTGCGGTAGAGCAGCTCGCGCTCCTTCCAGTGGGTGAGGACGGGCGAGGCGATGAAGATCGACGAGTAGGCGCCGGAGGCGACGCCGATCAGCAGGGCAAAGGCGAAATCCTGGAGAGTCGCGCCACCGAACAGCAGCAGCGCGAGGATCGGCACCAGCGTGCACGAGGTCGTGGCGATCGATCGCGTCATCACCTCACTCATAGAGCGGTTGACGATCTGCGAGAAGGCTGCCCGCGGCATGCGCGGGATGTTCTCCCGCACCCGGTCGAAGACGATGATCGTGTCGTAGAGCGAATAGCCGAGGATGGTGAGCAGGGCGGCGACGGTCGCTGTCGTCACCTCCCGGCCGGTCAACGAGTACACGCCGCTGGTGATCAGCAGGTCGTGCATCAGGGCGATCAGCACCGGTACGGCGAACTTCCACTCGAAGCGCAGCGCCACGTACCCGGTGATCACCAGCAGCGACGCGATGATCGCGATCAGCGCGCTGTTGGCGACGGTCTGGCCGAACGTCGGCCCGACCGAGGTGGCGTTGAAGTTCGATCCGTTGTTGAGGATCCCGAAGTGGCTCAGCAGGGCGCTGCGGACGCTGGCCACCCCCGCCGGCTGCAGCTGCTTGGCGGAGATCTGGAAGCCGTTGGTCCCCAGCGCCTTGTCCCCGGTGACCTTCTGCACGATCGGGCCCTTCGCGCCCGCGGCGGTGACCACCGAGGTGACCTGCTGGGCGCTCGGGTTCTGGACCAGGCCGGTGGTGATGCGCGTGCCCGAGGTGAAGTCGATCCCCAGGTTGAGACCCTTGCCCCCGACGGCCAGTGCGCCGACCAGCAGGATCACGCCGGACATCGAGAAGAAGTACCTCGAGGCGCCCATGAAGTCAAAGCGCCAATGGCGCTGCTTGCCGCCCGCGCCCAGCGCCGACGGACGCGAGATCGTCCGCGAGTTGCCCATCGTCATGAGGATCGCCTGCGTCGCCATCACGGCCGTGAACAGCGACACGATCGTGCCGATGCCGAGCGTGAAGGCGAATCCCTTGACCTCCGCGGTGGCGAGCACGAACAGGATGAACGCGGTCATGATCGTGACCACGTTCGCGTCGATGATCGCCGTCAGACCCTTGCGGTAGCCGGTGATGATCCCCTGGCGGATCGTGCGCCCGGCTCGGATCTCCTCCTTGACCCGCTCGAAGATCACCACGTTGGCGTCCGCGGCCACGCCGATGGTGAGAATCAGGCCGGCGATGCCCGGGAGCGTGAGCGTGATGGGGATCAGCTTGATCAGCGCGTAGAAATAGATGCCGTAGACCAGCAGGCCCGCGGTGGCGATCAGCCCGAGCACGCGATAGAAGGCGAGCAGGAAGATCGCGACCAGGGCCAGGCCGACGACCCCGGCGATCAGGCCCTGGTTGAGGGCCTGCTTGCCGAGCGTGGCCGAAACCTGCGATTCCGAGATCAGCTTGAGGTTGATCGGCAGCGCCCCGAGCCGCAGCTGCGTGGCCAGGTCCTGGGCGGTGGAGATCGTGAAGCCGCCGGTGATGTCCGCGCCGGTGTCGCCCGGGATCCCGTCGGGATAGAGCTTGGAGTCGATCGAGGGCACGGTGATCAGCTGGTTGTCCAGTGCCACCGCGAAGTGCTGGTTCAGCGCGGAACTGATGCTGCCGACCAGGGCGCCACGCTTGGCGATCGCCGCGGTCACGGTCTGGAACTCGTTCTTGCCCTTGGAGGTGAACCCGAACGACACGTCCGGGGACCCGGCTGAATCGGTGCTCTGCTGCGGGTTGGTGATGTCGCTGCCCAGCAGCGAGATGTGATCCTTGAGCACGTAGAACTGCGCATTCGGATCGCTGATCGGCGTCGGACGGGCGAAGTTGGCCGGGACCGCGAGCAGGACCACGGTCCCGCGCGGCACCACGAGCTGCTGGCCCTGGGCCGCCGTCACTCCGGCCGGGATGCCGGCCTGGAGATCTCCGAGATTGTCCGTGGGCCCGGAGAGCAGGCAGTGTGCCCCGACCACGGGAACCTTGCCCTGGTCCTTGGCGGCGGTGGCGCAGGCGGCACTCCCCGGAGCTCCGAACAGGTAGTACTGCGGGCCGTCGCGCGCGTTGTCGCTGCTCGCCAGCACAGGCTGCTTGGCGGCCAGCTTGACCGCGTCGTAAAGCGACATGCTCCCTGCGCCGGGCGCCCCGGGGCTCCCTCCGGCCCCGCTCTGGCTGCCCTGGCTGATCAGGACGGCGTTCGGGTCCTGAGCCTGCAGCTGGCTGGCCACGGGCTTGCCGTTGGGGGTGATCGCGTTGGCTTCCCAGTCGTAGAAGTACAGCCGGGCCGTCGAGCCGACGAGCTTCTCGGCACGGGCGATGTTGTTGACCGCGGGCAGGCTCGCCGAGATGTCATTGCCGGTCGTCTGGATCTGGGGCTCGGCCACGCCGAGCTGGTCGACGCGCTGGCGCATGATGTCGACCGCGCGACTCAGCGCGTCCGGCGTGACCACCGGGGTCTGGGGCGTCGGCTTGCCCTGGTAGACGAGCTCGACCCCGCCCTTGAGGTCAAGCCCGAGGCGCGTCTTCTGCGGCTTCACGGCGCCGGGAATGCCGGCGATGACGACCAGCGAAGCCAGCAGCAGCCCGAGGACGAGGAGCAGGACGAAACTGTTGCGCTGGCGATCGGACATCAGCGACTCCGGATGCTAGTGGCTGGGCCGGAATTCCCCGGCGCGGCTCACCCGCGGTGGTTGGTGGGGGTGAGCACGAGCAGGACCCCACCCTCGTCATCGTCGTAGGCGGGGAAGATGTCCGCGACCGCGTTGGCGGGCAGGTCACCTTCGGCGTTGACCTCGACCGGCTTGCCCTGGACCCGGACCTCCCATTCGAGCGCAGTCCCGACGTGATCGGTGCCGTCCTCGAAGCGCAAGCCCAGCACCTCGCTGGCCGCGCGTCCCATCACC
>DATCPD010000030.1:0-4873 GCA_036564325.1 Solirubrobacteraceae bacterium | reverse complement strand
CCGAGCGCCCGGAGCCCCCTCCCGCGACCGTGGCCGTCCCCGTGACGCCGCCCCCCGCGCCCGCCGCAGCGCGCGCAGCGCCGGCTGCGCGCCCAAGGCCGGCAGCGCGCCCAGCGCGGGCAGCGCGGCCCGCGACGCCCGAGTTCTCACACCGCCCCTCGCCGATTCAGCGCGGACGAGCCAGTCCCGCAGCCGTATGGGCCGGGCGCGTGTTTGCGTTGCTCGTGCTGCTGGCCGCGGTGATCACGATCGCGATCATCGTCCATTCCGCCTGAGGCGGGAGCGGTCAGGCGGCGATTCGCCTCAGCGCCAGCAGCGCGGAGGTGTCCTCGCCGGCGCCACCCGACCCTCCGCCCCGAGAGGCGAGTTCGAGGTCGGCGATCTCCACGATCGCGCGTCGCAGCTTGTCCGAGCCGCTCCTGCGCGCGTCGGCGATCAAGCGATCGGCAGCCCGCCCGGGCATCCGCAGCCCGCGCTTGATCTGCGCCACCGGCTCCCCGGCTTCGATCGCCTGGGCGATCTCGTGGGCCAGACGCACCCGCTGCCCCATCCAGTAGAGAAGGCCGGGGACGCGCTCGCCCTGACCGCGCAGCGCGAGATACAGCGCGACCGCCGCCGGTGCGTCGCCGCCGACGAGCGCGTCGGCCAGCGACCAGGCCCGGTGCTCAGCCGAGCCGGCGCTCAGCCGCTCGACCTCCGCCACATCAAGGCTCGCGCCCTCCCCGGCGCCGAGGGCAAGCTTCTCCAGTTCCCTCAGCAGCCGCTGCTGCCGGTCGCCCACGTGTTGCACGAGCGCCCGGGCGGCGTCCGGCTCGAGTGAGAGCTGCAGCTCGGCGGCCCGTTCGATCACCCACTTCGGCAGCTCCCACGGCTTGACGCTCTGCTCGGCATCGACCTGACCCCCGGCCTTGCGTACCGCGTCGTGCAGGCGCTTTGGCGCCTTCGCCCGGCTGTCCTCGCGGGCGAAGAAGGCGATCGTCGTATCCGGCGGCATGCTGGCCAGGGCGGCCTCCAGGGGCTCGAGCCCCTTCTCCTTCCAGCGCTCGGTTCCCTCGACGATGATGAATCGACGCCCGAGGGCAAACGTCATCGCGCTGAGTGCGTAGGCCGCCGCCTCCGCGGTCGCCTCCTCCCCTTCCAGGAGCTCGATTCCCTGGGTCCCGCTCTGGGTCTCGGCTATCCCTCGCAACCGGCTGCGGCGTTCGGAGATCCTGCCGTGGTCGTCACCGTGGATCAGGTACGCCGGCTTGAACGAGGCCATGCGGCCAGTCTAGGACCAGGCGCTGATGCCACCGCCCGCGGCTCAGGCCAGGAGGGCGAGTGCGAGCTCGAGCGCCCGTGCCGAATCCTCCGCCTCCCGGATCCCGTCGATCGCCCAGGTGCCGATGCCGACGACCGGCACCCCGGTCTTGAGCGCCAGCGCGACCTCGGAGAGCGTCCCGAACGCGCCGCCGATGGCGATCACGACGTCCGCCGCGCGGACCAGCAGCCCGTTGCGGAGCTCCCCCAGGCCGGTTGCGATCGCGATCGTCACCCACTCGTTGGCGGCGCTCCGCTCCGCTCCCGGGAGCAGCCCCACCGTGACGCCGCCGGCGCTCTTCGCCCCGCGGCAGGCCGCGGCCATCACGCCGCCGAGTCCCCCCGTCAACACGATCACCCCAGCCTGCGCGAGGCCCCGGCCGACCGCCTCTGCGGTCTGCTCTTCGCTGGCGCTCGCCGCGCCGGGACCGACTACGGCCACGTAGCGTGAGGTCGCCGGCACTCAGCGCACGACGACGTTGACCAGCTTGTCCGGAACGACGACCACCTTGGCCACCTGGCGACCGTCGAGATGGGCCTGCACTCCGCGCGTCCCCAGACACAGCTGCTCGAGCTCCTCGCGCGCGGTCCCCGTGGGCGCCGTGACCCGGTCCCGCACCTTGCCGTTGACCTGGCACACCAGCTCGAACGTCTCCGTCTGCAGCATCGCCGGGTCGGCGTCGGGCCACCGCTCCTCCCACACCCGCTTCCCGGTCACCAGCTCGTAGACCTCGGCGCCCAGGTGGGGCGCGAACGGGAACACGAGCGACGCGGCGGTCGCAGCGGCGAAACGCCGAGCCTGGGGGCTGGGGGCGCGCGCAGGGTTGTAGATCTCGTTGACGAGCTCCATGATCGCCGCCAGGGCCGTGTTGAACGCGAACCGGCCGGCCAGGTCGCCGGTGACCTTCTCGATCGCCCAATGGGCCTTGCGGACCAGGGTCAGGGAATCGCCCTGGGGATCGGCGGGCGCCTGGGCGTCGGATGGTTCGGCGCTGAGCTGGTCCCCCAGGCGCCACAGCCGCCCCAGGAATTTGTGCACTCCGGCCAGCGAGCTCTCCGACCACGCGGCGTCCTGATCAGGCGGCCCGATGAACAGGATGTAACAGCGGGCGGCGTCAGCCCCGTAGCGGTCGACGATCGGCGTCGGGCTGACCACGTTGCCGGCCGACTTCGACATCTTCTGGCCGTCTGGGCCGAGGATCATCCCCTGCGTGAACAGCGCCTGAAATGGCTCCTCCACGTCGAGCAGGTCGAGGTCGGAGAGGGCCTTGACGAAGAACCGCGCGTACATCAGGTGCAGGATCGCGTGCTCGACGCCGCCGATGTACTGATTGACGGGCATCCAGCGCTTCAGGGCTCGGCGGTCCCAGGCCGCCTCGTCGTTGCGCGCGTCGCAGTAGCGCAGGAAATACCACGACGAGTCGACGAAGGTGTCCATCGTGTCGGTCTCCCGGCGCGCCGGTCCGCCGCACTCCGGGCACGTCGTCCGCACCCAGTCCTCGGCAGCGGCGAGCGGTGACTTGCCGCGCGGCTTGTAGTCCTCGACCTCGGGCAGCTCGACCGGGAGCTGATCTTCCGGCACCGGCAGCATCCCGCAGCGCTCGCAGTACACGATCGGGATCGGACAGCCCCAGTAGCGCTGCCGTGAGAGGAGCCAATCGCGCAGGCGGAAGTTGATCGACGCGTGACCGCGCCCCTCGCGATCGAGCCAGGCGACGATCTTCTCGTAGGCCTCGCGGTTGTGCAGCCCGTCGAACTCGCCGGAGTTGACCATCGGGCCGTCACCCGTGTACGGCAGCTCGTCCTCCTCGGAGCCGATCACGCGCCGGACGGGCAGGCCGAACGCCCGCGCAAACGCGTAATCGCGCTCGTCGTGGGCCGGCACGGCCATCACGGCGCCGGTCCCGTACTCCATCAGCACGTAGTCCGCCACGTACATCGGCAGCTGCTCGCCGTTGACCGGGTTGGTCACCGTCCGCCCGAGCGCCACCCCCGTCTTCGGCTTCTCCGCAGCGCCCCGCGCCTCGACCGACTCGCTCATCGTGCGGTTGACGTACTCGTGGACCTCCTGCTCGTGATCGGTCCCCGCCGCCAGCCGGAAGACGTCCGGATGCTCCGGCGCCAGGACGAAGAACGTGGCCCCGAACAGCGTGTCCGGCCGGGTCGTGAACACGGGGTAATCGATCTCGAGCTCCTCGCAGCGGAACGTGACCTCCGCGCCCGCGCTGCGGCCGATCCAGTTGCGCTGCATGGACTTCACGTGCTCGGGCCAGCTGATCGTGTCCAGGTCGTCGAGCAGGCGCTCGGCGTAGTCGGTGATCCGGAAGAACCACTGCTCGAGCTGGCGCAGCTCCACCTCGGCGCCGCAGCGCTCGCAGCGGCCGTCGATCACCTGCTCGTTGGCCAGCACGGTGGCGTCGTTGGGGCACCATTTGACCGCTGCCTCCTTGCGATAGGCCAGGCCTCGCCTGAACAGCTGCAGGAAGATCCACTGGGTCCAGCGGTAGTAGCTCGGCTCGTGCGTCGCGATCTCGCGTGACCAGTCGATCGAGATGCCCCAGGAGCGAAACGCCCGCTGAAAGGCCGCGATCGACTCATCGGTCGACTTCCGCGGGTGGACGCCGGTGCGGATGGCGTGATTCTCGGCCGGGAGGCCGAACGCGTCGTAGCCCATCGGATGCAGCACCTCGCGCCCGGTGCGGCGATGGAAGTGTGCGATCGCGTCGCCCAGGGCGTAGTTCTTCAGATGCCCGATGTGCGGCTCGCCGCTCGGGTAGGGCAGCATCTCCAGGACGTAGGACTTCGGCTCCCCGGTTTTGTCCGCGCTGGGATCGTTGCTGACCTCCCAGGTGCGCTCGTCAGCCCACAGCTGCTGCCACTTGGGCTCGATCTGCTTCGGGTCATATCGCCGCTCGCTCATGCTGAGAGATGAGGTTACTTGCGAGTTCTCCCTGCTGAGCGGCGGTTGCTTTCTTGCGGGAGCGGACAGGACCGGCCTCTACCATCCGCTCGTGGCTGATCGCGAAGCATCCCCGCCCAGCGTCACGTCCGCCGCCGACCGCGTCGGGTCGATCGTGGCCGCCGCGGAGGCGGCCGGGGAGCGCATCCGGGCCGAGGCCGAGCAGCGGATGCGCGATCGCATCGCCGAGGCCGACCGCGCCGCCGAGCACCGTGTCCGGGCTGCGGAGGAGGAGGCGGCGGAGATTCTCGCCACCGCGCGCAAGGAGGCGGCGCAGCTGATCCAGAGCGGCCGGGCGGAGGGCGAGGAGGCCAAGACGACCGCCACCAGCCAGGCGCTGACGATCATCGGCAAGGCTCAGGAGAACGCGGACTCCACCCTGGCCGAGGCGACCGCCGAGGCGACCCGCTTGCGTGAGCAGGCGGAAGAGCGAGCGCGTGAGCTCATGCGCGACGCGCGCTCAGCCGCCAGCGACGTCAGGACCGAGGGCCTGGAGCTCGCCGGCAACCTGCGGGAGATGGGCGACTCGATGCGCTCCAACGCCGAGCGCCTGCTGCGCGACGTGCAGATGATCCACTCGCGGATGGTGGCCGAAATCGACCGGGCCGACGGGGG
>DATCPD010000282.1:0-1673 GCA_036564325.1 Solirubrobacteraceae bacterium | reverse complement strand
GCACAACCCGTTCAACCCGATCACGCGGGCCATCGTCAGCAGATGCGCATTCGATCGGGACGCGACGCTACTCAGCCAGCGAACGACCCGCAGGCTCCTCGCGGGAGCGGGGCTCTCGCCGGTCGAGACGCGGAACATCCTCTTCGTGCCTTGGCGCGGTCGTCTAGTTGTAGTTCCTAAGCACGTTGGTTCATCCGGGCCGCCTTGGAGGCTGGGAGCTGTCGAAGGCAACCAGATCCAAGGAGGCGACCCGGATGAGGCTTCACCGTAACGCTGCTCTCAGTTGGAGCGGCCGCAGGCTGCTGGCAGCGCGTGTGCTCGAGGAAGGCTGGACGTTGAGGGCGGCTGCCGCGGCGGCCGGTGTGAGTGTGCGCTGTGCCCGCAAGTGGGTGGGCAGGTATCGGGCGGCCGGCGAAGCCGGCCTCGTTGATCGCTCTTCGGCACCCAGGCGAGTGGCGAACCGCACCACGCCGGAGCGGGAGGCGGTGATCGTCGGGCTGCGGCAGTTGCGGATGACGGCGGCTGAGATCGCTGAGACGCTCGCGATGCCGCTCTCGACGGTGTCGGTGGTGTTGAAGCGCAACGGCGTCGGCAAGCTTGGCCGGATCGGGCTCGAGCAGCCCGTGCGCTACGAGCGATCACGGCCCGGCGAGCTCGTCCACATCGACATCAAGAAGCTCGGCCGGATCGAGGGCGGCGCGGGCAAACGCGTCGGCGGCCGCACACCCGGCCGCTACCGGCCCCGCCGCAACGATGGCACCGGCAACCAGCGCGGCACGATCGGCTGGGAGTACGTCCACGTCGCCGTCGACGACCACTCACGGCTCGCCTACGCCGAAGTCCTCGGCGACGAGAAAGCAACAACCGCGATCGGCTTCCTCCGCCGTGCCGCCGCCTACTACCAACGCCACGGCATAACCGTCGAGGCTGTCCTCACCGACAATGGCTCCGCCTACGTCTCAGCGATCCACGCGCTCAGCTGCCGCAGCCTCGGCATCAAGCACCTCCGCACCCGACCGCGTCGACCCCAGACCAACGGCAAAGCCGAGCGCTTCATCCGCACTCTGATCAACGGCTGGGCCTACGGCGCCATCTACCGCTCAAGCCACGAACGAACCCGCGCCCTTGACGGCTGGCTCTGGCACTACAACCATCGACGCAGACACTCAGCCCTCGGCCACCAACCCCCGGTCAGCAGAACCAACCTGCTTGGGTCCTACAACTAGTCGCTCAGGACCGGAGCGCGGACCGGAGGAGCAAGAAGAAGACGATTACGAGCACGACGAGTACGGCCGCAGCGGTGGAGTGAGACATCGGAAGGACCTCCGCTGGTGGACTGACGACGATCCATCGTCACTCGCGGGGTCACCCACAGGAATCCCCCAAAACGGTGAGCCCGGGCCGAGGAGCTCACGCGGCGTCTCGCCGAGCGCGGGCTCCTCGACTAGAGCGCGAGGCCTACAGCGCCGAGGCGCCGCTGGCCGAGTGCGAGCAGTGGTGACCGCTCCACACGTGGGCCTTCGTCAGCATGTGCTGACGCACCACCTTGTGCACCGTCGGCTTCGTGCCGTGTGAGCTGCCATGCGTGGCAGCGATCGCTCCGCCGCCGCCTGCGACGGCGAGCACGTCGCGAGGCTTCTCGCAATCACGGTCTACCTGTGAGCGACGAGGGG
>DATCPD010000247.1:0-23585 GCA_036564325.1 Solirubrobacteraceae bacterium | reverse complement strand
TCTGAGAGGATGGCCACGCTCTACCGCTGCAGCACACCGACGGACTGGCTCTGCCCATGTGGCAAGGTCGCGCGGGCGCTGCGGACCGCCGGGATCCCGTATGAGGAGGTCGTGGTGCCTCAGCGACGCTCCCGGCGCCCGGAGGTGGAGGCGCTTTCCGGCCAGCGACGGGTTCCGCTGCTCGTGCTCGACGGCGAGGCGATCTGCGATTCCCGCCGGATCGTCGAGCACCTGGAGTACCGACGGCAACCGAAGCCGCCCCCGTGATGAGCCCGGCGAGAGGGCGACCGGTGTCGATGAACGAGATGCTGGAGGTTCTGCGCGAGTTCGAGGTGCTCGAGCCCGGCGGGGTGTCTCTGGGCCTGGTGGCCTGGGAGCTGTACCAGCCGGACGCGTGGATCGCCGAGCTGATCGAGCAGGCCCGCGGGCAGGGCCTGATCGAGCTGGCCGGCACCGACAGCCGCACCGGCGAGGTGTTGTGGCGCCTGACCCCCGGCGGACGTGACAGCATCACTCGGAGCGGGGGGCCCGGCTGACCGGAATGTCCCGGCGGCGGGCGGCCTGCACCCGGAGGAGATCCCAGATGCGCCTGCGTTCCCTACTGCTTGCAGCCGTCACTCTCGTCGCGTTGCCGGCGGGGACGGCCCACGCCGCTGCTGACCCGATCATGCCCCTTTCGCAGGTGCACGGTGGCATGAACTGCACCGGGGAATCCGTGGTTCAGGGCACGACGATCTCCAGCTTCAATGTCTACGTCATGGATGTCGTGCAGGATCCGCAGCTGGGGCCGCGGATCCTCGTCCGGGTGTCCGGCCCGGCGGTCGATCTCACCGGCGTCGCGCAGGGCTTTTCGGGGTCGCCGGTCCTGTGCGATGACGGCACCGGGACGATGCGCAACATCGGCGCGATCTCGGCGGGGATCGGCGAGTACGGCAACCGGGTGGCGCTCGTCACCCCGATCGAGCAGATGCTCGGCGAGCCCGTCTCCCCTCCGTCTTCCGCGCCGCGGCTGCATCTCGTGAGCACCCCGCTCCAGGGACCGTTGACGGTGGGCGGACTGTCACCGGCGCTGTTCCACGTCTTCCAGGAGGCCGCGCAGCGCGTGGGTCGCACCGTGCTCTCCGCCCCCTCGGGCCCGAGGGTCGCCTTTCCGGTGCAGCCGCTCGTGCCGGGAGCCTCGGTGGGGGTGGCCTACTCCACCGGTGCCGTTCCAATGGGCGCGATTGGAACCGTCACCTACCGCGACGGCGATCACGTGTACGCGTTCGGTCATCCACTCGACGGCGCCGGGCGGCGCTCGCTGATCCTGCAGGACGCCTACGTCTATTACGTGGTTCCGAACCCCGGCGTCGATCTCAGCACCAGCTACAAACTCGCCGCCTTCGGGCACACGGTGGGCACGTTGACCAGCGATACGCCGAACGCGGTGATCGGAAGCGTCGGCGCGCCGGCACCCACGATCCCGCTCAACGTCGCGGCGCGCGACGGAGACACGGGCGCCAGGCTGGCGGAGCAGACCCAGATCGCCGACGAATCAGCGATCGGGTTCCCACTCGGAAGCTCGCTGGTGGGGACGGTCGGCCCGTTGGCCATCGCCCAGGCGGCCACTCAGATCTACGACGGCGCGCCGGCCAACGAGTCCGGGCACATGTGTCTGACCATCACGATTCAGGAGAGCCGAGCTCCGCTGGGATTCTGCAACCGGTACGTCTCGACCGGCGCGCCGGGCGGCTCGGGCATCGTGCCTCCGGCGCTGGCCCTGTCTGCGGCCGGTGACGCCTCTCAGGCCTTCAGCCTGATCGACTCGGTGCAGTTCGCGACGATTCACGTGACCAGCATCGCGGCTGCGCTCGACGCTGAGCGTGGCCTGCGCCAGGGGTCGATCGTCTCAGCGCGGGCCCCGACGCGAGTCAGGGCGGGTCAGCGCGTCAGCGTGCATCTGCTTGTCCGCGTGATCCGCGGGTCACTGCGCCGCATCTCGTTCAAGGTCCGGATCCCACGTGGGCTGCATGGTGCCGTCACGGCCAAGCTGGGAGGAGCCGGTGGGGCCGGGAACGGAGCTCAGGCCCTCGAATCCGCGCTGGGCGCCGCGTTGGGTGGGGTCAGCGTCACCTTCGGTCCTGCTCCGGCGCCGCCAGGCTCGATCGGCTCGCTGCGCCACGCCGTGGCGGCGATTGCGCCCTACGACGGCCTCCTGATCCGGTTCGGGCACCGTGGCCAGGCCCGCGTCTACCGGGATCCGTCGCTGCTGATCACCGGGCAGGCGAAAGTCGTCTTCCACGTCAAGCGGTAGGGCGGAAGCGACCAGGGGGCGCCGCTGGGTCGAGATCCGGCCCGGGCGACGCCCCTAGGTACGTCTAGAGGCGGTTCTCGATCGAAATCGGCGGACCTTGGGCGGGCGCAGCCGCGGGAGCCGGCTCCTCAGGTGCTTCTTCGGCCTCGAGGCCGAGCGCCTGATGAAGCTCGCCGGACTGGTACATCTCCATCACGATGTCGCAGCCTCCGACCAGCTCGCCCTCGACGAACAGCTGCGGGATCGTCGGCCAGTTCGACAGCGTCGAGAGTTCCTGGCGGATCCGCGGGTCCGGGAGGATGTCGACAGCTGCGAAGGGGGTGTTCAAGGACTGCAGGACTGCCACCGTGCGCGCGGAAAAGCCGCACGCCGGCGAATCCGGTGTGCCCTTCATGAACAGGATTACGGGGTTTTCGGCGATCGCGCTCTGGATCGCGTCACGCATGGGGTTGGTGGACTCGTCGGTCATGAGATCGTCTCCGTTTGTGAAGCTTTCGTCTGGATGGAGAGAGCATGGATCCGGTCGCCGACCTCGGAGCCGAACACGTCGTAGACCAGCCGGTGCTGGGCAATCCGGCTCAGGCCCTGAAACGCGGGCGCCGATACGACGGCGTTGAAGTGATGGCCGTCTCCGGTAACCTCGGCCTGGGCGCCGGGGATGCCGGCCTCGATCCGGTCCTTGAGCTCCTCAGGGGTAGCGGTCACCCCTCAAGCGTAGCGTCCGCGGGTCGCTATACTGAATGAAGCATGATCACTCTTACTGACAAGGGTGCCGAGAAGGTTCGCGAGTTCCTGTCCTCGCAGGCGACGGTGGTTGACACCGCCGGATTGCGGGTCGGGGTTCGCGGCGGAGGTTGCTCGGGCTTTCAGTACGCGCTTGCATTCGACGAGATGCGGGACGGAGACACCGTCTTTGAGGACAAGGGAATCCGCCTGCTGGTGGACAACCCAAGCCTGCCGTACGTGAAGGGCTCGATCATCGACTTCGTGGACGGCCTTCAGGGCGCCGGCTTCAAGGTGGAAAACCCCAACGTGGTCGCCGCCTGTGGCTGCGGCTCCTCCTTCCGCGTCGCGGAAGAGGAAGCGGTCTCAGCGGTCTAAGGCGAGGCGGGGCGGGGCGGACGGTCGCGGGCCGGTTGGTCTGTGGCCGCGGTTAGGGCTGGGCGGCTTTCGTAAGAAATAGCCCCCCGGCGCGCTGCGATTTGGGTGATTTCTCGAGCTGGGCTCGAGAAATCGCCCAAATCGGTCGGCCCCCTTGCCTTAGTCGGCACGGGGCGCACGGGGGGAGCAACGCAACGAACGCCTAAACCGGCACGGCCTCCAGCGAGCGCCATAGGAACAGGCATGCGAGTGTCCGGTGCGGACGCCACGGCTCGGCGATCCGCTCCATCTCGGCCGGCGCGGGGAGGGCGGGCAGGCGGTAGCGGATCATCATCGCGCGGCGGATGCCGAGGTCGCCGACGGCGAGCACGTCCGGGCGCTGAAGGTGGAACATCAGGAACATGTGGGCGCTCCAGGCGCCGATGCCCTTGACGGCGACCAGCTCCGAGATCACCTCGTCGTCGGGCAACGTGTCCAGACGCTCCAGATCAAGCGAACCGTCGAGCACGTGTTCGGCCAGCGAGCGCAGGAACGAGACCTTGGCGTGGGACAGGCCCGCCGCGGCGCGCAGCTCCTCAGGGTCGTCGGCCAGCCCCTCGGTCGGCGTCGGCGTGCGGCCGCCGAAGCGGTCGATCAGACGTCCGAAGATCGCCCGAGCGGCCTTGGTTGAGAGCTGCTGGCCGACGATCGAGCGAAGCAGCGCGCCGTAGTGGTCGTTGGGTCGGCCGGCTCGGCGGTCACCGAGATCATCGGCACCGACCTCGTCGATCACCGCACGCAGAACCGGATCGGCGGCTCGTAGGTGCGCGACGGCCGCCGCCGCCTCGCGCTCGGACTCCTCGGCCCCCGGCCCAGACTCAGGGCTGGCCGGCAACTGCCCCCGGCACGCCGGTATTGGTCGAGTACTTCGGCTGGATCTTGACCTCCGGCCGGATCTCGTGAACCGCCTGCGCGACCGCGATCGCCGACTCCGCGAACCCGGTGGCGATCAGCTTCAGCTTGCCGTCAAAGGTGGTGATGTCGCCGCATGCCCAGACGCGTTCCAATGAAGTCTGCATCACCGAGTTGACCGCGATCGCACCCTTGATGACCTCGAAGCCCCAAGCCTTGAGCGGGCCCAGGGCGGTCTTGAACCCGAGCTGCAGGAGGATCACGTCGACCTCGACCTCGATCTCGTGGGCCTCGTCCTCGGAGTGGAACAGCACCACCCGTTCGATGCTGCCGTCGCCGTAGACCTCGCGGATCTGGAACGGCACGTGCAGGGCGACGTCACCGCGGTCGGCCGCCTCCATCACCTGTCCGACCGTGAGCTCGTGCGCGCGGAAGCCCTCGCGACGGTGCACGAGCGAGATCTCGCTGGCGGTGTCGAGCAGATTGACCACCCAGTCGATCGCCGAGTCGCCTCCGCCGACGATCATCACCCGCTTGCCCTTGAACACCGACTTCTCGCCGACGAGGTAGTGCGCCCCGCGCCCCTCCCACGGGGTCAGGTCATATCCGGGGAGCCTCTTCGGCTCGAACGCGCCGTGGCCGCCGGCCACGATCATCGTGCGCGAGCGCAGCTCCCCCCGGTCGGTGTGGAGCACCACGACGCGGTCCTCGCCCTCCCCCTCCCAGGAGATCGACTCGGCCGTCGTATTGAGGTGCACGGGGACGTCGAACTGCTCGAGCGACTGCACCCGGAGGCTCTCGACCAGATCCTTGGCCAGCACCTTCGGGTGGCCCGGAACGTCAAAGATCCACTTCTCCGGGTACAGGGTCGTCAGCTGACCACCCAGCTCGGGGAGCGAATCGATGATCCTGGCGTCGGCCTCACGCATGCCGGCCCAGAAGGCGGTACTCAAGCCGACCGGACCCGCACCGATCACCGTGATGTCACGGATCTCGTCGAAGTCCATCGCGAGCTTCGTCGGGTCGGTCGTCATAGCTCCGAGGTCACGGTCAGCGCCGCGCCGTCCAGGGCTCCGAGCGCGCGCTCCACCGAAGTCGAGATGCAGGTGAACGTGGGCGTGTCACGCTGCGTGTACGAGCTCGACTCGGTGGTCCGCAGCCGCTGGACGAGATCCAGGAAGTCGGCCGGATTGTCGGTCTCGAAGGCGACCACGAACTCCTGGTCGTCGAGCCCGAACGAATAGCTGGTGTTGAGATCGACGCTCGGGTACTCGCGGCCGAGGCGAATGTGCTCCTGCATGATCCGCCAGCGCTCGTCGCCGGGCAGCGCATACCAGCTGCGGGTCTTGACGAAGGGATATACGAACAGGTACTTGGAGTGGGCGGGTCGAACCTCGAGGCGTGACTCATCGGAGTACTCGGAGGGCTTGGTCATGGCCAGGAACGAGTAGGGACTCGTGCACCACTTCATCAGCCCGCTCTGCGCCAGAACGACATGAAACTCGTGGATCCGCTCGAGGTTCTGGGCCTGGCTCAGCAGCATCAGCTCGCAGTCGCCGCGCGTGCCGACGAGCGAAAACGCCCGCAGCAGGTGGCCTTCGGCGAAATCCTCGCACGCGGCGATGAATTCGCGCTTGTCCGCCGCGCGACGGTCGTCGTCGAGGCGGCGCCACGCTGGATCGACCTTCAGAAACGTGTACTTGACGAAATGCCGGACTGGCATGGAGTCCCATGATAGGCGAACGAAATTCTGTCCCCGCGACGGTTAGGCTCTACCATCAAGACAATGCGCATCGCCCTGGTGTCGCCGTATTCGTGGACCTACCCAGGGGGCGTTACAAGGCACATCGAAGCGCTCGCCGAGCGCTTCCTCGAAGAGGGACATCACGTCCGGGTGCTCGCGCCCTTTGACCCGCCCGACCGCTTTTCCGCGGCGCTGCATCGGGGCGCCCGCCCGCAGCCGGTGAAGGCGCCCGACTATCTCGTCTCGCTCGGGCGGACGATCGGCTTCAAGGCCAACGGCGCCGTCTCGAATCTGTCGATCACGCCCTACGGCATCTCATCGATGCACCAAGAACTGCGTACCGGCGGCTACGACGTCGTGCACATCCACGAGCCGGTGGCTCCGCTGACCGGTTGGGTCGCGGCGGATTCGACGCGCCTGCCGATCGTCGGCACGTTTCACTCCTACTCGAACAAGCGCCTGCCCAACGGCATCGCCAACGTGCTCGGCGCCCGCCGGGTGCTGAATCGCCTGCAGGTGCGAATCGCCGTCTCCGAAGCGGCGGCGTGGACGGGAAAGCGCTGGTTCGGTGGCCATTACCGCGTGATCCCCAACGGCGTCCACGTCGATGCCGAGCGCGCGGCTCTCGCCGCTGCCCGGCCCGCCGGCGATGGGCTCCGGATCGCGTTCGTCGGCCAGGCGGTCGAACGCAAGGGGCTGCCGATGCTGCTGCGGGCGTTCGAGGCGCTCCGTGAGCACATTCCCACCGAGCTGACCATCATCGGGCCCACGCCGGAGGAGCTGGCGCCGCTGATGCTCGATCCCCGCGGCGTCACCGTGCTCGGGAAGGTCGACGAGGCCGAAAAGCAGCGCGTACTCGAAGAGGCCGACGTCCTGTGTGCCCCCTCGCTGGGCGGAGAGAGCTTTGGGATGGTCCTGACCGAGGCTTTCGCGGCCGGCACGCCGGTCGTCGCCTCCGACATCGCGGGCTACCGGGACGTCGTGCGAGACGGGGTCGACGGCGTGCTGGTCCCCGTGGGTGACGCGCAGGCGCTGGCGGAGTCGCTGCGTGACCTGTACGACGAGCCGGTGCGCCGCGCGCGGATGGCCCGTGCCGCCGCGGTCGACGTGGAGCGGTTTGCGTGGCCGCACGTCGCCGCCGAGGTGATGAACGCGTACCAGGACGCGATCGCCATCCCGGCCGCGTTGGGGGTGCGCAAGCGCGCAGCCGTCAGGGTCGGCGCGCGCTCGGTGGACTTGAAGCCGCACATTCCGGCCCGCCGGCTGCAGAGTTTGGAACCCGGGCCGACCTCACGGCGAAACCCGGTGCTCGCCTTTGCGCGGCGAGCCGCCCTGGCCGCGGTGTCGCTCGGCGGGATCGTGCTGGCGGTGCTGGCCCTCCAGAAGATCGGCTTGGACAACATCGCTGCCGCACTGATCAACTCGAGTCCGGCGCTCGTGCTGCTGGGACTCGGGGTGATGTGCACCTCGATGTTCCTGCGTGCGGTCTCCTGGCACGCGATCCTGCAGGCGGCGCTGCCGCGGGCCCGCGTCCGGTTCGTCGATGCCATGCAGGGCACGTTCATCGGGGTGCTGATGTCCTCGACGTTGCCGGCGCGGCTCGGTGAGCCTTCGCGTGCGCTGGTCGTGGCCAGGCGGACCGGTCGTCCTCGCGAGCACCTGCCGATCGTGCTGGGCACGGTCGTCTCGCAGACACTGCTCAACGTCATCGCCCTGATCGTGCTGGGCTCGGTGATGTTCTCCTCGGTCGACTTCTTCAACGGTCACCAGGACGCCCTGCTGATCGCCGCGATGGCGCCGCTGGCGCTGCTCCTGATCGTGCTCGTCGCTCCCGTGGTCCTCCATGCCAGCACGCGACGTCGCGGCGATGACTCGCGCTTTGCCCGCGCTCACGCCGCGCTGGCCCGGGTGCGCCGGACGCTGACCCGTGTCCAGGTCGGCCTCGTCGTGTTCCGGCGCCCCAAGCTCGGCGCCGTGGCCACGCTGGCCCAGCTTTCGGCGTGGGCGCTGCAATGGCTCTCTTGCTACATCCTCCTCGTGGCGCTCGGCCTCAGCCAACAAGCCGGGATCGCCGCGGCGGCAGCGGTGCTGTTCGCCGTCAACGTCACCGCGGTGCTGCCGGCGACGCCGGCCAATCTCGGTGTCTTCCAGGCGGCCTGCGTGGCCGTGCTGCACACCGGTTGGCACGTCGGCATCCCCGCCGGGGTCGCCTACGGTGTGATCCTCCAGGCCGTGGAGGTTTCGACGGCGATCCTGATGGGTGTCCCGGCGCTGCTCAAGGAGGGCATGTCCTGGCGTGAGGTCAGGCTCAGGGCCATGCACGCCGCGCCCGTGAAGCTGCCCGCGCGCAAGCCGCATCAGCGGCGCAGCGGCGACACGATCGAAGCCGAAGGCTGAGAACCGCTAGGCCTCGGCCAGCGCCGGCTCGTCCGCGCCGTCGGCCGGGGCGGCGCCGGCCAGGACGTCGGCCGGGTCCTCGTCGGGAAGCTCGGCGAGCTTCGCCGGATCCTTCTCCGTCCCGGCGATCAGCTCATCGGCCGCCTGCTTGGCGGTCTTCGGCAGCGTCCCAGACTTCATCCCGAAGTACACGGCCTGCGGATGGTGGGCGATGATCGCCAGCGTCGACTGCTCGGGCTCCACCGCGAATCCGCCGGTAAGCCGCAGGCCGATCGACGGCGCATCGAGCAAACGGAACACCTTCTCGTGCTCTGACTGCTCCGGGCAGGCCGGGTAGCCCCAGGAATAGCGACGGCCCTGCGTGGGCTCGATTCCCAGCTCCGAGCGCACCCGCGCATGCAGCCATTCCGCCATGCCCTCCGCGCTCTGCACGCCGAGGCCGTGGGTGAACAGTTGCTCGGCGAATTCGCCGTCAGCCTCGAGCTTGGCCATCAGCTCGGTGACCTCCTCACCCGCCGTGACCGCCTGCAGCGCCACCACGTCGACGCCGTCGGGGCCGAGCGGCCGGTAGAAGTCGGCCAGGCAGATGCGGTCGTGCCGGGGCTGACGGGGGAACACCAGTCGTTCGAGCTCACGCGGGTGGGCGGGATCAAATCCCTCGGGATCCCAGATGATCAACTCGTTGCCGTCCGAGTTGCAGGGGAAGTAACCCAGCACCGCGCGCGGGTGCAGGTAGGTCTGCTCGCGCCACATCCGTTCCAGGCGCGGCTGGAAGTCCTCGCGCAGCAGCTTCGCCCACTCCTCGCCCTTCACGCCACGCCCGCCCCAGTGCAGCTTGAACAGGACATGCGTGTCGAGGTGGTGGTAGACCTCGTCCATCGGTACGTCGATTTCCCGCGCACCCCAGAACGGCGGCTCGGGGACGACGTTGTCGGTCACCGCCGGACTCCGCACGGAGGCGTCGGTGGTCGCGGGTGCGTCATCGACCGGTGCGGCGGGCGCGTCGCGCAGCTTCTGGGCGGCGTCCCGGGTCTTGGTGATCAGCGCCTCGCGGGCTTCGTCGTCGATCAGCTGGTCCATCTTGGCCAGGCCCTCGAACGCGTCCTTGCAGTAGAACACGCCGGGCTCGTAAACCTGGTCTGACCCGGTGCCGTCGGGATAGAGGACCCGCAGACCGAAGTTGCGGTTGATCGCGGCGCCGCCGATCAGCACGGGGAAATTGAGGCCACGCTGGTGGAGCTCCTGGATGCACGCCGGCATCTGCTTGGAGGTCGAGACCAGCAGGGCGCTGAGCCCGATCGCGGTCGCCTTGTGCTCGACAGCGGCGTCGAGGATGGTGGAGATCGGGACCTGCTTGCCGAGGTCAACCACGGTGTAGCCGTTGTTGGTGAGAATCGTGTTGACCAGTGACTTGCCGATGTCGTGGACGTCGCCGAACACGGTGGCGATCACCACCGTCCCCTTGGTGTAGCCCTCGATCTTGTCCAGGTACTTCTCGAGCTGCGCGACGGCACGCTTCATCACCTCGGCTGACTGGAGCACGAACGGGAGGATCAACTCGCCGGCGCCGAACTTGTCGCCGACCTCCTTCATCGCCGGCAGCAGCACCGTGTTGAGCGTGGGCACCGCGCCGATCTTCTCGTTGCAGCGGTCGATCCAGTCCTCGACGCCCTCCTTCTTGCGGCGGAGGATGTGGTAGTGGAGCGCCTCCTCGGGCTCCATCCCGGCGGTGGGGTCAGCCTTCTCCTGCGCCTCCTCGGGGCCTTTGGACTCGAAGTGGGCGATGAAGCGCTCGAGCGCGTCCTCGCGGCGGTTGAACACCAGGTCATCGGCGAGCTTCCGCTCATCCGTGGGGATCTCCGCGTAGGGCGTGATGTGGTTGGGGTTGACCATCGCCAGGTCCAGGCCCGCCTCCACGCAATGGTGCAGGAACACGCTGTTGAGCGCGCTCCGGGCCGGCAGGCCGACGCCGAACGAGACGTTCGAGACGCCGAGCGAGGTCTTGACCCCCGGGATCTCCTGCTTGATCTTCCGGATTCCCTCGATCGTCGCCACCGCCGAGGGCTTCCACTCGTCATCGCCGGTGGTCAGCGTGAAGGTCAGGCAGTCGAAGATCAGCAGCTCGGGATCGAGTCCATGCTCGTCGCAGCAGAGCTCTTTCAGCCGTTGGGCGATCTCGAGCTTGCGCTCCGCCGTCTTGGCCATCCCAACCTCGTCGATGGTCAGTGCGATCAGCGCGGCGCCGTGGGCCTTGGCGATCGGGACGACTCGGTCGAGCTTGTCGCGACCGGCCTCGAGGTTGATCGAGTTGACGATCGCGCGACCCGGGATCTGCTGGAGCGCCGTGTCGATCACATCGGGCTCGGTCGAGTCGACCTGGATCGGTGACGGCTGGGTGAGTGAGACGCGCTTGGCGACCTGGCGCATCTGCTCGTCCTCGTCCTGGCGCTCGGTCAGCGCCACGCACAGGTCGAGCACGTGCGCGCCGCCGGTGACCTGATCCTCGGCGACCGTCACGAGTCCGTCGTAGTCGTCGGCCAGGAGCATTTCCTTGGCCTTGCGTGAACCCTGCGAGTTGACGCGCTCCCCGACCAGCGTGGGGCGAGGATCCTGGACGAGCGGGGTGGCCGCGATCATGCTGCTCAGGTGGGGCTCGCGCCGGCCCGGCCGCTCCCCGGGGACGCGTCCTCGCACCCTCTCTGCAATGGCCTCGATGTGCGCCGGCGTGGTGCCGCAGCACCCGCCGACGATGCCGACGCCGTAGCGCTCGACAAATTCCGATAGCACGGCGGCCAGCGGCTCGGGCTCCTCCGGGAAGATCGTCTCGCCGTTGGGCCCCTGGAGCGGGAGCCCGGCGTTGGGGATGCAGTGGACCGGCACCGAGCTGGTCTCGCCCAGGAAGCGAATCGCGTCCCGCATGTCCTCGGGTCCGGTAGAGCAGTTCAGCCCGATGATGTCGACCTCGAGGGCCTCCAAGGTGGTCAGCACCGCGCTGATGTCGGTCCCCAGCAGCATCTTGCCACCGTTGGGTAGCAGCGAGACGCTGCACTGGATCGGGAGGGCGCGATCCTCGAGCTTGAACGCTTCGCGGGCGCCGAAGATCGCGGCCTTGACCTCGAGAATGTCCTGGGCCGTCTCGATGATGATCAGGTCGACGCCGCCCTTGACCAGGCCGCGGGCCTGCTCGGTGAAGACGGTCACAAGCTCCGTGAACGTGATCTGCCCGAGGGTCGGGTCGTCGCTGGCCGGGAGGTAGCCGGTGGGGCCGATCGAGCCGGCCACGAACCGCGTCTCGCCCGCCGCCTTGCGGGCAATCTCGGCCGCCTTGATGTTGATCTCCTCGGTGTGCTGGTCGAGGCCCCATTCCGAGAGCTTCAGCCGCGACGCCTGGAAGGTGTCCGTCTCCAGCACCTCGGCGCCCGCGTCCAGCATCGAGGTGTGGACGCCCTCGATCACATCGGGGCGGTTCAGCACGAGAACCTCGTGACAGCGGCCCGGGAGCCCGTAATCGTCCTCGAGGCTCAGATCGAACTGCTCGAGCGTCGCCCCCATGCCGCCGTCGTAGACGACGACGCGTTCGCGGAGGGCGGCGAGAAGGTCACGCATCGAGGAGATGCTAGCGAACCTTGACATAGTTGTGGCAAGGTTCGGACCGGGGCGATTCTCAGCTCACGGCGACCACGCGGCGGATCGTCGTGACGCGGCGCCCGCGCTGCGAGGTGAGCGCCAGCGTGTAGCGACCGCGGACGAGCGGCCGGGCCGCGAGCAGGCTGTCAGCAGCACCAGTATGAGCCGTACCCGCGATCTCATGCCCACCCCTCGATCCCTCGCGTGTCGGGAGCATTGTGCACCCGGAGCGGGCGTTGCACAGTCTCACTTTGGTCTCATTTCGACGCGCCGCTGACCAGGGCGGAGAGCACGACCTGCGAGCGCGTGCGCTGCACGTGGCCGTCGCGCTGGAGCTCCATGATCAACCGCTCGAGGTGGGCGTTGTCCTGCGTGCGCACCCGCGCGATCGCATCCGCCTCCCCGGTCACGCTCCACGCCTCGACGACTTCGGGGTGCTGGCGCAGGGTCTGGGCGACCGTGTCCAGCAGCGTCCCGGGCGCGAAGAACAGCTCGATCAGGGCCTCGGTCTGGTCGCCGAGCGCGGCGTGATCGATCACCGCCGTGAAGCCCCGCAGGGCTCCGCGGTCGCGGAGCTTGTCAACCCTCCGCTTGACCGCGGGCGAGGAGAGGGCGACGTGCTGGGCGATGTCGTCGTAGGTGCGCCGGCCGTCTTCGACCAGTAGCGCAAGAATCTTGCGGTCTGAGGCGTCCATACGGTGATCTGCTGCGCAGATTACATGTAATTCGGCATCGACAGCCGCCGGTGGCCCAGCTAGGCTGGTCCAATGTCCGCCGCCAAGCTCGCCCGAGTGCTGTTCGACGAGGCCCACAGCGAGGCGTGGACGATCCGGCCCGAGCTGGCCGCGGCGATGCAGCCGGCCCATCCGGACGACTCGTCCTACGCTCGCGCCGCCTCGGTCCTGGCCGAACGGGACTTCGTCGTGACGGCCAACGTCCGGGAGCCGCTGACGGCGTCGACGCTCGAGGGTTGCGACGTGCTGGTGATCGCACATCCGTCAGACCCGGAGTGGGAGCGCACCACCGGCACCGGCTCGCCGCGGCTGAGCGACGCGGAGATGGACGCGATCGAGGAGTTCGTGAATCACGGGGGCGGGCTGGTCGCCCTCGGCGAGACCGAGCAGGAGAAGTACGGAAGCAACCTGAACGAGCTGCTGGCGCGGTTTCGCCTGCACCTGGAGAACGACACCGTGCAGGACTACGAGCATCAGCTCGGCGCTCCCAGCTGGGTGCTGGCCGAGTTGACGCAGGGCGAGCGCGGGCGCGCGGGCGACGTGCTCGCCCGGGTGAATCAGGCCTGCCTGTATCGCTCGACGACGATTTCGGCGGGAAACGGCGCGCGTGTGGTGGCGCGCACGCACGCGAGCGCGTCATCGCCAGGCGCCGCCCTGATCGCGCTCACCGAGCACGGGGCGGGGCGGGTGGTCGTGCTGGGCGACTCCGATCTGTTCGGAGATGACTGCATCGACCAGCTCGATCACCGTGCTCTCTGGCTGAACCTCGTCTACTGGGCCGCCCCGTCTCGGCGGGGAGAGCGTGATGCGCTCGCGAGCGACCGTGACGAGCCCGCGTGGGCGCGGCTGCGCGAGCAGACCGACGCGCTGGCCCTGCTCCAGGCTCCCGACGGCTCGCTGGCCGGCGAGGCCGACGCTGCGCGGCGACACGGCACGGCGATCGTCGAGGCGATCCACCGGCTGGTGCCACGCTTCCCCCACCAGGCGGAGTACCTGCGGCGGGTGCTGGCGGACCTTGACGCGTGGATGGATGGCGGGTTCGGAAAACCGGACTTCACCTCTTCGCTCGAGGCGTTCCGTCCCGAGCAGCAGCGGATCGACGGACTCGAGCACCTCGCGTTCTTCCCCATGTACAAGCAGAACGGCTCTCGCGACACGTGCTTCGAGGCTCTGTGGATCCGCGTTCCGTGGCCTGACTGGATCGCCGAGCTCGAACGCACGCGCTACGACAACCCCAAGTTCGTCCCGGTCGAGCTGCTGAGCGGCACCCGGGGCTACGACAGCGACTGCGCAGTGCTGTTCCCGGAGACGGTGTCCGTGGCCGGGCGCCCGGTGAACAACTTCGGTGCGATCTTCTGCGACCGGGAAGCGGGACGGCTGCGCCGGGTTGCCGGCGCGGCTGCCGACCTGCTGGCCCTCAACCTCCCGCCCGACGCGGCTCGGCTGCTCGAGAGCCCTGCGTTATCAAAGCAGGCCTACATCCTGTGGGACCTGATCCACGATCGGGCGCACTCGCACGGCGAGCTGCCGTTCGACCCCTTCATGATTCGTCAGCGGGCGCCATATTGGATGTACGCGCTGGAGGAGCTCCGCTGTGATCTCACGGCCTTCACGCAGGCGCTCGAGTTGGAATGGGACGGCGTGGGGTTCGCGCGTCACGTCCAGTACGCGATCCTGCTGGACCGCCTGCTCCGCTTCCCGATCACCGGGACCCGCGTGCGCAACTACGACGGACTGGGCGGTCAGCTGCTGTTCGCGTACCTGCATCGACATCGGTTCCTGAACTGGACCGACAACCAGCTGACCATCGATTGGGACCGGATCGGCGAGGGGGTGAGCGCCCTGTTCGCGGAGGTCGATGACCTCTATCGCCGCGGGATCGATCGCTCCAAGCTCGCGCATTGGGCCGCGGCGCACGATCTCGTGGCTGCCAACGTCGCCCCAGCGATCGGCTCGCGCTGGACCGCGGGGGCGCGCGACTTCGCCGACGTCGAGGATCCGCGGCCCTACGTCGACCTGGTGCTCGAGGACGAGTTCCCGCTGTCGATCTTCTACTCCGCGCTGAAGACCAAGTTGGCCACCACTATGCTCGCCGCGTGAACCAGCGCGGTTTCGCCTCCGACAACGCGGCCACCATTCATCCCGAGGTTCTGGCGGCGATCGCCCGGGCCAACGTCGGTCACGCGCCGGGCTACGGGCACGACGAGCTCACGCAGCGCGCCGAGGCGCTGATCGCGGAGCGCTTCGGCGAGGGCGCGCGTGCGTATCTGGTGTTCAACGGGAGCGCGGCCAACGTGCTCTCGCTGCGCGCCGCCTGCCGTCCGTGGCAGGCCGCGATCTGCGCGGAGTCCGCACACCTGAACGTAGACGAGGGAGGGGCCCCGGAGGCGATCGCCGGCGTCAAGTTGCTGACCGTGCCGGCCCCGCACGGGAAGCTCACACCGGAGCTTGTGCAGGGCCGGATCGAGCGGATCGGCGACGAGCACGCCGTCCAGCCGCGCGTCGTATCGATCTCGCAGTGCACCGAGCTCGGCACCGTCTACTCACGCCCGGAGGTCGCCGCGCTGTCCTCGCTCGCCCACGCCCACGGACTGCTGCTGCACATGGACGGGGCCCGACTCAGCAACGCCGCCGCCGCCGTCGACGTTCCGCTTCGGGCGTTGACGACGGACGCCGGCGTCGACATCCTCTCGTTTGGGGGAACCAAGAACGGCCTGCTCGGCGGCGAGGCGGTAGTGGTCCTGGATCCCGAGCTGGCGGTCGGCTTCGAGTACCTGCGCAAGCAGTCGCTCCAGCTCGCATCGAAGATGCGCTTTCTCGCGGCGCAGTTCGAGGCCCTGCTGACGGACGAGCTGTGGCTGCGCTGCGCTCGGCAGGCCAACGCCATGGCCGCCCGCCTGGCCGACGCGGTCGAGGGGTACGGCGGGCTTGAGATCACCCACCCGGTGCACAGCAACGCGGTGTTCGCCACGCTGCCAGCCGCCTCGATAGCGGCGCTCCAGGAGCAGTTCGCCTTCTACGTCTGGGACGAGCGTCGCGGCGAGGCCCGCTGGATGTGCTCGTGGGACACGACGGAGGAGGACGTCGACAGATTTGCCGGCGCGGTTGCCGCGGCGCTGTAGGGCGGCCGGGTCAGCCGGTCACAGGATCAGCTTGCGCTCCAGGAAGCGGATAGCCAGTCGCCACGAGACGAGCGCGAAAACGGTCAGAAATGCCAGATGCCCCACGTCGGCGAAGCTCTCCCGGCCGAACACCACGTGGCGCACGAGCTGCACGCAGTGGAACAGCGGGTTGAAGTTGCCGAGCACCTGAGCCCACTGGGGCAGCGAGGTGAGCGGAAAGAACGTGCCGGCGACCAGGAACATCGGGGTCAGCAGACCGCTCTGCCAGTAGGAGAAACTCTCGATCTTGGCTGCCTTGGCGGCGATGAAGATCCCGAAGCACGCCCAGCCGTAGCCCGCCAGCGCCGCGATCAACGGCACGAGCAGCATGCCCCAGCTGGGCTGCAGGCCGAAGATCATCGCCACCAGCATCGGAACGCACCCGTACACGCCGGTGCGCAGCGCGACCCACAACGCCTCTCCGGTGACGAGTTCCTCGGTGTCGACCGGCGCGGCCAGAATTGCGTCGTAGGTGTGCTGGAACGAGTACTTGATGAACGTCGAGTACATCGCCGGGAACGCGCCTGAGAACAGGACCGTGGTGGCGACGATCCCGGTGCCGACGAAGTCGATGTAGTTGTAGCCCGCGACCTTGCTGACCAGCGAGCCGAAGCCGAACCCGAAGGCCAGCAGGTAGATCGTCGGATCCACGGTGGAGGAGAAGGTCGAGGAGCGCCAGAACGAGGAGAAGTTTCACGACCTCGCGCACGATCACGCCCTGCAGCGCCGCCCGCTCGAGCCGTCCCAGACGCCGCCTACTGACGCTGCTCATTCGATCTCCTCGCCGGTCAGCAGCACGAACACATCCTCGAGGTTCGTCGTCCGCCGCTCGCCCTCGAAGCCGGCCGCGCCATTGCTGCCGAGCAGCGCCACCGACGTCCCGGTTCGGCGCGTCTGCCAGCCACGCGAGCGGGCCTGTGCCTCGACCTTCGGCCAGCCTCGCCGGCGAGCCGTAGACCTCGGTCGCCTGAGCGCCGGCGTGGTGGCGAACGAGCTCAGCTGGAGCGCCGACCGCCACAACCTTCCCGTGCGAGACGATCGTGACGGAATCGCACAGCCGCTCGGCCTCCTCGATGTAGTGCGTGCTCATCAGAATCGAGACGCCTTCGGAGCGCAGCAGGTCGATCAGCGCCCACAGCTCCTGGCGGACCTGAGGATCCAGGCCGACGGTGGGCTCGTCGAGCAGCAGCAGCCGCGGCTTGTGCAACAGCGCGCGGGCGATCAGGAGCCTGCGGCGCATCCCGCCGCTCAGGTGATCGACGATCGAATCGGCGCGGTCGAGCAGGTTGACGATCCGCAGGACGCGCTCGATCGCAGGGCCGCGCTCGGCCGATGGGACTCGGTAGAGGTGCGCGAACACGCGCAGGTTCTGCGCGGCGGTCAGCGCCACGTCGAGGTTGTCCAGCTGAGGGACGACGCCCATCTGCGCCCTCGCCTGCTTGGAGTCCTGCGGCAGCTGGTAGCCGAGGACCTCGAGCCGGCCCTCGTCGGCGATCACCTGTGCGGTCAGCGCCTTCATCGTGGTGGACTTGCCGGCGCCGTTGGGGCCGAGGAGGCCGACGCAGGTGCCGTAGGGCACCTCCAGGTCAAGGCCGTCGACCGCGGTGATCGGCCCGAAGCGCTTGACCACGCCCCGGAGCCTGATCGCCGCGGATGAATGTTCCTTGTCGGTGGGACTCATGCGTTCCGGCTATGACCGCCGGAACGCACGTTACTCATCGCTCAGGCCGACGCGAGCTCGCGCACCTGGGTGAGCCGCAGGGCGTTGCCCGAAGGGTCGCGGAACCCAGAGTCGATCCCGTAGGGCCGCTCCTCGGGCGTCTCGGTGAACTCGACGCCGCGGCCCTTGAGCTCGTCATAGGAGGCATAAACGTCGTCGGTGACGAGGAACACGGTTCCGGCAAAACCCTTGGCCACCAGTGACCGCAGCTGGGCGGCGGTCTCCTCGTCCATCACAGGCGGACCGGGGATCGCCATCAGCACGATTGTCACGTCCGGCTGTCCGGCCGGCCCGACCGTCAGCCAGCGGAAGTTCCCCATCTCCGGCAAGGTCGCGTCCTGACGGACCTCCATGCCGAGGGTCTGCGTGTAGAACGCGAGCGCTTCGTCCTGGTCGTGCACCCACAGCTGGGTGCTGGCAACTTTGATCATCCCGCTTGCCTCCTTTGGTTGACGGATCGCTGCCGGCCACACTAATCCGGCGTTCCGTTCCTGTCTTCTCGAAACGTGCGGTGTTGCGGGCGCGCATAGATCCGCACGAAACAGGCCGGCACCATGGCCCGGGCGGCCGCGGGGGGATACCTCGCTCGGTACGCCGTCGGAGAGAGACCATACGTGCGGCTGAAGGTCGTGGTGAACGAGCCGACGCTCTGGAGCCCGACCGTGAAGCAGACATCCGCCACCGACCGGTCGGTGTTTCGCAGCAGCGCCGCAGCGCGCTCGAGCCGGCGGGTGAGCAGGTAGGCGTGCGGTGACTCGCCGAACGCGCGTCTGAACTCGCGGCTGAAGTGCGCCCGGGAGAGCCCGGCGGCGCGAGCCAGGTCGTCGACCGCGAGCGCCTCGGCGTAACGAAGATCGGCGAGGTCCTTGGCGCGCAGCAGATGACGAGCGGGCGGCGCGTAAGTCATGTCTTGCAGTATCGCGCGTGGCTGCGCGGTCTTTTAGCGCGCGGTCCAGCCGAGATCCATCGTCACCGGCACGCCCGTGAACGACCGGCCTGCCGTCCCGGCCAGGAACGAGACGACCTCGGCCACCTCGGACGGCTCGATCAGCTCCTTGACGGCGTGGGGCGCCAGGATCACCTGCTCGAGCACGTCCTCCTCGGCCATTCCATGGGCCGTGGCCTGATCGGCGATCTGCCGTTCGACGAGCGGCGTCCGCACGTAGCCGGGACACACCGCCGTGGCCGCGATGCCGTGCTCCGCGCCCTCGAGCGCCAGCGTCTTCACCAGGCCGAGGACGCCATGCTTGGCGGCGACGTAGGCGGCCTTGTACGGCGACGCGACGAGGCCGTGGACGGAGGCGATCACGATGAAGCGCCCGGCGCCGCTCTCACGCAGCGACGGCCACGCGTGCTTGGCCAGCAGGAACGTGCTGTTGAGCAGCAGGGCGATGATCGTGTCCCAGCGCTCGGTCGGGAAGTCCTCCACCGGAGCCACGTGCTGGATCCCGGCGCAGGGCACGACCACGTCGAGCCGCCCGAACCGCTCGAGCGCGTCGGCCACGACCGCGGCGTTTGACTCGGGTTGGCTCAGGCCAGCTTCGTGGAGCACCCCCGGCGCGTCGGGGTCGGGATGGAGATCGACCGCCAGCACGTCCATCCCGTCCTGCACCTGCCTGGCGGCGACGGCCCGGCCGATCCCGCTCGCGGCGCCGGTGACAATCGCTGCCTTGCGCTCTGGCACACCGCCTCGCTACCCGCGCCCACCAGGCCCGTAATCTTGAGCCCGTGATCCGGGAAATCGACACCGTGCCTCGTCATCGGGTGGTGATCGTGGGCGGCGGCTTCGCCGGCGTACGTGCGGCCAAGGCCCTCGAGCACGCCGACGCCGACATCACGCTGATCGACCGCACCAACCACCACCTGTTCCAACCGCTGCTCTATCAAGTTGCGACCGGCGTTCTCTCCGCCGGCCAGATCGCGCCGGCATTGCGCAGTCTGTTTCGCCACCAGCCCAACGTGCGGGTGCTGCTCGCCGAAGTCGAGGACATCGACCTTCAGCGGCGGGTGGTGCGCGCGCGGGCGATCGAGGCGATCGACGTGCCCTACGACACGCTGATCGTCGCGGCCGGGGCGACGCACTCCTACTTCGGCCACGACGAGTGGGCGTCCATCGCCCCCGGGATGAAGACGCTTGACGACGCCAGCCGCCTGCGCAGCCGGATACTCGGAGCGTTCGAGCTGGCCGAGCAGGAAGCCGATCCGGTGGCGCGTCGGGCCTGGCTGACCTTCGCGATCGTCGGCGCGGGCCCGACCGGCGTCGAGCTGGCGGGCCAGATCGCGCTGCTCGCCTCCCGCGTGCTCCACGGCGAGTACCGGCACATCAACCCCGCGAGCGCACAGGTCGTGCTGATCGACGCCGTGCCGACCGTGCTGTCCCCGTTTCCGGACCGCCTGCGTGAACGCGCCAAGGCGGATCTGGAGAAGCTCGGCGTCGACGTGGAGCTGCAAGCCCCGGTCACCGAGATCGACGCCGGCGGCGTGACGCTCGGCGCGGGTGCGCAGGCGCGGCGGCTGGACGCGCGCACGGTTATCTGGGCCGCGGGCGTGAAGGCGTCCGAACTTGGTCAGATGCTGGCTGAGCGCAGCGGAGCGCAGGTCGACAGGGCGGGTCGGCTGCACGTGGAGCCGGATCTGACCCTCAGCGGGCACCCGGAGGTGTTCGCGGTTGGTGACATGATCGCGCTACCGGACGTTCCCGGAACCGCGCAGCCGGCGATCCAGGAGGGAAAGTACGCAGCCCAGGTGGTCCGAGCTCGGCTGGCCGGCCACAAGGCGCCGGGGCCGTTCAAGTACCGAGATCTGGGGATGATGGCGGTGATCGGGCGCAGCCAAGCCGTCGCCGATATCTTCGGGCGGATCCGCGTCGGAGGCTTCCCCGCGTTCCTGATCTGGGGAGTCGTGCATCTCGCCTACCTCGTCGGCTGGGGCAACCGGTACGAGGCCGTCGCGCGGTGGCTGTGGACGATTCTGGCCCGCAACCGGCGCGAGCGGCTGATCAGCCTCGTCAGCCTGGTCAGCGATCAAACCGCCCGGCGGGAGCTTGACGGCGCGCGGGCCGCGGTCCGCGAGACTCCGGAAAAAGGGGTGGCACCCGGTGTCTCGGGGTAGCCCCTGGAGATGCCGGGAAATTCATCTGACCTTCGGTTCGAGCTGCCGTGTGACAGCAAGGCTCCCTCGGCCGTGCGTGAAGCCCTCCGGGAACTCGACGTCGGCTGGGTGATCGGCGACGCGATGCTGGTGGCCAGCGAGCTGGTGACCAATGCCGTGGTTCACTCCGGCTGTACGGAGGAGGAGCTGATCGACGTGCGAATCGAGCTCGACCGTGACCGCTTGCTGATCGCGGTCAGCGATCCCGGCACCTCCGGCGGAACCGCTTGCCTGAGGGAGGACGACGACGCCTTCGGAGGGATGGGTCTCCGGGTGGTGGAGCAGTTGGCTCGGCGCTGGCGCTCCGAGCGCTCCAACGGCCATCACGTGTGGGCCGAGCTCGCACGCGG
This sequence comes from Solirubrobacteraceae bacterium, assembly GCA_036564325.1. Taxonomy (GTDB): domain Bacteria; phylum Actinomycetota; class Thermoleophilia; order Solirubrobacterales; family Solirubrobacteraceae; genus Palsa-465. The sequence continues at coordinate 2,417 of DATCPD010000247.1, read as the reverse complement.
CTGAGGAGGTTTGGGGTCGCCCCTTTGAGGGAGTAGGTTGTCCGCCGTGATCTCGCTTGCGAGCGCGCTCGGACCGGTGCAACAGCACTATCTGGTTCAGGCTCGCCAGATCCAGGCGCTGTCCTTCGCTGTTCACATTCCGCTGGTCTGCTTTGGCATTGCCTTTCCGGCGATGGTGCTGTTCGTCGAGTGGATGTGTCGGCGGACGGGCGATGAGGTCTACGGCCTGATCGCGAGGCGGTGGACCAAGGTGATGGCCGCGCTGTTCGCGGTGGGGGTCATCACCGGAACCGTGCTGTCGTTCGAGATGGGGCTGCTGTGGCCGAACTTCACCGCGACGTTCGGCGGGGTATTCGGACTCGGGTTCGCGATCGAGGGCTTCTCCTTCTTCATGGAGGCGATCTTCATCGGGATCTACGTCTACGGGTGGAACCGGTTGTCGCCGCGGATGCACATGCTGTCCGGCATTCCGATCGTGATCGCCGGCCTGACCGGGTCGCTGATGGTGATCTCGGTCAACGCCTGGATGAACCATCCGGGCGGATTCACGCTGACATCCGGCCAGGTGACCCACGTGTCTCCGGTGTCAGCCCTGTTCGGCAACCCGTACCTGTGGCACGAGCTGGTGCACATGTATCTGGCCGGCTACATGGTGACCGGCTTCCTGGTCGCCGGCGCCTACGCGGTCGGTCGCCTACGCGGTCGCTGGGGTCGCTTCGAGCGCACCGCGCTGGCGGTGCCGCTGACCATCGCGGCGCTCGCGGCGCCGGTTCAGGTGCTGGTGGGGGACTGGGCGGCCCGTGACGTGGCCAAGTACCAGCCCACCAAGCTGGCGGCGTTGGAAGGGGTGGGTCACACCGTGCGCGGGGCCGCGGAGCACATCGGCGGCTGGTATTCGAACGGCGGCGTGCAGTACGGCCTGCGGATTCCCAAGCTCCTGTCCCTCCTTGCCTATCACGACCCCAATGCCAGGGTTCAGGGCCTCGACGCGGTGCCCGCGGCCGACCGCCCCCCGGTCAACGTGGTGCGGATCTCCTTCCAGACCATGGTGGGGATCGGAACTCTGCTGGCGTTGCTGGGCGTGATCTACCTGTTCGTGCGCTGGCGCCGCCGCCGACTGCCCGAATCGGTGTGGTTCTACCGAGCGCTGGCCGCGGCCGGTCCGCTGTCGCTGGTGGCGTTGATCGCCGGATGGGTGACCACCGAGGTGGGCCGCCAGCCATGGATCGTCTACGGCACGATGCGCACCACTCAAGCCGTGACGGGGGCGGGCGGGATCCCGATTGGCTACGCCACCCTCGCCCTCGTCTACGCCGGCGTCGCCGCCGGTGTCGTGTGGATCCTGCGGCGCCTGGCCGCCGCCCCGCTCGCCCCCGCGGAGCCCGCGCGCCCGACGGTGCACGGAGCCTGACCGGTGTTGTACGCGCTGCCGCTGGTGTTCGCACTGATCGGGTTGGCCCTCTACGGCGTGCTGGGAGGCGCCGATTTCGGCGCCGGCTTCTGGCAGCTCACGGCCGGGAGCGGCCGGGGCGCCGACGGACTGCGCCAGCGGGCCCACGACTCGATGGGCCCGGTGTGGGAGGCCAACCACGTGTGGCTGATCTTCGTGCTCACCGTGTTCTGGACCGCCTATCCCAAGGCCTTCGGGTCGATCGCCTCGACGTTGTCGGTCGCCCTGTTGCTTGCGGCGGTCGGGATCATCCTGCGCGGCGCGGCATACGCGCTGAGAACCGGCACCGACGAGCCGCGCCAGCAGCGGGCGATCGACACGGTGTTCGGGGTGTCGTCGGTGATCGCGCCGTTTGCGCTCGGCGCCGCGCTCGGGGGAATCGCCTCGGGCCGGGTTCCGGTGGGTAACGCCCGCGGCGGCGAGATCTCGAGCTGGGTCAACCCGACGTCAATCCTGATCGGGACGCTGGCCGTGCTGACCGGCGTCTACCTCGCAGCGGTGTTTCTGTGCGGCGACGCGAACCGGGACGGCGAGCCGGAGCTGGCCGAGCGCTTCCGGGTCCGCGCACTGGCGGCCGGCGCGCTCGCCGGAGCGGTGGCGCTGGGCGGCTTCGCGGTTCTGCATGGGGACGCCCATCCGCTGTACCGAGGTCTCATGACCGGCGGCGGGCTCGCCGCGCTGACCGTGTCCGTGCTCGCGGGGACGGCCACGCTCGCCCTGATCTGGACCCGCCACTATGAACCTGCGCGGTTCACCGCCGCCGTGGCCGTCGCGGCGATCGTCGCCGGCTGGGCGCTTGCCCAGAGCCCGCGGCTGTTGCCGGGACTGAGCGTGAGGCAGGCGGCGGCACCGCGCGACACGCTGGTCGCGGTCGTCGTGGCGATCGTCGCCGGCGGGGCGCTGCTGCTGCCGGCGCTGGGGACCCTGTTCCGGCTCGTGCTCGGCGGCCGGCTCGGCCACGTTCCGG
>DATCPD010000226.1:0-1503 GCA_036564325.1 Solirubrobacteraceae bacterium | reverse complement strand
GTCGGTGGCCATCCTGGTCGTACCTTCGCGGCGTCTGTTCGCTATCGCGGCCGCGGGAACGGGGACGGTGATCGCTGTCTACCTGGCATCACGGACGGTGGGCCTGCCGCTCGCGCCGGTTCCCTGGCGTCCCGAGCCGGTCGGCTTCCCCGACGTGACCGCCACGCTGCTGGAGGCGGGCTGCTGCCTGCTGTTCCTGCTCTTGCTGCGCCGCCCGCGCCGGCCGCGGGTCGCGGCCGCATCCGACTGGCGCTGAGCACGGCGCCCGCGGTCCTGCTCGCCTCCCTCCTGACGTACGTCGGCGTCGGCTCCGCGCTGACCCCCATGCCGGTGGCCTACAGCATGGCGGCGGCGATCCCGGGCCAGGCCTCGACCTCGGTCGTCAGCCTCGTCGCCGCGCTGGGGCCCGAGCCCGTCGAGAGCTTCACGCTCACCGCGGCCGTTACGACCATCGGCGGCCGCCAGGCGTGGGCGTTCAACGGCAGCGTGCCCGGCCCGGAGCTGCGCGTCACCCAGGGAGATCGCGTCCGGGTGACCCTGATCAACCACCTCCCCGAGGCGACCTCGATCCACTGGCACGGGATCCGCGTGCCCAACGCCGAGGACGGCGTCGCCGGTGTCACCCAGGACGCGGTTCGCCCCGGTGGTTCATTCGTCTATGAGTTCATCGCCAACGACGCCGGGACCTTCTGGTACCACTCGCACCAGGACACCAGCGCACAGCTCCCGCGCGGGCTGCTGGGCGCGATCATCGTCGAGCCGCGGGCCGGCGGCGTCGCTAACGAGCGCGACTACAGCCTGACCATCCACACCTTGGCCGGCAGCAACTCGATCGCAGTCAACGGGACGCCAAACCTGCATCTCGACGCCGCCCCCGGAGAGATGGTGCGCCTGCGCGTGATCAACGGCGCGGCGCTGGGCGGGGGCCTCGACCCCACACCGCAAACCCCGGTGTTGGTGGGCGCTCCGTACGCGATCGTCGCCCTGGACGGACACGACCTGAACGAGCCTCAGCAGCTGGGACCGGAGCGCATCCCGCTGGGAATGGGACAGCGCGCCGACATCCTCTTCAGGATGCCGGCCGGCGGCGGGGTGCGCGTCACCGGCATCAAGGGGTCTCAGTCTCCCCTGCCCTTCGGCCCGCGTCAGTCGACCGCCAGCCTGACGATCGGGGACGGCCCGGCTCCCGCGACGATCGACCCCGGCTCGCTGCCCCGATTCGATCTGACCAGGTACGGAGTTACGGCACCGGATCCGGTGGCGGACGCCGGTCGCTATGACCTGACTCAGCAGATCCTGCTCGGAGGGAAAGGTCCCGTGTTCCGCAATGGCGGCCTCGACCTGACCGACACCTTCAATGGCCATGCCTCACCGCTGGTGCCGCCGATCCTGGTCCGGGAGGGGGAGCTGGTTCGCCTCCACATCGTCAACCCCGGCAACATGGGAGCACACCCGATCCACATCCACGGCCACGTCTTCTCGGTCCTGGCCAAGAACGGCCAA
>DATCPD010000200.1:0-6387 GCA_036564325.1 Solirubrobacteraceae bacterium | reverse complement strand
CGCCCCAAGCGAGAGCAGCTGATCCTCGACGTCGCGGGCCAGACCTTCGCCCGGGACGGCTATCACTCGGTGGCTCGAGCATCCGGAGGTACCCCGGGAGGCCGTGGCCGATTGGTACGGCGGGGTGGTCCAGGCGGCCGTCACGGCCGTGGTCAGGCGCCGCCCGGCCGGCTCGGGCTAATCCAGCAGGTGCTCGAGTCCCACCACCGGGGACTCGGTCAGCTCGCCGACCCGCCTCACCGCCAGGAGGACGCCCGGCATGAACGACTCGCGGTCGATCGAGTCGTGCCGAATGGTCAGGGTCTGCCCGACGTCGCCCAGGATCACCTCCTGATGCGCGACCAGACCCGGCAGGCGGACCGAGTGGATCGGCACCTCGTGGTCGGTTCGGGCGGCCTCGCGCATCAGGCTCGCGGTGCGAGCCGCGGTGCCGCTCGGCTTGTCGAGCTTGCGATCGTGATGGAGCTCGATGATCTCCGCGCGCGCCATGTGCCGCGCAGCCTGGGCGGCGAACTGCATCATCAGCACCGCACCGATGGCGAAGTTCGGGGCGATGAAGATGTTCGCCCCGGTGAGACCGCGCAGGCTCTCCACGTCGAACCCGGTGGTGCCGATGACGACGTGCACGCCGGCGCCGAGCGCCTGCCGGGCGTTCTCGACCGCCGTGTTCGGAATCGTGAAATCGACCAGCACGTCGGCGTCGGGAAGCACCTCGGCGACCGAGCACCCGAGTGCCGGGTCCGCGCGCCCGGACAGCAGCATGTCGTCCGCGCCCTCGACCGCGCGGCACACCGTCTCGCCCATCCGTCCCGCCGCGCCGGCGACGGCGACTTTGATCACTCCGCGCCCTCTGAGACGAGCGCCGGTTCGATCGCCGCCAGCGCCTGTTCGAAGCGCTCCTCCTCGGGCCCGATGCCAGCGGCGGACAGCCGCTCCGGCGCCCACAGCTCCGCGACCAGGCCGGAGAGGTCCTCGACCGAAACGGCCTCGATTCGCTCCATCACCTCATCGAGCGAGAGCAGCGGCGCGACGGCCAGCACCTCCGACCCGAGTCGGTTCATGCGGGCGCCGGTCGACTCGAGCGCGAGCACCACCCGGCCCTTGAGATTCTCCTTGGCGCGCGCGAGCTCCTCCGCCGTGGCCGGTTCCTCGCGCACCCGGGCCAGCTCGGTCCCGATCACGTCCATCGCCTCGCTGAGGTTGTCCGCGCGGGTGCCGAGGTACAGGCCGACCTGTCCTGCGTCCTGGTAGGCGCTGCTGAACGAGTACACCGCGTAGGCGAGCCCACGGCGCTCGCGGATCTCCTGAAACAGCCGTGACGAGGAGGTGCCGCCAAAGACGGTGTCGAGCACGCGCAGCGCGAACCGTCGCTCGTCGTGACGAGACAGGCCGGGTCCGCCCAGGCACACGTGGTACTGCTCGGTGTCCTTGCGCTCGAACCGGCGCCGGGCGCCCGCCGCCGGCGGAGCCTGATCGGAGTTCGTCACCGCGCCGTCGCTCAGACCCGTGGTCCGCTCGGACACGAGCTCGACGAAGCTGTCGTGATCGACCGCCCCCGCCGCCGCGATGACGATGTTCGAGGGCACGTAGCGAGACGCGTGAAAACGGGCGATGTCGGCCACCGGCGTCTGTGCGATCACCTCGGCGCGCCCGATGATCGCCCGCCCCAGCGGGTGCTCGCCGAACACCGCCTCGCCGAGGACGTCGAATACCTTCTCCTGCGGATCGTCCTCGTACATCGCTATCTCCTCGAGGATCACCGCGCGTTCGGAGTCGACGTCGGTCAGCGTCGGCCGGAACACCATGTCGGTCATCACGTCGAGCGCCTCGGGCACGTGCTCGTCGATCACCCGCGCGTACACGGAGGTGGTCTCCTTGCCCGTGCCGGCGTTCAGCTCGGCGCCCATCCCGTCGAAGATCTGGTCGATCTCGAGCGATGCGTACTTCTCGGTCCCCTTGAACAGCAGATGCTCGAGCAGGTGGGAAAGCCCCGCCTCCGCGTCGGTCTCGGCCCGAGAGCCGGTGCCGATCCAGAAGCCCAGGGACACCGACCGGACGGAGGGCATTGCCTCCGTCACGATCCGTACGCCTGAGTCCAGCTTGGTCAGCCGGTGCTCGAAGGCCACCGCGCTGCTAGGACCGCGGACGGTCGGGGTCGCGATCGCGGACGCGACCCGCGTCGCGGTCCCGATCACGCGGGCCACGGTCCCGATCACGCGGGCCGCGGTCGCGGCCGTCGCGGCCTCCGCGGTCTGAGCGCTCACGGCGTGGTCCACCGTCGCCGCTGCCCACCGAGGCGAGTTCCTCGACGGTCTTGCCGGCGACCTCGGGGTCCTCGGCCATACGCAGACCGATCCGGCCGCGCTCACGGTCTACCTCGACCACGCGGACAGCGATCTCGTCGCCCCTGTTGAGGACCTCCTCGACGGTGTCGATGCGGCGGCCCGGAGCCACGTTGGAGATGTGCAGCAGACCGTCGGTGCCCTTGGCCAGCTCGACGAAGGCGCCGAACGTGGTCGTCTTGACCACCTTGCCGGTGAACTCGTCGCCGACCTCGACCTCCTTGGTCATCGAGCGGATCCGGTCGACCAGCGCGTCGCCGAGCTCCCGGTTGGCCGCGTAGACGAGCACCTGGCCCTCGTCGTTGACGTCGATCTGCGACTCGAACTCCTCCTGCAGGGCGCGGATCGTCTCCCCGCCCTTGCCGATCAGCAGGCCGATCTTCTCCGGATCGATCTTGACCGAGGAGATGCCCGGCGCGTAGCGGGACAGCTCGCCGCGCGGAGCCTCGATCACCTTGTCCATTTCCTGCAGAATGAATTCCCTGGCGACCTTCGCCTGAGCGAGGGCGTCGCGCATGATCTCGAACGTCACGCCGGTGATCTTGATGTCCATCTGCAGGGCGGTGATCCCGTCCTTGGTGCCGGCGACCTTGAAGTCCATGTCGCCGAGATGGTCTTCCACGCCTGCGATGTCGGTGAGGATGATGTAGTCATCGCCCTCCTTGATCAGACCCATCGCGATACCCGCGACCGGCGCCTTGATCGGCACCCCCGCGTCCATCAGCGACAGCGTCGAGCCGCAGACCGAGGCCATCGAGCTCGAGCCGTTGGACTCGAGGATGTCCGAGACCACGCGGATCGTGTACGGGAAGTCCTCCTGGCTCGGGATCATCGGCACCAGGGCGCGCTCGGCAAGCGCTCCGTGGCCGATGTCACGGCGCTTGGGCCCGCGCATGAAGCCCGCCTCCCCGACCGAGAAAGGCGGGAAGTTGTAGTGATGGAAGTAGCGCTTGGTCGTTTCCAGACCGAGCGTGTCGAGGCGCATCTCCTCACGCGTGGTTCCGAGCGCGGCAACACTGAACGCCTGCGTCTGGCCACGGGTGAACAGCGCCGACCCGTGGGTCCGGGGAGCGACGCTGACCTCGATCGAGATCGGACGGATCTCCTCTGCGCTGCGCCCGTCGGGACGCTTCTTCTCGACGGCGATCCGCTCGCGGATCATCGACTTCTCCAGCTTGTCGAAGGCACGCTGGGCGTTGGCGCGGTACTCGGCGTAGGTCTCCGAGTCCGGATCGCCGGAATACTTCGCCAGCACCTCTTCCTCGACGGCCTTGATCGCGGCCTGACGCTCGAGCTTGTCCTCCACCTGGGTGGCGGCGCTCAGAGCCTCGCCGTGCGAGGCCTTGATCTGCTCGAGCAATTCGGGCTCGACCTGCGGGATCGCGACCTCGACCTTCGGCTTGCCAACCTTCTCGGCCAGCTCGCGCTGAGCGGCGCAGATCTGCTTGATCGCGTCGTGGGCGATGTCGAGCGCGTCGAGGATCTCCGCTTCCGGGATCTCGCTGGCGCCGGCCTCGACCATCAGGATCGCCTCGTCGGTGCCCGCCACGATCAGGTCGAGCTCGGCGTTCTCGAGCAGGTCCTCCTCGTTGGGGTTGATCACGAAGTTGCCGTCGATCTTCCCGATCCGCACCGCACCCACGGGGGTGGGGAACGGAATGTGGGAGATCATCAGCGCCGCAGAGGCGCCGTTCATGGCGAGCATGTCGTACGGATGCTCGTGGTCGACCGACATCGGCAGCGCGACGAGCTGCGTCTCATACCGCCAGCCCTTCGGGAACAACGGCCGGATCGGCCGATCGATCAGGCGCGCGGTGAGCGTCGCCTTCTCCCCCGCGCGGCCCTCGCGCTTGAAGAATGAGCCGGGGATCTTCCCCGCGGCGTACATCCGCTCCTCCACATCTACGGTGAGCGGCAGAAAGTCCACATCGCGGAGGTTCCCCGCGGTGGCGGTGCAGAGCACCATCGTGTCGCCCGAACGGACGACTACAGCGCCGGAGGCCTGTTTGGCCAACTTGCCGGTCTCGAACGAGATCTCCGTTCCTGCGATCTCGACGGACACGCGCTTAACGGCGTCAGACATATGTAATTCCCTTCTCCTCCACCCTTCGGTCGGTGGAGTGCGTTTCTCTTTTTCGTTCCGAACCTTGGGGATGGTAGCGGCCGCGCTGCTAGCTCGCCGATCCGGCGCTCGGCAGCATCTCCGGCGGAGGTGCGTGCCCGAACATGTTCAGCGCGCTGGGCGCCGAGGCGAAGAACGCGCTCGCGGCGGCGTAACCGGCCTCCCACAGAGCGTGTTTCTCCGAATCCTTAAGGCGGAACTGGAGCGCGGCGACGGTTCCCGTCGGGATCGTCACCGTGCGGGGCGAGAACGCCTGCGCGGCGAGCGAGTCCAGCTCGGTGATGCTCGTCTCGAGGATCGCCTTCACCATGTTGAGCGGCCAACCGGCTCCGGAGATGGCGGCGGCCGGCTGCAGGCGTTCCTCCTGGAGACGGAACCCCCAGGTCGGATGGCACGGATCGCGCCGGTCGAACAGGAAGACCGGAAACCCGCTGACGATGCCCCCGTCGACCAGCGCTCCCAGCGTGCCCGACTGCGCATCGCGGAGCTTCACCGGAGGGAACATGAACGGATACCCGGCGCTCATCCGGACCGCATCGGCGAGCGGGAACGCGGCCGGGTCCCACGGGCGCCCCGCCGGATCGAGGTAGCGCGAGGCGTCCTCGGGGAACACGACCATGCGCCGGTGCACGAGATCGGTCGCCACCACGTGCAGCCGATCCCCCAGATCTCCGAACGTCCGCGCGGGCCGGGGCGCGCTCTCCAGCAGATCGGCGATCCATGCGCGCAGGGCGTGTCCCCGGGCCATGGCCTGGCGGCTCATCAGGTTGCGCAGCCGTGCCACCCGGCGCGGGCGCCCGATGTCGGCGATCGTCTCCAGGTCGAAACCCATCAGCCGCTTGGTCAGCGCGTCGGCGTCGAGGCCCACAGCCACCGCCGTCGCGGTGATCGCGCCCGCCGAGGTTCCCGCCAGGTGCGCCCAGTCGGTGTAGCCGGCCTCCTCGGCGGCCTTCAGCGCCCCGGCATAGGCGATCGCCTTGACCCCGCCGCCGGAGAACACCCCGTCCGCGCGCAGCCCGCTGCCCGTGCTCACCGAGCACCTTCGAGCGTGAGCGGCAGGCTGGTCACGGCCCGCAGATAGGGATCGGTCTGCCACTGTGGCTCACCATCGAGCTCGATGTGCGGAGCGAACGCGAGCAGGGCGCCGAGCGCCTCCGGGGCCACCAGATGCGCGAGCGGAGCGCCCACGCAGCGGTGCACTCCGGCCCCGAACGCCATGTGCTCCTCCCCGCGGTCGGGCCGGAGCTCGTCTGGCGCGTCGAAGGCTGCGACGTCACGGTCGGCGGAGCCGACCACCGCCGTGGCCTTGCCTCCCGCCGGGATCGACCGGCCGGCCAGCGTCGTCGGTGCGCTGGCGAAGCGGTCGATGACCTGGACGGGCCCGTCCAGGCGCAGGAGCTCGTCGACCACGCGCGGAGCCGAGGCGGGGTCGGCCCGCAGGGAGTCCACGGTCCCGGGCACCTGCAGCATCCGCCACAGCCCGGTGGCGATCACGAAGGTGGTCGAGAGGTACCCGGCGACGAGCAGGTCACAGAGGGTCGCCTCCAGCTCGGCGTCGCTCAGCCCGGCGGCGGCGAACGATTCGCAGAGCTCGCCGACCAGGCCGGCCACGGGAGCGCGCCGGTGGCTCTGCACGAGCGCGGCGAAGAACCCGCGCAGCGCCATCGCACACGTCGCCCCCTGGAGGCGCACGCCGGCGGTCTGACTGGGGTCGTGGGCCACGGTGATCGACTGCTGCCAGGCGATCAGCGTGGAGCGCAGCACCGGGTCCTGCGCGATGCCCAGCAGATCGAACAGCACGTTCGCCGGCAGCGGGAGGGCATAGGCCTGCACCAGCTCGATCCGCTCGGTCGAGCCGATCGCCTGCAGGATTTGCTCGGCGTGGGCGCGGGCCAGCGCGGGAACCGCCGCCAGCGAGCTCCG
>DATCPD010000176.1:0-5329 GCA_036564325.1 Solirubrobacteraceae bacterium | reverse complement strand
CGTGCATGCACAGGCGATCGTAGGCGACCGGGAGGTACTCGGCCACGCCGCGCTCGCGCAGACGGGCCAGCAGGTAGTTGGCGTTGAGCACCGCGGTCTCGGACATCTCGCGCAGCCCGTCCGCGCCGAGCGAGCGGATGTAGGCGTAGGAGCGCACGAAGACGCCGTAGTTGCCCTGAAAGCCCCGCAGTCGCCCGATCGACTTCGGCCGGTCGAAGTCGAGCTCGAACGCGGCGCCCGACGTCGCCTCGCCGTTCGGACCTCCACTCTGAGGACTGAGGACTGAGGACTGTCGTCTCACGACCTGCGGCCGGGGCAGGAACGGCTCGATCCGCTCCGAGACGGCGATCGGGCCCGCGCCCGGCCCTCCGCCGCCGTGCGGCTGGGTGAACGATTTGTGCAGGTTGAAGTGCACGATGTCGAAACCCATGTCCCCGGGGCGGCAGATGCCCATGATCGCGTTGAGATTGGCGCCGTCGTAGTAGAGCGTCGCTCCGATGCCGTGGACGATCTGAGCGATTTCCTGGATGTTCGATTCGAACAGGCCCACCGTGGAGGGGTTGGTGAGCATCAGGCAGGCAACGTCCGGCGTCGCCTTCGCCCGCAGATCGTCGAGGTCGACGTTGCCGTCCGCGCCGGTGTCGACCTTGACCACTTCGTAGCCCGCCATCGTGACCGTGGCGGGGTTGGTGCCGTGCGCCGTGTCCGGGGTCAGCACCTTCGTCCGGTGCTCGCCGCGATCCTCATGGAACGCCCGCGTCAGGAGCACACCCGCCAGCTCGCCGTGTGAGCCGGCGGAGGGCTGGAGCGAGACGTGGGGCAGCCCGGCGATTTCGCCCAGCGCGCCCTGCAGGCGCCACATCAGCTCGAGCGCGCCCTGGGCACGACGGGGGTCTTGGAGCGGATGCAGGCGAGCGTGACCCGGGAGCGCCGCGATCCGTTCGTGGACCTTCGGATTGTGCTTCATCGTGCACGAACCGAGCGGGTAGAAGCCGGTGTCGAGGTCGAAGTTCCGGCGGGACAGGCGGTTGTAGTGACGGATGATCTCCGGCTCTGCGACCTCCGGCAGCCGCGGAGGCGAGTCCCGGCGCAACCCGGCCGGCAGCAGCTCGTCCAGCGGACGTTCGGGAACGTCGAGCTCGGGCGGTCGGAACGCCCGGCGCCCGGGCTTCGAGCGCTCGAAGATGGTCAGCTCGTCGTCGGCGGCGCGGATCACCGTCCCACCTCTTCCAGCGCGGACTGGTGCGCGACGGTCGCGGCGTGCAGCGCGTCCGCGAGCTGGTCGATGTGCGCCCGGCTGCGCTGCTCGGTGATGGCGATCAGCAGGCAGCCCTCGTACTCGGGGTAGTCGCGCCCGAGCGGATACCCGGGGTTGATGCCACGCCGGCGGCATTCGTCGATGGCGGCGCTCACCGGGATCTCGAGCCGCACGGCAAACTCCCGCATCACCGGCCGCTCGTGCAGGATCGTCACGCCTTCGACCGCCTGGAGGCGCTCCCGCGCGTACGCGGTGCGCTGGAGCATCAGGGTGGCGAGGTCGACGATCCCCGCCCGGCCCAGCCAGCTCAGGTAGATCACCCCGGCCAGCGCGTTGAGCGCCTGAGCGGTGCAGATGTTGGAGGTGGCGCGCTCCCGCCGAATGTGCTGCTCGCGGGTCTGCAGGGTCAGCACGAAGCCGCGCCTGCCGTCAAGGTCCCGCGTCTCCCCGGCGATGCGGCCGGGCATCCGACGGGTCAGCGCCTCGGTGGCGGCGAAGAAGCCAAACGACGGCCCGCCGAAGTCGAGCCGGTTGCCAAGCGACTGGCCCTCCCCCACGGCGATGTCGACACCGCACTCGCCCGGCGATTTGAGCAGGGCCAGCGGAAGCGGATCGCAGGCGGCGATCGTCAGCGCGCCGGCGTCGCGCGCGGCCGCGGACAGCGGAGGCAGATCCTCGACGACCCCGAGGAAGTTCGGCTGCTGGATCACCACCGCGCTGACATCGCTCAGCAGCGGCGGCAGCTCGGTCACCCCGTCGCGCAACGGCGCCTCCTCGACCTCCATTCCCCAGCCGCCGGCCAGCGTCCTCAGCGTCTCCCGGGAGTGGGGATGCACGCCGCGGGAGACGACCAGGCGCCGGCGCGCGTTGGCCAGCTTGGCCACGTACCCGGCGGCACCGACGGCACTCGGCCCCTCGTACACGGACGCGTTGGAGATCGGCAGTCCGGTCAGCTCCGAGATCGCCGTCTGGTACTCGAACATCGCCTGCAGACCGCCCTGGGAGATCTCGGGCTGGTAGGGCGTATACGGAGTCAGGAACTCCGAGCGCTGGGTGATCGCGTCGACCAGCGCCGGGACGTAATGGTCGTACATGCCGGCGCCGAGAAACGAGATCTCGTCGTCGGCGGACACGTTCTGCTCCGCCAGGGCGCGGAGCTCGGCGAACACCTCCTGCTCTGACAGCCCTGGCCCCAGATCAAGCGCCCGGCGGAGCCGCAGCTCCGGCGGGATGTCCTCGAACAGATCCTCGATCGACGCCACGCCGATCTCCTGAAGCATCTGCACCCGATCGGCATCGGTGGCCGATACGTAGCTGCTCACTGGAGCGACCCCTGGTAGGCGTCGGCGTCCAGCAGCGAGTCGAGCTCCGCGCGGTCAGACAGCTTGACCTTCACCAGCCAGCCCTCTCCATATGGGTCCTCGTTGATCGTCTCCGGGGCCCCGCCGAGCGCCTCGTTGACCTCGATGATCTCGCCGGACAGCGGGGCGATCACGTCCGAGACGGCTTTCACCGACTCGACCTCCATGTAGGACTCGTCCTTCTTGATCTGCGCTCCGACCTTGGGCGGATCGAAGAACACGACCTCTCCGAGCGAGTCCTGCGCGTACCAGGTGATCCCGAGCGTCGCCTGATCGCCCTCGACGCGCGCCCAGTCGTGCTCGGGGTGGTAGAGCAGGTCTTTCGGATAGCTGGGGTCGGCCATGGTTCAGGATCCCTTTCGGTACAGAGGTTTGCGCTCGACCACGGCGGAGCGGATCGTGCCCCGTACATCGATCTCGATCTGCGTACCCGGCTCGGCACGCTCCGCGGGAACGTACGCCATCCCGATTCCCCGCTCGAGGCACGGCGAAAACGTCCCGCTGGTGACCTCTCCCCCACCGAGCACCGGATTGCCCGGCCGAGCGATGCCCGAGCCCTCGATCAGGAAGGGGGCGAGCTTGTGGACGGGCCCGGCGCTCCGGGCAGCTGCCACCGTCTCGGCGCCGATGAACCCCGTCTCCTCGCGGCAGCACCACCCGAGACCTCCTTCGATCGGATCGTGCTCCGCGCTGAGATCGTTGCCGTACAAGGGAAAGCACACCTCGAGCCGCAGCGTGTCCCGGGCGCCGAGGCCGGCCGGCGTGGCGCCCCGGCTGACCAGCGCGTCCCAGACCGCGGGGGCATCCGGCGGATCGAGCAGCAGCTCAAACCCGTCCTCACCCGTGTATCCGGTCGCGCAGACCAGCGCCGCAGCGCCGGCCACGGCCGGTTCCGAGCAGCGCATCCGCGCCGGAAGCGATCCGTCGGCCAAGCGCGACATCAGCGCGCGCGCCCCCGGCCCCTGGACGGCCAGCATGGCGAAGTCGGAGGCCTTGTCGAGCACGTCCACGTCGAAATCCGCCGCGTGGGAGCGCATCCATTCCAGGTCCGTGTCGTGGTTGGCCGCGTTGGTCACGATCAGGAAGACGCACTCGGCCAGGCGATAGGTGAACAGGTCGTCGAGGACGCCGCCGTCCTCGCGGCACATCACGCTGTACTGAGCTCCGCCCTCGGGCACCCGGCGGACATCGTTGGACAGCATCCGCTGCAGGAACGCCTCGCTCTGCGGGCCCCGAACCTCGACCTGGCCCATGTGGGAGACATCGAACACCCCGACCTCACGCCGCACGGCCAGATGCTCCTCCCGGATGCCCCGGTACTGCACCGGCATCTCCCACCCGGCAAACGGCATCAGCTTCGCGCCCGCGGCGCGATGGCGCTCGTGCAGCGCGGTCTGCCGGAGCGAGGTCTCGGTCGGAGCAGGCACTGCCTCCAGGCTACAAGGCGGTGCGGTGGTGGCCCCTTGGTGCGGGCCGGGCTGACCGTATCGGTGCTCTGGCTATTTGTGCTTGGCCGGCGGCGACAGGGGGTGCTTGCCCTTGCGCCGGGGCGGAGGCTTGGGAGCGACGAGCTTGATCGCCTTGTGCAGCGTCGTGACATTGCCGGCCCGGTCGGTGATCACGACGGTGATCGTGTAACGGCCGGCCCGCTTGTAGGCGTGGAACTTGCCGTGCTTGATCTTGAACCTGCTCCCGTCGCCCCACTTGATCAGCACGCCGGCAATTCCCGACGCGCTGGCCGGCGGGACCGGCGGCGGAGCGTCGGTATACCGCACATCGGCATGGAGGAGCGTCTTGGGGCGAAGCTTGCCGGTCAGCTTCAGCGTGCCCTGTGGCGCGACGGTGTCGATCCAGAAGCGGCCCGGACGCATCGCGCTGGTGAGCCCGGCCGGATTGACCGCCGTCACCTGCCACGCGTGCGAGCCGTCCGCCAGCGCCGCTGGAAGCCGCAGGGAGGTGGCGTACGTCTGAGCGACCTGCACCCCGTCGACGTTGACGACGTAGCGGATCGGACCCCACTGATCCCTCGCCGGAGACCAGGCGAGCGCGGGCAGCGAGGTCCGTACGTAACGGAACGCGCTCGTGGGGCTGAACGCGGGGGGCGGCTGATACATCTGGGCGGCAACGATCTGCTTGGCCCCCGCCGACTGCTGAACCCAGGCGACGGCCGCATTCCCGGTCGCATCGCCGGACGCCGACAGCCCGTCAGCGGCGTCGGCCGCCCCCTGGGCCGGCGTGGAGAGAACGAGCTCGGGACCGAGGGTGAGACCGTCCGGTGCGTAGCGAACGCGGATCTCAGGCGTGCTCGGAAGACCTGGATCCTGCTGCCAGGCGATCAGATTCGAGGTCAACCCGGCGAGCCCGGGGACCGCGTAGGGCAGCGACGAGTTCGGCAGGCCGTCGAGTCGAAAACCGCCACTGGCCACGCCGTTGTTGCCCAGGTGGGCGGCGACCGCCTGGTTTGAGTCCGTCCGAGCGGACGTCACGAAGCCCCGCCTGGAATCGTTGACGACCACCTGGGGTTGATCGGCCTGGGCGGCCGAGGGCATCGAGATCGCGTCAGGCTGCGTGACCGGGTCGAACACCGAGGCGCGCAGGCGGCTCATCAGCACCCGGGACTGCTGCGCCGAGCCGTTGCTCAGCACCTCGTGAAACACGACGCTGGCGTAGGAGGAGTCGCCGCCGGCGCCGATCATCGGCTCGTCGGCGG
>DATCPD010000173.1:0-10337 GCA_036564325.1 Solirubrobacteraceae bacterium | reverse complement strand
GAGCCATGATCGAAAAAGCCCCCAAGACCCCTGAGTTCGCCCCGCCGTGCGGGCAAACGTCACAGAGTTGCGACAGGTATTCTCGGCTCCATGGCTGTCACGACCGAAAAGACCGACGAGCAGAAGGCGATCTGCGAGATGGTCCACCAGTTCGCGGATGAGCAGATCCTCCCGAACGCCGAGCACTACGACCACGAGGACGAGTTCCCGCAGCCGATCGTCGAGCAGATGAAAGAGCTCGGGCTGTTCGGGGTGACGATCCCCGAGGAGTACGGGGGAATGGGTCTCGACCTGACCACCTACGCGATGATCGTCGAGGAGCTGAGCCGCGGCTGGATCAGCATCTCCGGCATCGTCAACACCCACTTCATCGGCTCCTACCTGCTGATGAAGTTCGGCACCGAGGAGCAGAAGCAGAAGTACCTGCCCCAGATGGCAACGGGCGAGGTGCGCGCGGCGTTCAGCCTGTCAGAGCCCGAGCTGGGTTCGGACGTCGCGGCCATCAAGACGGCGGCCAAGAAGGTCGACGACGACAACTACGAGATCAACGGCACGAAGATGTGGGTCACCAACGGCCTGCGCTCGAGCCTGGTATTCGTGCTGGTCCGGACGGACCCGTCAGCGGACCCCAAGCACCGCGGGCTGACCTGCTTCATCGCCGAGAAGGAGCCGGGGGTCAGCGAGAACACCGGGGACTACTCCGGCTTCAACGTCCCGCCTCAGATCAAGAAGATGGGCTACAAGGGCGTCGAGTCCACGGAGCTGGTGTTCGACGGCTACCGCTGCCCCGCCGAGAACATCCTCGGCGGCGAGGAGGCAGGCCTGAACAAGGGCTTCGCGCAGATGATGGATGCGCTCGAGCTCGGCCGGGTCAACGTGGCCGCCCGCGGCGTGGGGATCGCCCAGCGTGCGCTGGAGCTGGCCCTCAAGTACTCGCAGGAGCGTCGCACGTTCGGCAAGCCGATCGCCGAGCATCAGGCGATCCAGTTCAAGCTCGCGGACATGGCCACCCAGGTCGACGCCGCCCGGCTCCTGACCCACCGCGCCGCGCGTCTCAAGGACGCCGGCGAGCGCTCAGACATCGAGGCCGGAATGGCGAAGCTGTTCGCCTCCGAGGCCGGGCGCTTCTGCGTGGAGGAGTCGTTCCGGATTCACGGCGGCTACGGCTACTCCAAGGAGTACGAGATCGAGCGGCTGTATCGCGACGCCCCGTTGCTGCTGATCGGTGAAGGCACCAGCGAGATCCAGCGCATGGTCATCGGCCGCAAGCTGCTGCAGCGGCACAAGATCTAAAGCAGAGCGCGCCCCGCTGGTGGGCGCGCCCTGAGTGTCGGTCAGCTCGTCGGGAGCGGCTCCTGCGCCCGGGGCCCGGGCGAGTACTCCTCAGCCGGCTCGAGGAACCCCCGGACCTCGCTCCGGAACTCGGGCGTGTCCTCGTGCCCGTGCACCGAAACCGCGTGCTCGGCGGCCGCGCTCGCGACCTCTTCCTCCTCGCCGATGATGACCAGCGAGCAGTTGCTCTCGCTGGGGAAACGACGGCAGTCGGCCATCATTCTGGACATGGTCCCTCCTTATTGGTTGCCCACGACGATCTTCGCCCCCGCGCGGACCGCTGTCAACAGCCTCTAGACTCCGCGGCCTGACCACGCCGTCTGACACCAAGTCGCTGATCGAGACCGCCGTCACGCGGTTTCTCGCCGAGGTGCCGGCGCTGCAGCCGCTGAAGCTGGTCGCGGGGCTCGATCTGCATGGACGCGGCGACGTCCAGCTCTACCGGGTCGAGCTGCCGGGACCGAAGGTGACCAAGGACATCGCGTCAGACGCGAAGGTTCGCCTGGAGGTGCAGCGAGCTCGCTTCAACGAGCTGGCGACCAAGGGACACGTGAGCGACTGGAGGGCGGCGTTCGAGCACGGGGACGCCAAGGCGACCGGGATCGAGCAGGTGCTCCGGCTGATCGTCAACGTGGTCGAGAAGCAGGAGGAGCGCTCGCGCACTCGCCGGCCTACCGGCGGGCGGCCAGCTCCTCAGCGGCGCTGAGCTGCTCCTCGACGAGCTTCAGGCCGGCGTCCCAGAAGCCCGGGTCGGCGAGGTCGATCCCCACCATCGCTCCGAGCTCCTCGGGATTGCGGGAACCGCCGGCCGAGAGCAGCCCCAGGTAGCGCGGGACGAACGAGTGGCCCTCCTCCAGGTAGCGCTTGTAGACCGACAGCGCCAGCAGCTGGCCGTAGGCGTAGGCGTACACATAGCCGGGCGTGTTGATGAAGTGGGGCACGTAGGACCACCATGTCCGGTAGCCCTCGGTGATCTCGACCGAGTCGCCGAACAGCTCCGCCTGGGTCTCCACCCACAGCTCCGACATCCGGTCGGCCGCCAGCTCGCCGTCGGTGCGACGTCCGGTGTGGATCAGGTGCTCGAAGCGGTTCATCGCCATCTGGCGGAACACCGTGGCGATCGCCCCGTCGATGCGATCGGCGAGCAGGCTGAGGCGGGCGTCGTCATCGTCCGCCGCCTCGAGCATCCGTCCGAACGTCAGCGCCTCGCCGAACACGGACGCGGTCTCGGCCAGCGTCAGCGGGGTCGACTGGTGAAACACGCCCTGCTGTTGGGCGAGGGCGGCGTGCAACCCGTGACCGAGCTCGTGGGCCATCGTCAGGACGTCACGCCGGCGCGCGGTGAAGTTGAGCAGCACGTAGGGATGGACGCTCGGCACCGTGTAGGCGCAAAAGGCGCCTCCGCGCTTGTGGGGGCGTACGGGGGCGTCGACCCAATGCTCGTCGAAGAACCGCCGCACCACCCGGCCGGCTTCCGGTGAGAAGGCGTCGTAGGTCTCGAGCACCAGCTCGCGCGCCTGCGCGTAGGAGAACGTCACCTCCTCGGGCAGGACCGGCGCGGCGCGATCGTAGTCGGCGAGGCGCTCGACGCCGAGCAGCTTGGCCTTCAGCCGGTACCAGCGCTGCGGGATGTCGTAGCGCCCGCGGACGGCCTCGATCAACGCCATGACCGACTCGTCGGAGGCCTCGTTTGACAAATTGCGCGACGCGAGCCAGTTGGGAAAGTGCCGCAGGCGATCCTCGACCGACTTGTCGTGCGCGAGCGTGTTGTAGATGAAGGCACGGGTGCGAAGGCCCGGCTCGAGCGCCGCCGACACGGCCTCCGCCGTCCCCCGGCGCAGCTCCCGGTCAGGGGCCTGCAGCTGGCTCAGGGCGACGTCGAGCGGCACCTCGTCATCGCCGGCCTGGACCCTCAGCGCCGACACGAGCTCTCCGAACAACCGGCCCCAGGACGCCTGGCTGGAGATCGACTTCTCAGCCAGGATCTTCTCCTCCGGCTCGGTGAGCAGATGCGGGCGGTAGCGCCGAGCGCTGCGGAGGTAGTGCCGGCAGAAGTCAAGATCGTCCTCGGACAGCAGCTCATCGGCCCGGGGGTCGTCGATGGCCGCCCACTCGAGCTCGAAGAACAGGAGCTTCGTCTCGATCTCAGTGCCGGCCTCCTGAACCCGTTGCAGCAACGCGCCGCGAGCCGGGTCGGCGGTGTCGGTGGAGAACTTCAGCGACGCGTACGAGCCGGCCTTGCCGACCAGCTCGTTGATCGCCTCCAGTTCGCGCATCGCCTCGCCCAGGCCGGCGCCGTCGAGCTCCGAGACGTGGCCGGCGTGACGCGCGGCGAACGCCGAGGCCCGTTCGCGGGCTTCGGCGAGCAGCCGGTCGACACCGGCGTCGCCCTCCCCGTCGACCAGCGGGCCGACATCCCACTCCTCCTTCAGGAGTTCCGGGTCCTGCAGGTGATCAGCTGTGGCGGACATCGTCCAGAGGTTACCCAGGTCAGTGCACCCCGCACCCGGGCGGGTCGAGGGGGCC
Source organism: Solirubrobacteraceae bacterium (assembly GCA_036564325.1). GTDB lineage: Bacteria > Actinomycetota > Thermoleophilia > Solirubrobacterales > Solirubrobacteraceae > Palsa-465. The sequence goes on along the minus strand of DATCPD010000173.1, from coordinate 6,479 downwards.
GGTGAGCTCGAACACGGTGACCAGATGACCGGCGGCGCGGCGCTGATACACGACCCGGGCAGCGGGATCGCCGGCCGTCCAGGCGCCCTCCGGTGAGGGGCTGAGGAGCTTTGGGCGCCATGGGTCGCGCGCGGGGGTGCTCACGAGGTAGCGAAGGTGAGCCGCGTTGACGCTGCGGCGCCACTCCGCGCAGGATCCGATCGGGGTGAACGAGCCGTTGGCGCCGCGCAGGCCGATGTACTGGACCCGGTTGGAGTCATCGGCACCGAACAGCGGATAGGCAAAAAAACCGCCGAACGTTCCGACCACGCCGACCCGGGCGTCGTGCACATCGCGGAAGAAGGCCCACAGCCGGCCCAGGTACGACACGCCGGGGGAAAATGCGTAGCGACTGCGCAGGTAGCTGCGCTGGCCCACAAAGCCGAGCGCGGAGGCGAGGACGAGCACCGTCCCGGCCAGCCCGACGCCCAGTGGCCGACGGAGCCGACCGGCGCCGACCAGCGTGACGACGGCCACCGCCGCGAGTGCCGTCGCGCCCACGAGGATCTGGCCCACCACCTGCCGCGCGGGCCACAGATGGCCTTGCGCGAGGGTCACGGCGAGGACGATCCCCAGCGCGGCCCAGACCACCCAACGCCGCCGTCGTCCGTCGAACGCGGGGCCCAGGGGCAGCGCGACCAGCGACAGCGTCAGGGCGGGAGCCGCGTAGCGGAGGTTGAAGGCAAAGCCGAGCGGATGCCCCGCCGGGCCGGCGGCGGACTCCGGCGTGAGCAGGTACGCGACGATGCAGGCGAGCGCGACGAGGCCGAGCATCCGCACCTGGCCGCTCGCGCCCGGCAGCAGGCATAGCACGGGTCCGAGCAGCGCCCCGGCGAGGATCGCCCACCACCACGGCCCGAAGCCCGAGGCGAGGCTCGGCTCGAGCAGTCCGTGCCACACGCGGGTATCGGTCAGGTAATGGGTGATTGAGAACGCCGTGTGGGCCTGTAACGGTGCTGCCGGCGTGGCTAGCCCAGGAATGCCCACCCAGGGGAGCGGGTTCCCCACGGCGATCAGATTGCGCAGGTACCAGAAGCCTCCCGCCACGGCCAGCGGGCCGAGCCACGCGGCACCAGCCCGGCGTCGGGCTCCCGGCGGCGCGAGGACGAGGACGCCGACGGTCAGGGCCAGAACGGGAGCCAGCATCGACAGCTTCACGGAGACCGCCAGCCCGGCACTGAGCCCGGCGAGGACCAGCGCCCGCCGGCTGCCGGGGCAGCCCATCACGATCGCCACGGCGGCGAGCACGAAGAACACCCCGACGACGTCGTTGGCCGCGCTCCCCGCCTGGGAGAGGTCCATCATCGGCGTGGCCATCGCCAGTCCGGCGCCGAGCAGCGTGGCCACGCCGAGTCCGCGCGGGCGCCCGACGCAGTAGGCCGCCAGCAGCACCAGCGCGAGCCAGATCAGGTTCAGGGCCGGAGACAGCGTGTCGCGGGCGAACAGCACCACCCCGAGGCCATGGAACAGCTCCGCCGTGGCCGGATAGAAGGCGGTCAGATACTCGACGTCGGTGAAGTGCAGCGTGGTGATCTGCCCGGATTGGGCGAACGACGCCGCCCAGGGGAGGTGGTACCACAGCGAGTCGAAGGTCCTGATTCCAAAGTCGTAGCTGGAGAAGGTCGGTCCGGCCCATTCGGCGCCTATGACCGCGACCGCTAGGGCCGCTATGGCTGTGGACGCGAGGCGTTCCCGGGAGGCGCACGCGCCTCCCCGGGCTGCGCGAGGGGAGGCGCGCGCGTCTCCCGGGATCGCTCGCTGGGTCCCCATTCCGATTGCGATGGAGGCGATCACGAGCGGGATGAGCCGGAAGAGGCCGACCGCACCCAGGATCTCCATCAGGGCCACCAAGAGCGTGAGGCCGATGACGGACTCCGGGAGGCGGGCGGGCGCGCCGGTCCAGCCGGGGAAGAAGTGGCGGCGGATCAGGAATGCGGCGCGGCCGAGTGCGCCGCTGATCAGCAGCAGGGCGAGGATGCCGAGGACGTAACGGCCCGTGGATACGCTTACGCTGGATCCCATGACCGGCCGTAGACTAAGAGCCCGACGGGCGCTGAGCCTGGCGCTGCTCGCGGTGTTGGTGGTGGGATCGCTGGTCGGTTGCGGGCAGGGCAGCTCGCAGCGCACGCCCGCACTGGGCCGGCTGCCGCTGGTCAAGGGCGCCCGGATCTCCGTGCAGGTACTGCGCTGCGACAAGGGCGCCAACGCATTCTGCGCCTGGGAGCTGGTCGTGGTCGCTCCGCGGTTCCGGGGCTCCGACGCGCTGTTGCTCAGCGAGCACGCGCTGCTGCGCAAGCGCGGGTGGAGCGGGGCAGGTGCTGACGTCGCCGATGAGCACGCGGCTGACTCGCCGGGCCACAAGCTGCGGGTTACCTACGCGACCGACTATGGCGACCTCAAGGCGATCGACCTCGTGTGGACACAGCGCTCGCGGAAGGTCACGATCGCGCTCTCGCGGGCGATCTTCGGTCACGTGCCGACGATGTCGATGCTGCTCGAGCAGGGCGCCTCGTGACCGGGGCCTCCGCGCGTCAGCTGGGGCGAAGGGTCAGTCGTCGCTCGCGTCCAACGCCGATCACCTTCCTGCCCTCGAGCAGGTCCCGCAGGTCATCCCCGACGAGCTCGCGGCGCCACCCGGCGAGCGTGCGAACCTCGGGCTCAGGCTCCGCGCGCCGCGCCGCGGCGATGATCTGCTCGAGCTCGCTGCGGGAGGCGATCAGCTCGTAGGCGAGTCCGGCTTCGAGCGCCCGGGCCCGCAGCAACGCCTCGGCGAGCGCGATCAGCGGCGCGTCGCCCGGCTCAGAGCGCCCGCGCGCTTCCTCGCGGGCGATCGGAGCGGCCTCGCGTCCGGTGGCGATCGCCTTCAGGATCGCGTCCCCGCGCCGGCGCACCGTCGAGGGATGAATGCCGCGGATCTGCTCCAGTCCGCGCGTGGTCGACGGCTGGCGCTTGGCCAGCTCCACCAGAGGCGCATCCTGGAGCACCGAGCCCACGGGGCGGTCCTCGCTCGAGGCCGTTCGCTCTCGCCAGGCGGCGAGCTCACGCGCGACGGCACGGGCCTGAGGGTCGAGCTGGTTGACCCTCGGCAGGCGCTCCCACACGACCTCGGGATCGCGCTCGTCGGTGGCCGACTCCAGACGCCGGCACTCCTCGCGGGCCCATTCGAGGCGGCCGTTGGCGGCCAGGCGACGCTGTAGCTCGTCGCTCAGCTCGAGCAGATGCACGACGTCTTCGGCCGCATAGCTCAGCTGCTCCGCGGTCAGCGGCCGGGCGTCCCAGCGCGTGTAGCTCGCGGTCTTGCCAACCCGCTTGCCGAGTACCGAGCCGAGCAGATTGCCGTAGCCGCTCTGGGCGCTGCCGCCGGTGAATCCAGCCGCCAGTTGCGTGTCGAAGATGTTGTTCATCTCGGTCGACCAGACCCGGCGCAGAATCGCCACGTCCTGGCGTCCGGCGTGAAGCACCACCTCGATGTCCGGATCGGCGAGCAGGCGGGCCAGCGGCGTCACGTCGACATCGCCCAGCGCGTCGATCAACAGGATCCGCATGCCCTCGGGCGCCTGCGGATCCTCGACGGCGACCTGCGCCAGGCACAGCAGCGCCCGGTAGCGGCCCTCGGACATGAACTCGGTGTCGATGCCCAGACGCCCCCGCTCGCGCGCCAGTGCGGCAGCGTGCGCGATATCCATTGACGTAGCCAGCCCCCCAGCGTCCATGTGCCGAGAACCCTATCGGGGTGCGGGCCACAAAAAAAGGACCCGCGTCAGCGGGTCCCATAAATAACCTACCCTGCTGGTAGGATTTAGCCATGATCTTCTCCTCCAAAGCCGAGTACGGGGTCCGCCTGATGGTCGAGCTGGGCCGTCAGTCCGCCGATCAGCCAACCAGCCTGAAGGCGATCGCCGATGCCGAGGGCCTGCCCCTGGCGTACCTAGAGCAGGTCGTCGCGCGGTTGCGCAAAGCCGGGCTCGTGATGAGCGCCCGTGGCGCCCATGGCGGGTATTGGCTGGCGCGTCCCGCGGAGGAGATCGGGATGGACGAGGTCGTGCAGGCGCTCGAGGGCGCGATCGCGCCGATGGAGTGCTTCGTGCACGAGCAGACCGAGCGCGTACTGTGCTCGCACCTTCCGGATGCCGGACGTGGATGCGCGACCAAGCTCCTTTGGACTCGCGTGCAGGGCGGGATCATCCGCTCATTGCACACCACGACGCTCGCGGAGCTGGTCGAGTTCTCGCGCCGAGGCGAGCCTGTGCCGACGGCAGCGGCCTGAAAAGACGAAATAACGAAAGCTGAGATGCCAGATCTAGAAATCCGAAACCTTCACGTCCGCGCCGGTGAGAAGGAGATCCTCCGGGGTCTCGAGCTCACCGTAGCCCAGGGCGAGATTCACGCGCTGATGGGCCCCAACGGCTCCGGGAAATCAACCCTGGCCAACGCGGTCATGGGCCACCCGAACCTCGAGGTCACCGACGGGCAAATTCTGTGGGGCGGCGAGGACATCACCGAGGCCGATCCGGATGAGCGTGCGCGGATGGGCCTGTTCATGGCCTTCCAATACCCCGTCTCCGTTCCCGGCGTGACCGTGACCAAGTACCTGCGGACGGTGCTCAACGCCCACCGCGCCGCGCGCGGGGACGAGCCGATCCCGCTCAAGGAGTTCCGCCAGACGGTCGAGGCGGCGATGAAGCTGACCAACGTGCCTCGGGAATTCTCGAGCCGCTACCTGAACGAGGGATTCTCCGGCGGCGAGAAGAAGCGGATGGAGATCCTGCAGCTGGCGCTCCAGAAGCCGGAGCTGGCGATCCTCGACGAGACCGACTCCGGCCTGGACATCGACGCCCTGCGCGTCGTGGCCAACGGCGTCAACGCGGTCGCCGGTCCGGATCTGGGCGTGCTGATCATCACCCACTATCAGCGGATCCTTCACCTGGTGCAACCGAGCCACGTGCACGTCATGTACCGCGGCCGGATCGTCAGAGAGGGCGGACCGGAGCTGGTCGACGAGCTCGAGGCCAAGGGCTACGGCTGGATTACCGAGGAGATCGACAAGGCCGCGGCGTGATGAGCGTTTCCGCCGACGCCCTGCATGAGGTAGCCGCGGAGTTTCCGGTCCTGCGCCGGGAGATCGACGGCTATCCGATCACCTACCTCGATTCGGCTGCGACCTCGCAGACACCGCAGCCGGTGATCGACGCGATGACGCGGTACTACACCGAGTCGCGAGCGTCGATTCACCGCGGCGTATATCCGCTGGCCGTGGAGGCCACCGACCTGTATGAGGGGGCGCGGCGGCGAATTGCCGACTGGCTCGGCTCAACGCCTGAGGAGACCGTGTTCACCGCGAACGCCACCGCGGCGATCAACATGGTCGCGTACACCTGGGGCCGGCAGCAGGTCGGCCGCGGCGATCTCGTGGTGCTGACGGAAATGGAGCACCACTCGAACATCGTCCCCTGGCAGATCCTCTGCCAGGACCGCGAGGCCGAGCTGGCCTACGTCCCCGTGCTCGACGACGGGCAGCTGGACATGGAGGCGCTTGACGCGCTGCTGGTCCGCGAGCCCAAGCTGGTAGCACTGGCGCACGTCTCCAACGTGCTCGGGACGATCAACCCGATCTCGGAGGTGGTCCGGCGCGCACACTCAGTGGGCGCGGTCGTGCTCGTCGACGGCACGCAGGCCGTCCCGCAGATGCCAGTCGACCTGCCTGGCCTGGACGCCGACTTCTACGCCTGGACCGGTCACAAGGCCTACGGGCCGACGGGTATCGGCGTGCTGCACGGACGCCGAGAGCTGCTCGAGGAGATGCCCCCGTTCATCGGCGGAGGTCACATGATCCGCACGGTGGCCGCGAACGAATCAACCTGGACCGACCTGCCGTGGAAGTTCGAGGCCGGAACCTCCCAGATCGCCGAGGCGATCGGCCTGGGTGCCGCGGTCGACTGGATTCAGGGCCTGGGGATCGACGCGATCCGCGCGCACGAGTCATCGCTGGTGACCGAGACGCTCGAGCGGCTGAGCTCGGAGGTGCCCGGACTGGTGCTTCACGGTCCGCCGTCGGCGTCTGAGCGCGGCGCCCTCGTGTCGTTCACGCTTAAGGGTGCTCATCCCCACGACATCGGCGAGATCCTGGGCCGGCGTGGCGTGTGTGTACGGGCAGGCCACCATTGCGCGCAGCCGCTGATGCGCCGGCTCGGGGCCAGCGCCACGACGCGCGCGTCGTTCGCCGTGCACAACAGCAGCGGTGACATCGACCGGCTGCTCGGAGGGCTGGCCGAGGTGCGACGGGTGCTGCAGCTGTAGTCCGCTGCGACGTCGCTAACGTAGATCCCATGGACGATCTGTACCGCGAGAACATCCTCGATCACTACAAGCATCCGCACAACTTCTCGCCTCCGGCGGCGGAGCTCAGCCGGGTTGATCTGCAGTTCCACGACCTCAATCCA
>DATCPD010000170.1:0-5131 GCA_036564325.1 Solirubrobacteraceae bacterium | reverse complement strand
CGGTACACGTCGCGGGCGAGCTTTCCCGGCAGTCCCGGGACCGCCTCGAGCTCCTCCCGTGAGGCGCTGAGGATCGCGTCCGGCGAGCCGAAATGGGCCAGCAGCGCTCGCTTGCGGGCCGGTCCCACGCCAGTCAGGCCGTCGAGCACCGACGCCGTCATCGCGCGGTCGCGCCTGATCCGGTGGTGCGTGATGGCGAATCGGTGGGCCTCGTCGCGAACTCGCTGCAGCAGCTGGAGCTCCGGCGTGTCGTGGGCGAGACGCAAGGGCGCTGCGACCCCGGGGATGAACACTTCCTCGATCCGCTTGGCCAGCGAGACGACGACCACCCCTCGCTCGCGGAAGCCGGCCAGCGCCCGCAGGCCGGCCGTGAGCTGGCCTTTGCCGCCGTCGATCACGACGAGGTTCGGAAGCGCCGCGAAGCTCGGGTCGTAGTCCTTGTCGTGCGGTGAGACATCGCGCTGCTGCTCCCACCGGCTCAGGCGCCGGCCGAGCACCTCCTCCATCGCGGCGAAGTCATCCGGGCCGCCGTTCGTGCCGTTGACCGCACCGTCGCCGACCGAGAACACCTTGAAGCGCCGGTAGTCGGACTTCTTCGGCGCGCCGCCCTCGAACACGACCATTGACGCGACCGTGTTCGTACCCATCAGCGTGGAAATGTCGAAGCACTCGATCCGCAGCGGGATCACGTCCAGGCCAAGTGCCCGCTGGAGCCCGTCGAGCGCTTCGACGCGCTGCTGGCGGCTGCGCTCGGAGCGAAGCTTCTCCTGGTCGATCGCGAGTCTGGCGTTGCGCTCCGCGAGCTCCAGGATGCGGCGCTTGTCACCCCGCTCCGCCGGGCGAATCTCGACCGTCCCTCCGCGTCGCGCCGAGAGCGCCTCGGCCAGACCGGGGACCGGGCCGAGCTCGCGCTGGACGACCAGCAGGGGCGGCACTGACATCGCGCTGGCGTAGTACTGGAGGATGAACGCCTCGGCGACCTCGCCCAGGCTGGCTTCGGCCGCGTTGTCGAGGTAGAAGCTCTGCCGATCTGACAGCACACCGTCGCGGATCTGGAAAACCTGGGCGTTGGCCTCGCCTTCGCCTGTCGCTACGGCGATCGCGTCCATCGATCCCGCGCCATCGTGAGCCACGCGCTGACGCTCGAGCAACGACCGGACGGCTCGGAGCCGGTTGCGCTCCCGGGCGGCATCCTCGAAGCGCTGCTCGGCCGAGGCGAGGTTCATCTCGTACTCGAGGCTCTGCTCGATCTCCTTGTAGCGGCCGGACAGGAACGCGATCACCCCGTCGATCGCCCGCCTGTAGCCCTCGCGGTCGACGTAGCCGACACATGGCGCCTCACAGCGCTTGATGTAGTAGTCCAGGCAGGGCGATCCGCTGCGGCGACCGGGCTCGGGCCCTTCGCAGGAGCGGAACATGAACACCTTGCCGAGCACGTCGAGCGTCGAGCGCACGCGCTTGGCATTGCTGTACGGGCCGAAGTAGGCGCGATCGCGACGGTGGCGCTCACGCGTGAAGTAGACCCGCGGGAAGTCCTCGTCGAGCGAGATCGCGATGTACGGATAGGACTTGTCGTCCCGCAGGCGGATGTTGAAGCGCGGCTTGTACTGCTTGATGAAGTTCTGCTCGGCCAGCAGCGCTTCAGCCTCGGTGTGGACGATCAGCGACTCGATCTGGTCGATCATCGGCACCAGGTCCCGACCCGCGCGGGTGCTCGGGTTGCCGAAGTGCGAGGCGACTCGCTTGCGGATCGACTTCGCCTTTCCGACGTAGATCACCTTGCCGGGCTGATCGCGGAACAGGTAGACGCCAGGCTCATCCGGGAGCTCGCGGCGCTTGTCGGCAGGGGTGATCGACATCTCCCACCGAGGATAGAAGTCACGTCCGGCGGTCAGTCCGCGGTGAAGGCCAACAGCACGCCGGCGAGCCCGCAGCCGAGGCCGGCGAGGGCAAGCGTCTCCCCGAACCCGGCCTGGGGCGAGTTGGGCACGTAGCCGGAGAGGCGGGGGTCGAACACTGTCACGCCGTTGGGTCGCGCGGAACATCCGCGAGCAGGCCGGTGCCGCCCCACCGAGCGAGAAACGCCGCCGAGAACTGATGCGACCAGGTGGCGAACAGCGACAGCACGAGCGTCGCCGCCCCGAGCACCATCAACCAGTCGGCGGCGCTTTCTCGGAGGCGCTTGCTCACGGTCGGGCCGCAGTCTAGTGTCGGGGCACTGGGGGCCGGGATCAGCGCGGGCCGGACAGCGCGCCGACGGCCACAGGTAGCAATCACAGACCGGGTCGGTGAGAAACCGCAATGCGGACCGGGAGTCTCCGCCTCGGCGGCGGGAGTAACGTCCCCCAACTCGGCCCCCGCAGGCTATCCTGGGCCACTTGCTAACAAACACCACGCGCCGCACGACCCCGCGACAGCGCCGAGCAGTCCCCACATTGGTCGTGTGGGGGCTCCGACCGCTGTTCCGGTACTCCGCGTGGCGCCGCGCGTGGATCCTGCGCGGGATCGGAGAAGACCACGGGCCGGTGCTGGTCAAGCGCGGCAGAGACGCCCTCGGGAACGGGAAGCCCCGCCGCGCGCGCATACGGCGTGAACAGCAGCTTGGAGCTCCGACGGCGAGGCCAGCTTCGGTGTTCGACGCCGAGGATCGGCGCCCGGCTGCGCGGTCTGAGGTAGCCGCACGGTCCGGGGTTGCGGCTCGATCTGAGGCTGCCAACGCACGCTCGGAGCAGGTCGCGCGCCGACCGCGACTGACGCGACGCCAGCGTGAGCTGCCGGTGCTCGCGCTGCGCGCCAACCCTCGCGATCCGCGCAGGACCCCGCCATCCCAGTCCCAGAACATCACGCCGCGCAGGCCCGAGCCGACGAGGGACCACGCCGTCAAGCCGGGCCGCTCCGACCGGGCCAAGCGCCCGCGGACCGCTCGGATCAAGGCACGTCGCGGCCCGCGGCTCAGCCCGCGCCGCCTTACTCGACCCAGGACCGGGCGTCTACGACGGCCCGCTCGGCTGCGAGCGTTGCTAGTCGGCCTCGGCGCGGCTCTGGCGGCGACGGCCCTCGGCGTAGCCGCCCTCCTCACCGCCGGTGGGGGTCACCGTCCGAGACGGAGCTCTGCCTCGCGGGTTACCGCCGGCGTGCTCGAGCTCCCCGTATCTCACGGGTGGACGCGTGCGGCGCCAACCGCCGCGGCCGCCCTCGGCCTCGTCGACGGCGTGGTCCTACGCACGAGCCCCGACGCCTCGGGAACGCTGATCGTCGGGCGAGCAGCCACCGCCGGTGGCACTCTTCCGCCGCAGCTGAGCGCGACGGTCTCAGGAACCCCCGCTCCGGATCTTGTGATGCTCGGCGGCGCCCGCTACTACCGGTACCTGGACCTGACTCCAAGCGTCGGGGGCGCCTCGGAGGTTGTGTACACGCTGCCCACCACGGCGGGCACCGTGTTCGCCGTCTGCGTGAATCACCAGCCTCGCTTTCCGCTTGTCGCCCGCTGCGAGCAAGAGCTGAGCGCGGCCACGCTCACGTCCGGCGCGGTTGCCGCCAATCCGCAGCCGTCCTACGCCGCCGCCTTCACGGCGGTGATTCGCAAGCTGGATGCTGTCCGAGTCAGCGCGACCCACCGCCTCAGCACTGCCAGCAGCCCGCAGGCGCAGGCTGCTGCTGCCGCGACGCTCGCGGCAGCCCACCGCGAGGCCGCGGCAGGGATTGAGGCACTCGACGCGGGATCGGCGGCCCAGGCAAACGCCTCGGTCGCTTCGACTATCCGCGTGATCGGTAGCGCCTATGCGGCGCTCGGTCAAGCGGTGAGCCGCGGCGATGGGCCGGCCTACGTCGCGGCGAGCACCAAGATCAGTAACGCAAACGCGGCCCTCAGCTCAGCGTTTGCGCGGCTACGGGCGCTCGGCTATCAGGTCCAGTAGCACTCGGAAGTACAACTAGCCGCCGCCGGTAACCGTTGTTCCGGTAGATCCGCCCGATCCAGACGGTGCCGGCTTGGGACTCGACGGCGCCGGGGTTGGCTTGGGACTCGGCGGGGCCGGGGCTTGGGCGCTGGGAGCCGGGGCGCTCGGAGCCGGGGCACTCGGAGCCGGGGCGGTCGGAGCCGGGGCGGTGGGAGCCGGTATCAGAGCCGGCGCCGCGGGCTTGGCCGGCGCGGCGGTCGGGATGAAGGGCGGCGGCGAGCTCGCCCGAGCCGGGGCCGCTGCGTGCCGACGCGGCTTGGCGCGGAGCTTCATCGCCGGAAGCGTCCCGACCGGCGCGACGCTGACGATCCCCACCGCCGTTGCGGAGGAGCCGGCGGCGGGATTGGCCGGAGCGCTGCGGGCCACTGCGGGAGTTCCGTGGCCGCTCAGCAGGAGCGCCACCCCGGCCGCCAGGACCAGGATCACGGACAGGAGCGCCACCCGAGCGCGCCGGCTGGCGAACCGCAGATCCCGGCGCCAGCCGGTGGACGGAACGGCATCGAGACTGCGTTGTGAGATTGAGCCCGACGTCAAAGTTCGCTTCCCCTTGAACCTTTTTTGGTGTCGCCCGCGCCGGCTCTGCACCGAAGCACGAACATCATATCCCTCACGGCAGCACATCTAGTAGTTTTCGCCTCCGTTTGATGACGCACGGGTCGATTCATCTGTTCGGTCGACTGCGTTCGCGGTGGTCGTGGCCGGCTCTCGTGGCCGTGTTGGGTGCGATCGGGGCGCTTGGGGCGCTGCCGGCTGTGGCGATGGCGGCCCCATCGGTGTCCGGGACCCCTCAGGAGGGCCAGACGCTCACGTATTCGGGCGACCCGAGCCCCTCGTTCATCAATTGGGAGCGCTGCGCCCCCAACTCAGCCAGCTGTATTCAGATCGCCACTGCGCCCCAGTCCACGGCCTACACGCTGCTCCCCGACGACGTTCGCTCCGTAATCGAGGTCGTAGACAATACGGGCACCTCACGGCCCACGCTCCCCGTCTTCCCGTTCCTCGTGACGCCGGTGATCGCCGGCCCGACGGCCGAGGGCCAGACCCTCACCGCGGTCCCGCAGTGGTCCTCTACACCCCCGGGCGGCGCCAGCTTCAGCTACAGCTGGAGCCGCTGCACGGCCGCCGGGACGAGCTGCGTCGGCATCCCCGGTGCCAACGGCCAGCAATACGGC
>DATCPD010000126.1:0-20300 GCA_036564325.1 Solirubrobacteraceae bacterium | reverse complement strand
GGGTACCTCCGGATGCTCGAGCCACCAGTTGGCCAGCGATTCGCCTGCGCCGACGATCGCGTGGGCGATGGCGTCGATGGCGGCCGGCGGCAGGCCGGCTTCGGCACTGACGCTGGACTTCACCATCCGGCTGATCGCATCGGCGATCTGGCGCCGCAGGTCCGCCACCTCCTCGGCCAGCGGGCGGCTCGAGCTCATCTCCGTGAACAGGACCCGCCAGCCGTCGCGATTCTCCTCGACGAAGGCGAGAAACTCGGCCACGCGGGTCCGCATGCGGGCGATCGGTGGATCGTGCTCGCCGATCGCGCGCATCAGGCGGTCCAGCAGCTCCCGGCCCATGCGATTGATGTAGGCAACGTAGAGGTCCTCCTCGGAGCCGAAGTACGCGTAGACCATCGGTTTGGAGACGTCCGCCAGCTCTGCGATCTCCGCCATCGAGGCCGAGTGATAGCCGTCCCGGGCGAAGGTCTGGCCCGCGACGTCGAGGATCAGCTGCTCCCGCTCGGGGCGGGGCATTCCACGCGTGCCGGTCCGGCGTGCGGTGCGAGATGCGCGGGAAGCTTGGGAAGCTGCGGCTGCGGCGCGAGCGGACAAAAGCTGGTTAGGAAATGTACCTCGGCGGATATTACTCTTGAGTACATGCCCGAAAAAGGCGCTCCCCCAAACGTACATCCGGTCCAGCGACGCGTGCTGAAGGCGCTCAGTGCCCTCAGCTCGCCGCTCTTGATCGACGACTACCTCGAGCTGATCAATCCGCTGTGGTCCACGCGTGAGCTGCGCGGGCGGATCGAGCACATCAACCACGAGACCGAGGACGCCGCCACCGTCCTGATCAAGCCCGGCTACCGATGGTCGGGCCACAAGCCGGGCCAATACCTGCGCATCGGGCTTGATATCGAGGGTGTGCGCCACTGGCGCGCCTACTCGCTGACCTCAGACCCGTGGCGCGAAGACGGGTTGATCAGCATCACGGTCAAGAACGTCGACGAGGGCAAGGTGTCTCCGTACCTGGTCCGTCGCGGCCGGCCCGGCACGGTCGTCGGCCTCGGCGGAGTGGAGGGCGATTTCATTCTCCCCGAGCAACCCCCTCAAAAGCTGTTGTTCATCAGCGCCGGAAGCGGCATCACCCCGATCATGAGCATGCTCCGATACCTCGGTCACAACCATGACCTCAACGACGTCGTGTTGCTGCACTCGGCTCGCCACACCGATGACGTCATCTTCGGCCCCGACCTGCGTAAGTTGGACAAGCACCATGAGGGCTTCCGTCTGCATGAGCAGCTGACCACGGAGCACGGCCGCATGGGCCCGAACGACCTTGAGAAGCTGTGCGAGGACTGGCGCGAGCGCGAGGCGTTCATGTCCGGCCCCGGAGACATGCTCGATGCCTTCGCCGAACACTGGGAGCAGCACGGCGACTGCGACCGGCTGCACATGGAGCGCTTCCAGCCCAAGCTGGGGCTGGGTGAGGGCGGCGAGGGCGAGGGCGGCTCGATCACGTTCCTCAAGTCCCGCTGCGAGGCCGAGTCGGACGGCAAGGTGCCGATCCTGGTGGCCGGGGAGGAGGCCGGGCTCGATCTCCCCTACGGTTGTCGCGAGGGGATCTGCCACACCTGCGTCGGGGAGCTTCGCTCCGGCCGGCTGCGGGATCTTCGCAACGGGGAGGTCTACGGCCAGGATGGCGAGATGGTCCGGACGTGCATCAGCGCGCCGGAGGGTCCAGTCGAAATCGATCTTTAACCTGACGAGGGGAGAACCATGGTGCCCGCAGCCGCAACCCAGAACGGTCATCGCACCAACGGTCACGTGGCGGTCGACACATCGGAGAACCCGCTGCACCGGCTGACCCCGGAGCAGATCGAGCAGATCGGCAAGGAGTTCGACCAGCTTCACGAACAGGTCAAAGCCGACCTCGGCGACCGCGATGCGAAATACATCCGCTCGATGATCGGGTTGCAGCGCCGGCTGGCCCTGCTCGGCCGTGTGGAGATGATCGCGTCACGCTGGCGGGGGCCGTGGCTCCTCGGCGCTTCCACGCTCGGGCTGGCCAAGATCCTCGAGAACATGGAGATCGGCCACAACGTCCTGCACGGCCAGTGGGACTGGATGAACGACCCGGTGATCAACTCCCGCGCCTGGGACTGGGACACCGCGTCGACGGCCGAGTCGTGGCGGCACTCCCACAACTACATCCACCACACCTACACCAACATCATCGGCAAGGACCGGGATCTCGGCTACGAGATAATGCGGATCGATCCCGCTCAGAAGTGGCACCCGGTGTATCTGCTGCAGCCGTTCTACAACGTCCTGCTCAGCCTGCTGTTCGAGTGGGGGGTGGCGGTTCACGACCTTGACCTGGAGGCGATCCGGGCCGGCGAGAAGGGGATGGACGAGGTGCGCGAGGATCTCAAGGGCATCGCCGGAAAGGCGCGCGCCCAGATCCTCAAGGATTACATCGCCTGGCCGGTGATCAGCGGAGCTGTGATGGCGCTGATCGAGGTGGCGATCTTCAGTGCCAAGGAGCGTGCCGACCAGGACAGCCGGAAGCCGACGGTCCAGGCCAAGCGCGTCGGACGCAAGCTCCGGCGCAGGCGGGAGAGCTTCGGCACGAACGTGCTGCGTCAGCTGGTCGAGCGCCGCTCGTTCCGCGAGCCGTTCAAGCGCACGCTGACCGCGAACGTGGTGGCGAACCTGATCCGCAACGTGTGGTCCTACGCGATCATCTTCTGCGGCCACTTCCCCGATCAGACGTACACGTTCACCCAGGAGGAGACCAGCGACGAGACCCGCGGCGCCTGGTACGTTCGGCAATTGACCGGAGCGGCCAACATCGACGGCGGCCCGGTATTCCACGTCATCAGCGGCAACCTCGGCTACCAGGTCGAGCACCATCTGTTCCCGGACATGCCGAGCACTCGCTACGGGGAGATCGCGCCGAAGGTGCGCGAGATCTGCGAGCACTACGAGCTTCCGTACAACTCGGGGCCGTTCCACCAGCAGCTCGGCATGGTCCAGCGCACGATCCTGCGGCTCGCGTTCCCGGGTGGCAAGGCCCGGCCCAAGCCCGGTCCGTACAAGGGGCCGCTGGTGCGGGGCAGTGGCGAGCGTGAGGAGAGCGTGGTGGGCGCCGGGTCCTGACCGTCCGCAGGGCCGCGGGGGTCCGGCCGCACAGCCGGGCGCCCGCGACCCCTGCGATAATCCGTGATCGATGTCTGCACACCTTGGCGCGATCCTCACCGCGATGGTCACCCCGTTCGACGACGAGGGGCGGCTCGACGAGGACGCGACGGTCCGGCTGATGAACCACCTCGTGGAGCACGGTTCCGATGGACTGGTTCTGTGCGGCACGACCGGCGAGGCGGCGACCCTCAACGACGAGGAGCACCTCCGGGTGATCGAGCTGGGCGTCCAGGAATTGAAACCCGCCCACCCTCGCTGCACGATCGTCGCCGGCGTGGGCTCCAACGACACGCGCCACGCGGTCCACCTGACCGAACGCGCAACGGAACTCGGCCCGGACGCCCTGCTGTCGGTCAATCCCTACTACAACCGTCCGAGCCGGCGCGGGGTGGTGCGCCACTACGAAGAGATCTCGCGTGCCACCGATCTGCCGATCCTGCTCTACAACATCCCGCAGCGGACGGGCGCGGACCTGTCCAACGACCTGCTCGCCGAGCTGGCGCAGCTCGAGCACATTGTCGGGGTCAAGCAGGCCAACCCTGACAACCTGGCGAAGATCGACGGGCTCGAGATCTACGCCGGCAACGACGACATGCTCGCTGACGTTCTCGACCTCGGTGAGCCGGGAGGGATCTGCGTCGTCAGCCACATCTTCGGCGAGGAGATGCATCGCATGGTCGACGAGCCCGAACGCCGCAGGGAAATCGATCAGAGCCTGGCTGACGTGTATCGGGATATGGTCGGCCCCCTGGCCTGCAGCGTGAAGTCGGCGCTGGGCATGCTCGGTCTCGGCGTTGGCCGGCCGAGGCTGCCCTACGTTGAGCCCGACGAGCGCGAGACGGCCGTGATCCGCGAGATGCTCGAGCGCCACGGACTCCTCCAGACAGCCAGCGCGTGAGTAGCACCCTGCGGGTCCTGCCGCTCGGCGGCCTGGGCGAGATCGGCAAGAACATGATGGTGGTCGAATACGACGGCCGGATCGTCGTCGTCGACACGGGGTTGCGCTTCCCGACCGCGGAGATGCTCGGCATCGACCTCGTGCTGCCGGATTTCACCTACCTGCGCGAGCGCGCCAAGGACATCGAGGCGATCGTCATCACCCACGGCCACGAGGACCACCTGGGCGCGCTGCCCTGGGTCCTGCGCGAGCTCGGCGCCGATGCCCCGGTCGTCTACGGGGGCCGCCTGACGATGGCCATGGCCCGCTCGAAGCTCGATGAGCACAAGCTCCGCGAAGCCCGGCTCGAGGATCTCGCCCCCGGCGACGAACTGAGCCTCGGGCCGTTCACGGTCGAGCTGGTCCACATGACGCACTCGATCCCCGACGCCTGCGCGGTCGCCGTGAGCACCGAGCTGGGGACGGTGCTGGTCACCGGCGACTACAAGTTCGATCAGACTCCCGTCGACGGCCCGCCGGCCGACGTCTCGCGGTTGGCCGAGCTCGGCCGCGACGGCGTACTGCTGCTGTGCGGGGATTCCACCAACGCCGATCGCGACGGCTTCTCGCCCTCCGAGCGCAACGTCGGACCGCATCTGGAGGAGGTGTTCGCGCGGGCCGAGGGGCGGATCATCGTCACCAGCTTCGCCTCGAACATCCACCGGGTTCAGCAGTGCGTCGATGCCGCCTCCGCGCTCGGGCGCAAGGTTTCCCTGGTCGGTCGCTCGATGCGCAAGAACGTCAACATCGGCCGCTCGCTCGGCCACATCGAGCTGCCCGAGGGCATCCTGATCCAGCCCCAGGAGGTCGAGGACTGGCCCGATCACAAGATCGTGGTGATCTCCACCGGATCCCAGGGCGAGCCGCTGTCGGCGCTCCGGCGGATGGCTCACAACGACCACCGGATGATCAAGCTCCGCCGCGGCGACACGGTCGTGTTCTCAGCCACGCCGATCCCCGGGAACGAGCGGGCCGTCAACGAGACCGTCGATCGCCTGTACCACATCGGCTGCGAGGTGATCACCCCCCGCGAGGCGCCGATCCACGCTTCCGGCCACGGCTACGCAGAGGAGCTGAAGCTGATGCTGAACCTCGTCAAGCCGCGCTACGTGCTGCCGGTCCACGGCGATCACAAGCGGATCCACCTGCACTCACAGCTCGCAGACGCGGTCGGAATCCACCCTGACGATGTCTTCCAGGGCGAGAACGGGCTGCCGTTGGAGATCGACAGCCGGGGGGCGCGCTTCGGCGAGCGCGAGCAGTCCGGAATGATCTTCGTCGACGGGGTCGACATCGGCGATCCGGCCGACGTCGCCCTGCGCGACCGCCGGATGCTGTCCGCGGACGGCATCTTCATCGTCGTTGCGACGATCTCAGAGCAGTCGGGCAAGCCGGTGGCGCCCACCGAGGTGATCTTCCGCGGCGTGCCGTTCATCGAGCAGGCCGACAGCCTCGTCCAGGAGATCCGGGATGAGGTGGAGCGTTCGTTCGAGCGCTCGGCGACCGACGGGGTGCGGGAGATCGACCTGCTCCAGCAGGAGCTCCACGATGATCTCGCCGCGTTCGTCTACGACCGGCTGCGCCGACGGCCGATGGTGCTGCCGGTCGTCGTCGAGGTCTGATCGGCCTCGGGCACGGCGTCGACCGCCGCCGTCGGCGCATCGGGCACTCTGATGACGAACCGGGTCCCACCGTGGTCCGGGCGCTCGAGCATGACCGTGCCACCGTGCGACTCGGCGACCGCGCGGACGATGGCCAGACCCAGGCCGGATCCCCGCCCTCCGTCACGGCCGCCGCGGACGAAGCGCTCGAAGATCCTTCGCTCGAGCTCCGCGGCGATGCCCGGCCCGTCGTCCTCCACGACCAGCACCCCCTCACCGTCGGCGTGCACCGTGCGGGCGCGCACGTGGGTGCCGGGCGGCGTGTGCCGCAGCGCGTTCTCGAGCAGGTTCAGCGTCAACCGGTGCAGGTCGTCGCGGACCCCCGAGACGACCGCCGGTCCGGCTTCGATCGTCAGTTCGTGCTGCTCGGCCACCGGTCCCAGTTCGGCCGCAGCCTCCAGCAACACGTCGCCGAGGTCGGTCGGCCGGCGCGGCTGGTCACGCCGGGCGTCAGCTCTGGCCAGCAGCAGCAGGTCGCCCACCAGGCGTCGCATCCGCCGGGTCGAGCGCAGCGCAGCCTGAGCGGTGTCCGCCTGCTCACCGTCGAGCTCTTCCGCGAGCAGCTCGAGATTGGCCAGCACGCTGGTCAGCGGGGTGCGCAGCTCGTGTGAGGCGTCGGCGACGAATTCCCGCTGGCGGTCGAGCATCGCCTCGGTGTCGGTGCGGGCCGAGTCCAGGGCGCTGAGCATGTCCTCGAGCGTTCGCGCCAGCTCGGCCACCTCGTCGTCAGCCTCGGGTCGGGGGAGCCGCCGGCTGGGATCCCGGGTGCGCTCGACCTCGCGCGCGGCGTCGGTCAGCGCGGCGATCGGACGGATCGCGCGCTGGGCGGTGGCCAGGCCGGCCGCGAGGGCGAGGATCGTCCCGCCGAGCACGCCGAGGATCAGGAAGAACTGGACCCGTGCCAGCGTGTGGTCGACGTCCGACAGCGGCCGCGCGAACACCAGCTTGACCTCACCCGAGGGCGACACTCCGTGATCGCGTACGTCCAGCCGGTAGCCGAGCTCCTGAAAGGTGCCGGTGCTGGTAGGCGGCGTGAAGCTCGGCGTGGCCTCGGGCAGCCTCGTGCCCTTGACGACGACGGAATCCTGGGTGCACAGAAGCTGGTTGGCGTCGTTGTAGATCCGGATCTGCGCCTGCTCGGCGCTCGCGAACTCGCTCAGGTGGATCGTGTGAAAGCAGTCGAGCATCCCCTGCTTGAAGCTCAGATGCAGCTGACTTGCCAGCTGATCGGCCGCGGAGCGCACCTCGTCGTTGAACTGCCCGCGCACCTGGCGGGTGGTGAGCACGCCAACGATCCCCGCGAATCCGGCCAGGATCACGAAGGTCAGCGCCGCGGAGCCGCCGGCCAGTCGCCAGCGGATCGGCAGCGACCTATACGCGGAGAACGTAGCCCGCGCCGCGGATCGTATGAAGGAGCCGAGGCTCTCCATCCGCTTCAAGCTTTCGTCGCAGGTTGGACACGAACACCTCGATCGTGTTCGTCATCGAGAACGGGTCGTAACCCCAGACCTCGTCGAGCAGGCGCTGACGCGAGATCACGATCCGCTCGTTGCGCATCAGATACTCGAGCAGCTCGAATTCACGCTGGGTCAGCTCGATCCCGCGCTCGCCGCGCGTGACCTCGTGGGTATCGGGATTCAGCTTCAGGTCCCCGACGGTCAGCGTCGCCTGGCCTCGGGGCGGCCGGCGCCGCAGCAGCGCTCGCAGCCGCGCCAGGAGCTCCTGGCGCTCGAACGGCTTGACCAGGTAGTCGTCCGCGCCCGAGTCGAGCCCCTCGACGCGGGACTCGACCGCATCGCGGGCCGTCAGCACGAGAATCGGGACGTCGTCGTTCTTACGCAGCGTCTTCGCGACCTCGATCCCGTCGAGCTTGGGCAACCCCAGATCGAGGATCACGAGATCCGGGAGAAAGGCATGGGCGAGGTCCAGCGCGCTGATGCCGTCGCCGGCTATCCGCACGTCGTAGCCCTCCATCCGCAGCGAGCGCTGCAGCACCTGGGCGATGGCGTCATCGTCCTCGACGACCAACACGCGGGGAGGGCGCTCGAAATCGGCCATGCCCAGATGCTACGGGGGAGAACGAGCGATTTCCGGATTATTTAGTGCGCCTTGATACAGCCCGGGCGGGGGACGGAGGGCGGCCCCGGCAGGAGCCGGCCCGCCCACGTCGAAGCCACACCTTCGGACATGGCCGCCACCCGTAAGAAGTCTCCGGCTAAGCGCCGCTCGCCTCCCAAGCGCGCAAAGCGCTCGGTGATGGCGAGCCGACCGTCGCTGGCGCTGCCGGTGTTGAACCTCGAGGCCCACCACGTGGACATCATCGGCCTGGCGCTGATCGCCCTCGGCGTCTTCCTGGCCGGGGTGGGCTACCTGCACTGGGCGGGCGGAGCGCTCGGAAACGGCGCCATCAAGGGCACACGGTTCGTGTTCGGCTCGCTCGGCTACGCGATTCCCGCCGCGCTGGTGGCCGGCGGTGCGCTGGTCCTGGCCCGCGAGCTGCGTCCCCCGGGACGTCCCCTTCGCACCGGTGTGGTGTGCCTCGTCGCGTCGCTGACCCTGGCGCTGGCGGCCGGCACGCTGGGCGTCGGCCCCGGCGTGCTGAAGGATCACTCGTTCTGGCACCCGGCCGCGTTCGAGTCCCGCGGCGGCATCGTCGGCCAGGCCGAGTTCTGGGTCGCCTCGCACCTGCTCTCGACGCTGGGCGCCGACATCCTCGCCGTGTTCCTGTTCCTCGCGGGACTGATTCTGGTCTCCGGCGCGACCCTGGCCACGGTGATCCGGGCGACCGGAGCCGGGGTGGCGGGCACCAGCCGCGCGCTGCGGCGCTCGACGGAGGACCTCGGCGCCACCGTTGCCCGGCGACCCGCTTCCACGCTCGCGCCTGCGACGCAGGCGGGGAGGAGGGCGGCGTTCGAGGATGAGCCCGAGCCCGACTCGATGCTCCCGCCGGAGTCCGACACCGCCGAGCTGGTCGTCCGCGCCACCCACGTCGAGGCGCCGCCGATCGAAGACGAGGAGGGCTTCGGAGAGCCGCCCGAGCTGCCCGAGGTCACCGAGGCCGAGCAGGAGGTGGTGGTCCGGCCCGAGGACCTGACTCCGCAGGGCCGCTACCGAGCCTCCGTGACCGATGACCCAGACTTCGTCTGGCGCGTGCCCGGCTCCCGGTCGCTGACCCGCTCGACCGGGGAGGCCGCCAAGCCCGACACCGAGGGCCAGGAGCAGGTCGCCCGAACGCTCGTCGAGACCCTCGGCCACTTCGGCATCGAGGCCAAGGTCATCGGCCGCGTCACCGGCCCCCACATCACCCGCTACGAAATGCGCCTGGCCCCTGGCGTCAAGGTGGGGAAGGTGGCCAACCTCAAGGACGATCTGGCCTACGCGCTGGCGGCCACCGACATTCGGATCCTGGCGCCGATCCCCGGCAAGCAGGCGGTCGGGGTGGAGGTTCCGAACGCGCGCCGGCGGATCGTCCATCTCGGTGACGTCTTCCAGAAGCCGCCGTCCGAGTGGTCGCCGCTGACCGTGTGGCTGGGCAAGGACATCGCCGGCCGGGCGATCGGGGCCGACCTGGCGAAGATGCCGCACCTGCTCGTCGCCGGCACCACCGGCGCCGGCAAGTCGGCCTGCGTGAACTCGATGCTGTCGTCGATCCTGCTCCGCGCCACGCCGCACGAGGTGCGCCTCGTGCTGGTCGATCCAAAGCAGGTGGAGCTGAATCACTACGACGCCATCCCGCACCTGCTCACCCCGGTGATCACCAGCCCGAGAATGGCGGCGAACGCGCTGCAGAACCTGGTCAAGGAGATGGAGTCCCGCTACGGGACGATGTCGCTGGCCCGCACCCGCTCGCTCCCCGAGCTCAACCGGGCGAGGGAAAAGCGGGGCGACCCGCCACTGCCGTACATCCTCTGCGTGATCGACGAGCTCGCCGACCTGATGATGGTCGCGCCCGCCGACGTCGAGGACTCGATCATCCGCCTCGCCCAGAAGGCACGTGCGGTCGGCATCCACCTGGTGCTGGCCACGCAGTCACCCCGGGTCGACGTGATCACCGGAATGATCAAGGCCAACGTGCCGTCACGGATCGCCTTCGCGGTCTCTTCGCAGACCGACTCCCGGGTGATCCTCGATCAGAACGGAGCAGAGTCACTGCTCGGACAGGGCGACATGCTGTTCTCGCCGGTGGGCTCGAGCAAGGTGCAGCGCATCCAGGGCGCCTACATCGACGAGGAGCAGATCCTCGAGCTGACCGACGCGTGGCGCCGACAGGGTGAGCCGGAGTTCCACGAGGAGCTGCTGGAGGAGGTCGAGAGCGAGGATGCGGGCGCCTCGGGCGAAGATCCGGAGTTCGACCCCGACGAGGACCCACTGCTCCAGGAGGCGATCTCGCTGGTCGCCCAGATGGGCACCGCCTCGACCTCGATGCTCCAGCGCCGCCTCCGTCTCGGCTACACGCGGGCCGGCCGGTTGATCGACATGCTCGAGCGCCGCGGGATCATCTCCGGCTACGAGGGGTCCAAGCCCCGCCAGGTCCTGATTGCAGAGGTCGACGTCCCGCGGATCCTGATGCATCTCGCCGAAGCCGACGGCGTTGTGACACCCGTCGGTGGTGGCGGGGCGGCGACTGGGCCCGGCAGTCTGCCGCCCGATCCCGAGCTGTCCTGAGCCGGCGGTGAGGATGCCGGAGCGGTCCTGGCATTTGCGGCCCTTTACCCAACTGGCCCGTCGGTAGCCTTCCGTCGATGGCAGACATCGGTTCGACTCTCCGGGAAGCGCGCATGCGCGCGCGGATCGATATCGGGGAGGTCGAGTCGCGGACGAAGATCCGCGCCAAGTACCTGCGGGCGATGGAGAACGAAGAATGGGATCTGCTCCCCGGACCCGTCTACGTCAAGAGCTTCCTGCGGACCTACGGCGATTTCCTCGGACTCGACAGCCGGCTGCTGATCGACGACTTCAAGCGTCGCTACGAGCGCCCCTCCGACAACGAGATGCGGCCCATCGCCGCACTCGGCCGCGAGCGCGAACGAGCGGCCAACGGCCCGCTGATCCCGCCGTGGGCGATCATCGGCCTCGTGCTCGTCGTGGTCGTCGTGGCCTTGGCGATCCTCGGTAGCAACACCGGCAAGAAGCCGACCAATCCGACCGGCCTGCACGCGAATCCGGTCAAGCCCCACCGGCATCGCCGCCATCGCAGCTCCACCGCCGTTCCCAGCACGGTCAAGCTTCAGCTCGTGCCGACAGGAAGCCTGTACGTCTGCCTGGTCGACGGCAACGGCAAGAAGCTGATCCCCGGAAAGATCTTCACGGCGGGCCAGAGCATCCCCGCGCAGAGCGCCCCGAAGCTCCTGCTCACGCTCGGGAATGCCTCGGTGCAGATGAAGGTCAACGGCAGCGCCGTGCGGATCGCTCCGTCGGCCTCGTCGATCGGCTACCTGATCCAGCCGAGCGGCAACACACCGCTGCCCATCGCCAAGCAGCCCCGGTGCGGGTGAGCGACGAGCCGAGCGTGAGCGACGAGCCGCAGCGGCACGCGAACCCCCGGGCCGGGATCCTCGTCACCGGAACCGAGGTCCTGACGGGCATCATCTCCGACCGCAACGGGCCCTGGCTGTCAGAGCGGCTGCGGGAAATCGGCGTCGACGCGGCCATGATCCAGATCGTCGGAGACCGTCCCGACGATCTTCTCGCGGCGCTGGAGTACATGGCCCGGGAGGGGATGGCCCTGGTGGTCACCAGCGGGGGCCTCGGGCCGACCGCGGACGACCTGACCGCCGAGGTCGTCGGCCGCTTTGCCGCCCGTGAGATGGTGCTCGACGGTCCCCTGGAGGAGCGGATTGCGGAGATCCTCCGCCCGATGATGCGGCGCTGGCCCGGGCTCGACCTGGACGCGATCCGCACCTCCAACCGCAAACAGGCGGTGATCCCGGCCGGCGCGACCGTGCTCGAGCCCGTCGGGACCGCCCCCGGCCTGGTGGTACCGCCGGGTCCTGGGTCAGAGCCCGGGTCTCGGCCGACGGTCGTCGTGCTCCCCGGACCGCCGAGAGAGCTCCAGCCGATGTGGGAGATGGCCAAGCGGACCCAGGCGTTCCAGGACGCGATCGCCGGCGCCACCACTTATCGCCGGGAGATCATCCGTCTGTTCGCCATTCCCGAGTCCGAAATCGCCAATACGCTCCGGGCCGCCGAAGCCGAGGGGGTCCCGCTGGCGCCGCTCGAGATCACCACCTGCCTGCGGCGCGGCGAGATCGAGATTGCCACCCGCTATGAACCACCCGACCAGTCCGCCTACGACGCCTTCCTGGAGTTCGTCGCGCGCCGTCACGCCGACACGCTGTTCTCCCGTGACGGCTCGACGGTCGACGAACAGGTGGTGGCGCTGCTGGGCACGCGCACGGTGGCGGTCGCCGAATCGTGCACGGGTGGGTTGATGGCCGCGCGGCTGACCGAGCGGCCCGGGTCCTCTGCCTACTTCGCCGGAGGGATCGTCGCGTACTCCAACCAGGCGAAGGTCGAGCTGGTGGGGGTGAACGCGGCGACGATCGAGCAGTTCGGCGCCGTGTCGGCGGAGGTCGCCGAGGAGCTCGCCAACGGCGCCGCGGAGCGCGTGGGAGCCGACGTCGGCATCGGGATCACCGGGATCGCGGGTCCGGATGGGGGCACCGAGGAGAAGCCGGTCGGCCTGGTGTGTTTTTCGGTCTGCGCCCGCGCCGCCGGCTCCGGTGAGGGCCCCGGCAGCGCCGGGGTGATCACCCGCAGCGCGCGCCTGCCCGGAGGGCGCTTGGACGTGCGCGAGCGTTCAACCACCGTGGCGATGCACCTGCTGCGGCGGCTGCTCCGGGGAGAGACGGAGGTCGGGCCGTTGCCCGGCCAGCCGGTGACGGGCGACGACTGAGCGCCCGGGGGAGGCCTTGGAGCAACGCACGCCCGACGAGCGCGTGCGGCTGTTCGTGGCGCTCGATCTGCCGAGGGCGATAAGGGAAGCTCTGAAGGGCTGGCAGGAGCGCGTTCTGCCCGCGCATCAGGGACTCCGCTTGGTGGACCCG
Source organism: Solirubrobacteraceae bacterium (assembly GCA_036564325.1). GTDB lineage: Bacteria > Actinomycetota > Thermoleophilia > Solirubrobacterales > Solirubrobacteraceae > Palsa-465. The sequence goes on along the minus strand of DATCPD010000126.1, from coordinate 7,473 downwards.
GAATCGCTGCACGTGACCCTGTGCTTCCTGGGCGGGCAGCCGGCCTCGGAGGCCGGGGCGATTTTGTCGGCGTGCCGTGTGGCCGCAGAGCTTCCGGCGCCCCGGCTCTCGCTGGGGCGAGCAGTGTGGCTGCCCCGGCGCCGTCCCCGCGTCCTCGCCGTGCAGCTCGAGGATCGCCGGGGCTTGCTCGCCGACCTGCAGGCCGCGCTCTCGGAGCCTCTCAGCGCGGCGGGCTGGTACGAGGCCGAGCGCCGGCGGTTCCTTCCGCACGTGACCATCGCCCGCGTGGGACGAAGCGCGCAGCCGCCCCAGGGCGCGCTCCCGGACCCGCCGCGCGCCGAGTTCACCGGCTCCCGGGTCACGCTGTACCGCTCGCGGCTGCAGGCCGGGGGCGCCCGGTATGAGGCGCTCGGGTCGGTGGCGCTGGGGACGTGGGTCGTCTGACTCCCCGTATGCGTATGCGGTACTAAAACGCACCCACGTCGTGCGGGCTGACCGACTCCCGAGCCCCCGCCCCAATTGTTCAACTTCCGCCACAAACATGCCTTGTTTCGTTACAGCAGCCCGGTCTAGCGTGCTCGTTCCGTCCGCCCCCCGTCCTACCGTGCATCACCAAAGCGCTTGAGATAAGGAGTCGAACTGAGATGAGCGAGAACGAGAAAGCCGGCGCCAGGTCCGGCGCGACGTCTGACCCCAAGTCGGACGCCAAGCGACAGGCTGCGCTGCAGGGCGCTCTGACTCAGATCGAGCGGCAGTTCGGCAAGGGCACGGTGATGCGGATGGGCGATCCCGGCGCGCGGGTGGCGGTCGACGCCATCCCGACGGGCGCGCTGTCGCTGGACATCGCGCTGGGCATCGGCGGAGTGCCGCGCGGAAGGATGATCGAGATCTTCGGCCCGGAGTCCTCGGGTAAGACGACGCTCGTGTACCACCTCATCGCCGAGGCGCAGAAGCTCGGCGGGGTCTGCGCATTCGTCGACGCCGAACACGCGATGGATCCGTTGTACGCCAAGGAGATCGGCGTGGACATCGACGAGCTGCTGGTCTCCCAGCCCGACTTCGGTGAGCAGGCGCTGGAGATCGTCGACATGCTGATCCGCTCCGGAGCGGTCGATCTGATCGCCGTGGACTCGGTGGCGGCGCTGACGCCCCGGTCAGAGCTCGAAGGACAGATGGGCGATCAGACGGTCGGCCTGCAGGCGCGGATGATGTCGCAGGCGATGCGCAAGCTCGCCGGCAATCTCAACCGCACGCAGACGCTGTGCGTGTTCACCAACCAGATCCGTGAGAAGGTGGGCGTGATGTTCGGCTCGCCGGAGACGCAACCGGGTGGCCGCGCGCTCAAGTTCTACGCCTCCCAGCGGCTGGACATCCGCCGGATCGAGACGCTCAAGGACGGAACCGAAGCGGTCGGAAACCGGGTGCGGGTCAAGGTCGTCAAGAACAAGGTCGCGGCCCCGTTCAAGCAGGCCGAGTTCGACATCGAGTTCGGTCGCGGGATCTCGACCTCCGGCTGCCTGATCGATTTCGGCATCGAGCACAACATCGTCACCAAGTCCGGCTCTTTCTTCTCCTACGGCGAGGAACGGCTGGGACAGGGGCGCGGCAACGCCAAGGCGTTCCTGGACGAGCATCCGGACATGTCACGAGAGATCGAGAGCAAGGTCTATGCCGCGCTGGGGATCGACCGCGACCTGGTGAAGGTGATCGGGCCGCGTGAGGAGGCACCACTCGCGGCCGTGGAACCGGAACCTGTTGACGCAGTTGGAAACAAGGCCGCCTGACAGCGAGCGGGCCCAGCGCGCGCTGGAGCTGGCGTATCGGTATCTGAGCCGGCGGGAGCGGACCGAGGCTGAGGTTCGGCAGCGGCTCGAGGGCGAAGACCTCGGCTCCGGCGCCGTGGAAGCGGCGATCGGCACGCTGATCGAGCAGGGATACCTTGATGACAGCCGCTTCGCGCGGCTGTTCACCGAAGACAAGCGCAATCTTGAGCAGTGGGGGAGTGACCGGATCCGCCGGTCACTCGGGCAGCGCGGGATCGACCCCGAGCTGATCGAGACCGCGCTGGGTGAGCAGACCGCGCAGTCCGAGCTCGAGCAGGCGCTGGAGCTGCTCCACCGGCGGTTCTCCGAGCCTCCCGCGGACCGGCGTGAGCGTGATCGCGCGCTCGGGGTGCTGCTGCGCAAGGGCTACGACATGGAGTTGGCTCTCGACGCCCTCGCGGCGTACCGGTTTGCGCCGCCCAGGCACCAGTACTAGGATGCCCGGTAGCGAACGGACGGCCCGCGGGCCGCAAAACACCAGCAAATTTCGTAGATATCGGATACCGGACTTTCAAGTTGACGGCAAACCACTTCGGGTCGCCCGACCCATTCCCAACACTCAGATCAACCGCCCTCTAGCCGCCGCCTGAGCGGCACTTCAACGTCCCGCCCGACATCCTTCGTGCGTCTCGCACGGGCCGCTCGGTCGCTTTCCAAAATCCGAAGCAGTGAATCGGTCCGGTTTCTCCGGGCCGCCAGGAGAGGAAACGACCATGAATACCGTCATCATCGCCGCCGCAGCGCTGATCGCGGTGGGAATCGTGGCCGCGGCCGTGGTGTACGCGAGCGTCAGCGGGCGGCTGCACCCGGCCCGCGGGACGAGCGTGATCACGCCGCCGGTCGTCGTTCAGACGTCCGACACCGACATTTCGCAACGGGCGGCCGGGGTCGCCAAGCGCGAGGAATCGGTCGTGCAGCGCGAGTCGGAGCTCGGACGCGAACGAGCCGCGCTCGCCGCCAAGCGCGAGGAGCTCTCGCGTGAGCTCGAGCGGGTCTCGGGGTTATCGGCCGCCCGCGCGAAGCAGCTGCTGCTCGAGGAGATCGAGGAGCAGGCCAAGCACGACGCCGCCCGCCGCCTGCGGCAGATCGAGGAGCAGACCAAGCGCGAGGCCGAGCGCCGGGTGCGGAACATCCTGTCGGTCTGTATGCAGCGGCTCGCGGCCGGTCACGCGGCGGAAACCACCGTCTCCGTGGTCCAGCTCTCGGCCGACGACATGAAGGGCAGGATCATCGGCCGGGAAGGCCGCAACATCCGGGCCCTGGAGAACCTCACCGGAGTCGACTTCATCATCGACGACACCCCGGGCGCCGTCGTCCTCTCGGGGTTCGACGGCGTCCGCCGGGAGATCGCGAGGCTGACGCTGGAGAAGCTGCTCCAGGATGGGCGGATCCACCCGGCTCGGATCGAGGAGATGTACTTCCAGGCCAAGTCGGAACTCGAGGCCCATATCGTCGAGCTGGGCGAGCAGGGCGTCTTCGAAGCGCGCGTGCAGGGATTGAATCCGGAACTGGTCAAGTACCTGGGCCGGCTGCGGTTTCGCACCAGCTACGGGCAGAACGTGCTCGCGCACTCGATCGAGGTCGCGCATCTGGCCGCGATGATGGCCGAGGAGCTCGGCGCCAGTCCGAAGACGGCGCGCCGCGCGGCGCTGCTGCACGACATCGGCAAGGCCGTGACCCATGAGATCGAGGGTCCGCACGCGCTCGTTGGGGGGGACCTGGCCCGCAAGTATGGTGAGCCGGAGGCGGTGGCCCACGCGATGGAGGCGCACCACAACGAGGTCGAGCCGCAGACGATCGAGGCGGTGATCGTGCAGGCCGCGGACGCGCTCTCTGGCGCTCGGCCCGGCGCCCGCGGGGAGTCGCTCGAGCAGTACGTCAAGCGGCTGCGAGACCTCGAGCAGATCGCCACCCGCCACAAGGGCGTGGACAAGGTCTACGCGATGCAGGCGGGCCGGGAGATCCGGGTGATGGTCGCTCCAGGCGACATCGACGACGACGCCGCGACGATCCTCTCGCACGAAATCGCCAGGGAAATCGAGAAGGAGCTGGAGTACCCGGGTCAGATCAAGGTGACGGTGATCCGCGAGTCACGCGCGATCGAATACGCGCGCTGAGCCGGTGCAGCTCAGCCGTCGTGGTGGTGGTGGGCGAGAGCGCCGTGGGTCCACACCGAGAAGTCGGGGAGGAGCACGAGCGCCAGCACCAATCCGACCGCACACGCCGAGCTCAGCGCGATCCAGCGTCCGGCCTCGCCGCGCCAGGTATCGGACGGTCCAAACGCTCGCGGGCGCAGCGAAGTCCCGAGTCCCGGCAGGTGCCCGAGCACGTGCAGCGCGGTGAAGGCGAGCCATACGATGAAGCTGACCTTGTGGATCGTCAGCCACGTCCCGCGGTTCTGGGGCCCGTGGAACAGCAGGATCACGCCGCTGACGAAGACCACGCCCGTCAGCAGCACCACGACCGGCGCCAGCAGGCGCATCGCCAGCTCCGGCGGGCCCTTGTGCCGGTACGCGGGGTCGCCGGTGTAGTAGCGGGCAAACCGGTAGCCGGTGCTGCCCACCTTGAGCAGGACCGGACCGAGCAGCAGCAGGCCCAGAAACAGATGCAGCCAGATCAGCTGGCCGATGCGGAGGATCGTGACGCCCAACACCGCCAGCAGGAGCAGCAGCAGCACTCCGATCGTCGCGGTGAGCTGCTCGTTGCGCTCGGTTCCGGCGGTATCCACGACCATTGAGTCTCGCGCACGCGATCAACGCAGCTTCACGACTGGATGAGAGAATTCTTCGCCACGCGCACGCGCCGACGGGCAAGCGATAATCGCCCGCATGCCTGAGACGATCCTGGTGATCGAGGACGAGCCCGGGATCGTGGACTTTCTTGATCGCGGGCTGCGCGCCCACGGGTTCGACGTGATCTCGGCCCTCGACGGTCTCAGCGGGTCGGAGAAGGCGATCAACGAGCATGTCGACCTGGTCGTACTCGACATGATGCTCCCGGGCCGCAGCGGGCTGGAGGTGCTCGCAGGGCTGCGCACGGCCAAGCCCGGCCTCCCGGTGATCGCGCTGACGGCGCGCGGAGAGGTCGAGGACCGCGTCAAGGGCCTGGATGCCGGGGCGGCTGACTACCTGACCAAGCCGTTCTCGCTCAACGAGCTCGCCGCCAGGATCCGGGCCCAGCTGCGGGTCGCGGCACAGGCTCCGGCCACCGCGCTCTCCGCCGGCGAGCTGGAGATGGATCTGATCACCCGTGAGGTCAGCTACGCCGGCGAGCCGGTGAGGCTCTCGACGACCGAGTTCGAGTTGCTCGCCTACCTGCTGCGCAACCGCGGCCGCGTCCTCGGGCGCGACCAGATCCTGCGGGCGGTCTGGGGATACGACTACGACCCCGGTACGAACGTCGTCGACGTCTACGTCGGGTATCTCCGTCGCAAACTGCGCAGCGGATCGGACCGCTCGCCGATCGTCACGGTTCGCTCGGTCGGATACCGGTTGGATGCCGAGTAGGCCGCGGCCGCCGTCCGGCCTGCGCTGGCGGCTGACCGCTTGGGTTGCCGGGGTGCTGCTGGTCTCGGCGGCGATCGTGTTCGCCGTCGTCTATACGAGCACGGGCTCGCAGATCACCGGCCAGATCGACCACGAGATCGCCGCCGAGACAACGCAGCTGGCGCAGGCGCTGCGACCGCTGAAAGCGCGCGGGGCCGCCCAGGTCGCAACGCTGGCGTCGCGCTACGTGCGCGCCCAGCCCTACAGCGTCACCTCGACCCTCCTGTTCGCGATCGTCGCCGGCGCCGGCACGGTGAGCAACCACCCCGAGCTGTTCGGCGCCGGCCAGCCCGAGGACGGCGAGACCCAGGCCGAGCAGGCGCTCGAGAACCTTCGCTCCCAGGCGCTGCGCACGCCGGCGCTCGGCTATTCCAACCGCCGCATTCCCGACGCCGGAGAGGTCAGGGTGCTCGAGCGCGCGGAAACCGTCGCCGGGGTGCGAGTCGTGGTCGGAGCGGGGGAGCCCCTGGCCCTCGTCGAGCGAGCTCAGCACGGGGTTGCGCGGGCGTTCGTGATGGCCGGCGCGGTCACCCTGCTGCTCGCCCTGCTGGCCTCCTATCTGGCCGGTGCGCAGGTCACGGCGCCGCTGCGGCGGCTGGCCGCGGTGGCCGCGCGCGTGGACGCCGGCGAGCTGGCCCCGCGGATGGAGCCTCCGCGTGGGAGCGGCAGCGGCAGCGAGCTGCGGGTCCTGGCGGTGACCTTCAACCACATGCTCGACCGGCTCGAGGAGGCGTTCGCCGGTCAGCGGGCGTTCATCGCCGACGCCTCCCACGAGCTGCGCACGCCGCTGACCGTGATCCGAGGGCAGCTGGAGGTCCTGGCCGCCACGGAGGCGCCGACGCCGGATGAGGTGCGCCGCGTCGAGCGCATGCTGCAGTCTGAGGTCACCCGGATCAGCCGGCTGGTCGATGACATGCTGGTTCTCGCCCAAGCCGAGCAGACGGACTCGCTGCGCCTCGAGGACATCGACCTGCCGGCCTACATCTCCGAGCTGTGGGACGGCCTCAGCCTGACGGCGAGCCGCCAGTTCTCGCTCGGCCCGGTTCCCGGTGGCACCCTGCGCGCCGATCCCGACCGGCTGGCCCAGGCGCTGCGCAACCTCGCGCGCAACGCGATCGAGCACACCGCGGAGGACACCGGCATGGTGCGCCTCGAGTTGGAGCGCGCGGGGGCCGACCAGCTTCGGTTCGTCGTGCTCGACGACGGACCCGGCATCCCTGCCGCGGAGCGAGAGCGCGTATTCGAGCGCTTTCACCGCACCGATCCGGCGCGCGACCGGACCTCCGGGGGCGCCGGGCTGGGTCTGGCCATCGTCCGGGCGATCGCCGACGCCCACGGCGGCCAGGTCCGCGCGCTCGCCCGCGATCCCGCTCCGGGCGCGCGGGTGGAACTGCTGCTGCCGGGCTTCGCTCCCGCCTAGCACCGCTACCCTCTGGCGCTGTGAAGGCCTACCACGTGACCACGTTCGGCATCTAAACCAAGTAGCCGGACAGGAATTCTTCTTGTTACGGCTGGGCTTCCCCGCCCGCCGTCTGGACTGCCGGCCCAGGAGGGAATGCGAAATCTTGGTTTTGGCGGCGAGCGCCTCTGAGGCATCTCTACGAAGCGGGGTTTACGGAAGGATCATTCTTCGGCCTCGTTAGGCCGTGCACGCCTGAGAAACTCGTCGAATATGGGCACCGTGAACGCTGTATCGCCATGGGCCGGGCTGTAGAGCATGCCCTTTTTAATCAGCCCCGATCTCCTCGGCGCAACGCTTTCAACCTTCACCCCCAGTTTCGTCGCTATGTCTCCCGAGCGATGTGGGCCGGCGCCTAGGTCTGCCATCGCTACCAGATAGTCCTTCTCCGCAGGAGTCAGGCGGTCCATCCGCACCCGGAAGAAGTTCTTGTCGAGTTGGGTTTCCACAGTTTTGGCTGCGGATTCCACGTCATCTGCGGTTATGGGCGACCCTGACGCCTCATTCCACACGTGGTAGCCCCATTCCTGGAGAAAGTAGGGGTAGCCTTTGGTGTAGGAAACGATTGCGTCGAGCGCAGCAGGCTCGAACTCAACGTCCTGCGCCTGAGCCGGGACTACCAGCGCGGCGACGGCATCGATTTTGT
>DATCPD010000106.1:0-47018 GCA_036564325.1 Solirubrobacteraceae bacterium | reverse complement strand
GGGTACGCCGTGGTCGTCTGGCCAGTTGGTCGATCGGACGTCTGGGCCAGGCGGTCAATCCGACGCGACCAGGAGCGTCGTCGATGACGGGAGGATGAAGAATGCAGGCTCGACTTCGTGCGCGGCGACCCGTTGTGCTCGCTGGGCTAACACTTGCGCTCGTTCTGGGCGCGTTCGGGAGCGCCGGGGCGGACAGCGTGGGGGGCTTCGACTACGGACAGTTGCAGGCGGCTACGGTCGGTGCGTCGGGCTGCGGGACGAACCTGGCCGGCGAGCCCGCGATCCACGTCTCACGCGCCAACAATGTATTCCTCGGATCCGAGAACGGCCTCGGCGGCGGCAGCCAGCTGTGGCGCGGGCTTAACGCGACGGGCGGGACCGGTGCCTCCGGCTGCGGTCTCGAGTACCGCGGTCAGCCGAACACGGTCGCCGGCGGGCTTGGCCTTGCGGGTGGTGACATTGACCTCGCGATCGCCAGCGCGCCGAACTCAAGCGGCAACTACAACCTCTATGTCGCGAGCCTCAACCTGGCCTCGGTGAACGTCGCGCACTCCACCGACAACGGGACGACGTTCTCGATGACGCCCGTCCAGGCCGGCCTCCCGGTCGACGATCGCGAGTGGATCGCGGCGTTCGGAGCCGACACCTCGCTGCTGACGTTCCACGACGTCGCGACCAACAACATCGACGTGCTGCGCTCGGACAACGACGGGACCTTGTACACCCACATCGCCCAGGTGATCCCGCCGACCGATTACAAGGCGACCAGCAACGAGCTCGGGAACCTGGTGATCGACCATCGCAACCTGCCGGCTGGCCCGGGCAATTTCTACGCCTATCAGTCGTTCGTGGCTCCGTCCGCGTCCGGCGGGGCGAACAACAACGAGGCGTTCCTCGGCGTGTCGTCCGACGGCGGCCATACGTGGACAGATCAGCCGGTGCCGTGCAGCGTGGCGGGGACGTCGACCGACCTGAACCACAACTTCCCCAATATCTCCGTCGATCCCGCGGGGAACGTCTGGTACGCCTGGTCGGACGACCACAGCATCTCCACCGCCGAGTCCACCGACCACGGGAAGACCTGGACCTGCTCGTCACCCGTCAGCACGAACACCGCTCAGGCGATCTTCCCCTGGCTCGCGGCGACCTCCGGCGGCGTGGACCTCGTCTACTACGGATCCCCCACCACGAGTAACCAGACGTGGTACGTGTACTTCGCTCAGAACCTGTCGAGCTCGCCCACCGGCTGGGGCACGCCGGAGCAACTGATGTCCGTGCACCAGGGAGCGGTGTGCGAGAGCGGCGCGACATGCACCACAGGACGGCAGCTGTTCGACGACTTCGACGTCGACACCGACAGCCTCGGGTGGGCCCACATAGCGTTCTCGCACGACAGTCCAACGCTGGGCGGGTCGGGCACGTACACGGGTTCCGCAGTGCAAACGAGCGGCACACCGGTGGGAGCGCCGAACAACTGAGGTGGGGAACCGGCGGGAGCCGTGGCCAGCCACGGCTCCCGCTTTCGCCCCCTCGATGTCTACGGAGTGCGGCGATCAGATCCGGGATCAGGTTCGCGGCGTTCGGCGTCCCGAGGCCGGTGACCGCATCCCAACCAACGCGCCGTGAGGCTGCGCATGCGCTTCACGTTGAAGCGGCACTGAGCCAGCTCAGGCCACTACGGCTGCAACGTGAATCGCCTTGGATCGTCGTAGTCGGGGCTTGATTGGGTGCCTTGCGCGCCGATCGTGTGGGGATGCGTGAGAAGTGCCTCGGTCAGGATCTCCGGAGCGACCGACCGCTCGTTGTAAGGGCAGACGACGGTCATCGGAGACGAGGCGAACACGAGATTGAAAAGCGATTCGAATCGAGTCCACAGGCGAACGTCGGTCTCGGACCTTTCCGACCACCGCGGCTCACCGAGGACGCGAACCCAATTGGCGCCCCGCCCGAGGCTGGCCTCCGCAAACGTCGCAAACGCCTCGAGGGTGGCGGTCGGTGTGCTCAAGAAGGGGCGCGAATCGACGAATTCGACGTTGCGGGCGTCCTTGCCGAGGTGCTCGCGCAGCAGCTCGATGTTCGCGAGCGTAGTCACTGCGATTATGGCCTCGGAGCGCTCGACTCCGTCGGCAAGAAACGAGCCCATCGTCGTCTGGAACTGATCGTCCGTGCGATACAGGAAGGCGGAATGTTCGAGCATCGGAGGGGCTTGGCCGCCGTCGACGAGGTAGTCGATGCTTACGCCGAGCGTTCGCGAGAGCGCCGCGAGGGTGCTCGGGCGAACATTCGTGCGCCGACCGGATTCGACCTGGGCGATCGCGGACCAGCTGATCCCTGAATGGAAGGCAAGCGCCTCCCGGGACCAACCTCGACGCTCACGTGCGGCCCTGACCCGAGAGCCGATCCCGCTGCTATCGCTCATGTTCCTTCCCGTCCACGTCCTTGATTGGCTCGGGCTACCCCATTTCGAGGGAGGAGAACGCCCCCGGTCGGCGTTCTTGAAAGGCTCAGGCTAGCCGGGCTCCAGCGCGAAGCCGCTCGGGTCGAGGTAGTCGGGACTCGGCGAGAGCCCTTGGTCGCCCACCATGTGGGGGTGCGTGAGATGCGCCTGTCTCACGATTTCCGGGGCGGCACACCGCTCGTCATACGGGCAGACGACGGTCAACGGAGACGCGGCGAACACCAGATTGAAGAGCGACTCGTACCGAGTCCAGAGGCGCACTTCGGCGTCCGAGGTGCCTGCCCACATCGGCTCCCCGACCACTCGGACCCAGGTGGCTCCGCGTTCTAGGCTGGCCTCGGAAAAGGCCCTGAACGCCTTGAGGGCGGCCGCTGGCGAGGTGTAGAAACCGTTCGCATCGACGAACTCGACGCTCCGTGCGTCCTTGCCGAGGTGCTCCCGGAGCAACTCGATATTGGGCCCCGTCGTCACCGCAAGCAGGGCCTCGGAGCGCTCGATCCCTTCGGCAAGAAACGGCCCTACGGTCGTTCGGAACTGATCGTCCGTTCGATAGGGGAAGGCGGAATGGTCGAGCATTGCCGGAGGGAGCTGGCCGCCGTCGACGAGATAATCGATGCTCACGCCCAGCGCTCGCGAGAGCGCGGTGAGCGTGCTTGGCCGAAGGTTCGTCCGCCGCCCTGGTTCGATCTGGGCGATGGCCGACCAGCTGATCCCCGAATGGAAGGCGAGGCCCTCCCGCGTCCAGCCAAGACGCTTCCGTGCGGCCGTGACGCGAGCCCCGATAGTGCCCCTATCGCTCATTTCTGCGAGTCTAGCGACTTTTTCTCCAGATTACTACAGTTGACAGCGTCAAACGTAGTGCTACGGTTGCCGGCGTCAAACGACACACTCAAGCAGGATAATGACTGAAACCAACGGTCAGTCCCCCCAGATCCCCCACAGTGTGGGGGCGGCCGCCGAGGCCGTACGTCGTGTGCGGGGGGACGCAGCAAAACTCAAGAGGATCGTCGAGCACAGCCACGTACCGATGGTGATGGTCGACGGAAGGCGGCGCTACATCGAGGCCAACCGCCCCGCCCGGCTGGCCTTCCGACTCAGCCTCGACGAGCTGCGCGCCTTGACGGTCGACGATCACACGCCCTCGGGCCTGACTGCGGACCTGGAGCAGACCTGGGCACGGCTGCTCGATACGGGATGGGTCGCCGGCCGCCATCGGGTGACTGGGCGCGACGGCAGCCGCTTCGACATCGTCTACTGCGGCCTCGCGCACGTCCTGCCTGGCCTGCAGCTGGCCGCCTTCGCTCCCGCCGACTGGCCCGAGGGCGAGTTGGAAGTGACCGAGGCCGGTCGCTCCGATCCAATCGTCTCACTGACTCCACGAGAGCTCGAGGTGCTGACGCTCGCGGCCGACGGACTCGGTGGGCTGGAACTCGCCGAGCGGCTGGTCCTGAGTCCCGCCACGGTCAGGACGCACTTCAAGAACATCTACGAGAAGTTCAGCGTGCAGAACCGCGCCGCCGCTGTCGCCAAGGCCATGCGGCTTGGCGTGATCGACTAGGAGGAACGCTCCGCGCGGACCTGTCCGGCTTCGGCGCGGACCAGGGCCGCCTGGGCCCGAATCAGAGCTGCCTCGGCGCGCTCGCGGCCGGCCTGGGCACGGGCGATCGCCTCGCGTCGGATCGCGCTTGGATCCTCGAGGTCAGGCTGGTCGGCGGTCGGAAGCTCGAGGATCGCTCGCGTTTCGTCGAGCGCCACCTGCTGGACGTCTCGCCCTTCCTGGGCATGGTCGAGTGCCTCCTGGTTGACATCTCGGGTGGCCTGCTCGCGATCAATCCGCGCCTGGCTGTCGCCGAGGATGCGATCCTGACCCTCGTCTCCGACGGCGCCGTTGTCGCGCTGGTCATCCTGGACGAGCTGCTCGCGATCGATGCGATATTGCTCCCGGTCGCCGACGAGCTGCTCTCGTTCACCGAGGGCCTGGGCAAGATCGGTCAGGCTCTGTTCGCGGGCGAGTTCACGCTTGCGTGAGATGTGCATCACCTCCTCGATCCCGGAGGGACTGCCATAGCTCGGGAAGCGGCATAGGCCGTCCGATGTGGTAGCCCTGCGCGAAGTCGACTCCCATCCGCCGGAGCTTCTCCAGAGTGGCCGCGTCCTCCACGCCTTCGGCGATCGTCTGGATCCCGAACTGCCGGGCAACTCCGATGATCGCCCGGACGACCTGCTGATCGTCCTCGTCGAGGAGCAGGTTTCGGATGAACTGGATGTCGATCTTCAGATAGTCGACCGGCAGGTGTCTGAGGTAGGTGAAACTCCCGTGCCCGACGCCAAAGTCATCGAGGGCAAAGGCACAGCCCAGCTTGCGCAGGCGCTGCGCGAACGTTCGGGCGGCCGGCAGGTTCTGTGCCGCACCGGTCTCGGTGATTTCGAAGATGAGGTTTTGTGGCGGCGCTCCGCTGTCGATCACCGCACGCTCGATCCAACCGACCTGCAATTGGTCGCAGATCGTCTTGGCCGAGAGGTTGACCTCGACGCGATGACCGGCGGCCGCGAATTCCACGGCGCGGGCGACCACCCACTTATCGACCATCTCGATCAGGTCAAAGCGCTCCGCACAGGGCAGGAACTCCGCCGGCGGGGCGAGCTCGTCGCCCCCGCCCGCCCTGAGCATTCGGATCAACAGCTCAGACTGCTCGACCTGTGATGAGACGAGATTGATGATCGGCTGCCCGTGCAGGACGAACCGATTCTGAGCAAGCGCTGCGTTGATCTGCTCAGAGCACTGGAGGCGCTCGCGCTTGGCGCGCTCCTCAAGGCGGCGTTCGGTGACATCCGTCGACATGCCACCCACCGCCTGGATCGCTCCCTGCTCATCGAACACCGGGAAACGGATCGTCAGGAACATGCGCTGCTGGCCGTTGCGCCGGGCCGTTATTTCTTCCTGCACGGGATGACCACCGTCCAGCACCAGCCGGTCCTCAGCTCGGACCCGGTCGATTGCCGAAGCGGGCAGGATGTCCTCATCGCGGCGCCCGACGATCCAGTCGCTCCGCACGCCGAACACTCTTTCGAACTCAGAGTTGACGAGCTGGTAACGGAAGTCGCGTCCCTTGACCCACACCATGGCCGGCGTGTGGTCGATCACCGAGCGCAGCCTTCGCTCGCCGTCGAGGAGCTGTTCCTCCGCGCGCTTGTGATCGGTTATGTCCTGGAGATGCGATACGGCATAGAGCGGGTCGCCCGCCTCGTCACGGATCACCTCGGCCCGCACGTGCACCCACACGACCGAGCCATCCCGGTGCAGATAGCGCCGATCGCGCTCCAGGCTGTCTCCCTGCCGTGCGCCGACTGCGGCGATGAACTCGTCGTCCTCGGCCACATCATCGGGATGGGTGAGATCTCGGAACCGCTTGCTGATGAGCTCCTCGCGCTCATAACCGAGCATCCGGCAATACGCGTCGTTGACCCGCAACCACTTTCCATCCGGCGCGACCACGCTCATCCCGATCGGTGCATGATCGAAAGCTGAGCGCACCACGTCCCCACTGGTCCCGAGGGCCCGGATCCAGGCGGTGAATCTCTGCGGCGAAACTTGGGTCTGGGTTACGGTCAGCTCGACAGGAAATTCCTGCCCGTCCGCGCCCACGGCTGTGACGACAATCCGCCGGCCCAGGATGCGCGTTGGCCCTCCGGAGACGACTCGCTTGAGCCCTGCGCGATGCGCGCGGCGCCGTCGCGACGGGATCACCAGCTCCGCAATCGGGCGCCCCAGCGCCTGCTTCTGCGAATAGCCGAACATCGTCTCCGCCGCGGCGTTCAACTGGCACACACGCCCGTCCTCGTCGATCGTCATGACAGCGTCCGGCGCGGCGGCCAGCACGGGGTCGGGCCGCGGCTCGGGGACGACGATCAGACGATGCTCCTTACCCGCGCTGTTACCGCTCACAGCTCTGCGCCGCGGTGCTACGTCCTCAGCGATCAGGACTTGGACAGCCCTGTGGTGCAGGGCTGCGCCGCCACGATCCCTCCTTGCGGCAGCTCTCCTCCGAGCGTTGTACGCATAGCCCGTTAATGGTGGACTAGATCTCTGGCTCTCTCAATCCCGCAGGCGAGGGATCTTGTGAGGGGCGTTTTGCAGGATGAATTGCGCGCGGAGGGTGGTTTGCGGGTGGGATGATTGAGCGATGGCAGCCACTCCTCGCCTGGGTCTGATCCTGGCGGTCGTCGCGGCCGGGTCCCTGGCGGGCGGATGCGGGTCGGGCAGCGGCGCTTCGGCGACGGCGCGTTCTCGGTCAGCGGCTCGGCCGGGCTCGACCGGCCCGCTGGCCCCCGCGCCCCGATCCCACGCGAAGCCCATTCCCACGCCTGCCCCGACGGGCCGGCCGGCCGACCCCGCAGCGGTGAGGGTGATCCGTGCGTGGTCGAGCGCGCTGCGCCACGGCGATGTCCGCGGCGCCGCCCGTTACTTCGCGCTTCCGAGCCTGATCGCGAATGGGACGAGCGCCAGCGGTGGCGTCCTGGTGATCACGATCCACACGCGCGCCGAGGCGGACGCGGCCAACGCGACGCTGCCGTGCGGGGCCGAGTTCCTCCGGGCCGATCAGCGCGGTCGCTACGTCAATGCGCTGTTCCGGCTGACCAACCGTCCCGGCCCGGGCGGCGGCTGTGGCACGGGCGTCGGCCAGACGGCGCGCACCAACTTCGTGATCGTCGGCGGACGCATCGTCGAGTGGATCCGCGCACCCGAAGATCCCGGTGATAACCGCCGCGCCCCACCCGCGCCGGCGCCGCGGTCGACCTCGCAGCCGCCGGGTCCAGTTGTCTGAGAGCGACGTCCGCGTCTCGCCGTGATGAGGCGGAGATCACCTCCGGGCTTCAAGCAGCCGGAGCCAGATCTCGCTGACCGTCGGGTAGGACGGCACCACGTGCCACAGCGTCTCCAACGTGATCTTGCCGACGACGGCGGTCGTGGCCGCGTGCAGCAGCTCGGCCACGTCGGGTCCGACGAAGGTGGCGCCCACGAGCGTGTCCGCCGAGCGGTCGACGACGAGCTTGGCTCGCCCGGTGTAGTCGTCGCGGAGCAGTGCAGCGCCACTGATCGACGCCAGGTCGTACTCGAGCGTCTCCACATCGATCCCCTTCTCGCGCGCGGCTGCTTCGGTCAGTCCCACCGACGCGACCTGCGGCTCGGCGAAGACGACGGCCGGGATCATGTCGTGGTCGGCTACGTCGCGGTAGCGGGAGCCCTCGAGCGTGCGGCCCTCGGCGCGCGCCGCAATCACGTCGCCGGCGATCCGGCCCTGGTACTTGCCCATGTGCGTGAGCAGCGCGCGACCGGAGATGTCACCGACGGCGTAGAGCCAGCCGTCAGCCCCGATCACCGCCATGTGGTCGTCGGTGGAGATGAAGCCGTGCGAGTCGCTGGTGTCGATTCCGATTCGCTCGAGTCCGAGGTCTTCTGAGCGAGGCGTGCGCCCCGCGGCGACGACGATCTCATCGACTTCGAACTTCGATCCGCCGGCTGTGACCTCGGCCGGGCCGCCGTGGATGCGACCGATCCCGGTGTCCTGCACGGCGGGTCGCTGCACGGACTCGACTTTGGTGCCGACCCGGACCGCGATGCCGAGCTTGTCGAACTTGGCGGCCACCAGCTCACCGGCGAACGGCTCCTGCTTGCCGAGCAGGGAGCCACCCGGTTCGATCACCGTCACCTCCTGCGCGCCCAACCCCCTGAGCCACGTCGTCGCCTCGCAGGCGACGACCCCACCGCCGATCACGGCCACCCGACGAGGCACCTCCCTGAGATTCGTGACATCGCGCGAGGTCCACGGCTTGGCGTCGGCCAGCCCCGGGACCGGCGGGACCGCCGCAGCGGTGCCGGTGGCGACCACGACGGCGTGGCGGGCGTGCAGGCTCCGGGTCGTCCCGTTGGACGCCGTGACCTCGACGGTCCTCACACCGGTCAGTCGCCCCCGGCCCCGAACCACGTCAATTCCCTGTCCCTTGGCCCACTCGAGTTGCGAGGAATCGTCGCGGTCGTGCGTGAACCTGTCCCGCCTGGCCAGCACCGCCTCCAGGTTCACGGGTCCGGAGACCGCCTCTGCCACGCCGGGCAGCGCGCGCGCTGCTTCAAGCAGTTCGACCGGGCGAAGCAGCGCCTTGCTGGGCATGCATGCCCAATAGGAACATTCGCCGCCGACCAATTCGGCCTCGACGATCACTGCCGTGCGATCGCTCCCCTGCTTGGCGTATTGGGCGGCATTCTCACCCGGGGGGCCGCCGCCGATCACCACGACGTCCCATTCTGTGCGCTCTCGATCTAAGCCGGACATCCGGGCAACCTAACGCTTCCGCGACTGTCCGGGCGGCCTGTCAGCGGGTAGGAGGTGACCATCTGCCCTCGACCGAACGGAGTTGCCCATGGGATTTGACCAGTACCACGAGCCCGTAGAGGAACTCAGCGCGCAAGCACGCACATTCGCGCGGATGATCGCCTCACTCACCGAAGAAGCCGAGGCGATCGGGTGGTACGCGCAACGGATCTCGGTGGAAGCGGACGAGGACGCTCGCGCGATCATGGAGAATGCCCAGCAGGAGGAGTTCAAGCACTTTGCCATGGACCTCGAGTTCCTCATCCGCCGCACCCCCAAATGGCGTGTGGCGCTTGAGAAGGTGCTGTTCACCGACGGTGACATCGTGGACGCCGGCGAGGAGGCCGAGGAAGCGGAGGACGAGGTCGAGGGCTGATCCTTCCCGCACTACGCTCACGCGCTATGCCTGAACGACCCCCGTCGCCACGCCCGGCGCGGTCGCGCTGGACCTCCTTCGTGGCGGATCCCACTGAGGCAAGGCCGCGAATCCTCCACGAGGAGGGCAATCCCGAGCATCGGGCGCGCGTCGAGCACAACCGGAACACGATCCTCATCCATCTCAGCGACGAGGACGGACGCGGATGGCTCGTGCTCGCCGTCGATCGACCGAGCCGGCGCTGGGCGGTGGGCACGGGTCGCCGTCAGCTTGACGCGGCGGCGGATGCCTTCGAGCAGCTGTATTCCCAGCGAGACGACGAGACCGGCTCGGGCTGAGGCCATGCGGTCGATCGGCGCGCGCATCGAGCGGCTCCCGGCCGCCGCGGCCTTCGCCGTCTACGCGGTGATGGGGCTGGCGCTGTTCGGTCAGCCACTCCTGCACCCCGGCGCGCACGAATGCGTGTGCATCGGCTCGACCACCGACGCGGGCGTCTATGTGTGGGCGTTCAGATGGTGGCCGCACGCTCTGCTGCACGGTCTGAACCCATTCGTCACACATCTGCTCTACGCCCCTCAGGGGATCGACCTTGCTCACGGGACGCTCGTTCCCGGCGCCGCGCTGATCTTCGCTCCGGTCACAGCGATCGCCGGACCCCTGTTCGCCTTCGACCTGGCGATGCTGCTGAGCCCGGTGCTGGCCGCGTTCTTTGCCTTCCTCCTGTGCCGCCGGGTGACGCGGGCGTTCTGGCCCTCACTGGTCGGCGGCTGGCTGTTCGGCTTCTCGAGCTTCATGCTGGGTCAGCTCGTCGGTCACCTGAACCTGACCCTGGTCTTCCTGGTCCCGGCGATCGTGCACCTCGTGCTGCGCGGACTGGGCGGCGAGCTCAGCCGCCGGTGGTTCGGGGTGCTGATGACCGCGGCGCTGGTTCTCCTTCTCGGTGGAGGTGTTCGCCGCGCTGACCATGTTCGGCGCGGTCGCCCTCGCGTTTGCCTACGCGTTCGGTGAGGCAGGCCTCCGCGCGGGATTGCGTGCGCTGCTCGGACCGATCGCGGTGTCGTATCTGGCCGCCATCGCGCTCGTCTCCCCGTACCTCTACTACGCGCTGCAGCCGGGCGGCGCTCGCGTGCTGCACTGGCGCACTGACCTGTTCTCGAGCGATCTGCTCGGGTTCGTGGTCCCCACCCAGATCACGGCGGTTGGCGGATCCGATTTTCTCTCGACCTCGCTCAAGTTCACCGCCGGCTACGTCGAGGGCGGAACCTACCTGGGCCTGCCGCTGCTCGTGATCGCGCTGCTGGGCGCCCTCGCCGCGCGTCGGCGGGCGGCGGTGAAGGTCATGCTGGGCCACCTTGGGCGTGATCGTCGTGTGCTCGCTGGGCGGTCACCTGCACCTCGGCGGCGCGACCGGAATCCCGTTGCCGTGGGCGGCGGCCGAACGATTGCCAGTCCTCGGGCTGATGCTCCCGGCTCGGTTCATCCTGTTCGGCGCTCTGATCTGTGCTGTGCTCGCGGCGATGTGGCTGGCTCGTGCCAGCGCCAGCGCCGGCGCCCGAGTGGGCACCTGGGTGCTGGCGGCGCTGGCCGTGGCCAGCCTTTGGCCGGCGATCGGACGTCACTACTGGCGGGGAACGCCCAACCTCCCGACGCTGTTCACCAACGCCGCCTTCCGCCGGGTGATCAGCCCGACGGACACGGTGCTCGTGCTCCCAGTCGGGATCGCCGGCCAGAGCATGCTGTGGAACGCCGAGGCCGACCTTGGCTTCCGGATGGCCAGCGGTTACGTGATCGGGCCTGAGGCGCCGGATCCGTACAAGCGGTTTGCCATCTATCCCACCCTCACCTATGGCGCCCACGTCCCCAACCAGAGCGCTGCCGCGGCCAGGTTCCTCGCGGCCGAGCACGTCACCGTGGTGACGCTTGATGCTCGCGCGGCTGCCAGCTCAGTCTGGGTGCCGCTGCTCGAACGGCTCGGATGGGGGCCGACGACGCGCGACGGAGTCGTCCTGCTGCGCCACAACGGGTTCATCGCCGAACCGGTTCCGCCCGCATCGCCGCCGCGCCGCCCGTTCGCCCATGGGCCCACCCGCGCGCAGGCGGCAGCCCGGCGGATCGCCACCGAGTACCTTCGGGCGCTCGCCGCCGCTGACGCGCCCCGCGTCTGCGCGCTGACCACCACGCCGGCGATCGCGGCCCAGCTCCAGCGCCACGACCCCACCCAGGGGATCTGCGTCCGAGTGCTGGCGCGGCTCCTGCCCGGCGCTTCTGCGCTCCGGGCCAGCGGGCGCGCGGCGATGACCGGAGCGGCCGCACTGATCGGCGCGTACGGCTACGTGGAGGTGGCGATCCCCCCGGGGCGGCAGACCCGCTTTCTGCCGCTCCGGCTGATTCGCGGGCGCTGGCGGGTGGACGGCGTTCTCGTGCCGGCACGGACCGGCCCGTGATGCGGACGGCGCCCTGTGGCCTGTTGTCCGGCCGCCGCCTGCTGGCATCGCTCCTGCCGGTGATGGCTCTGGCCGCGCTCTGCCCCGGGCGGCGGATGCCCGCACGCTGCACACGGTGCTGCAGGACGACGACCTTTCCCTGTTCTCGGCGCAGCGACTGCCGCAGTACATGAACGAGCTGCGCTGGCTGGGCGTCGACGAGCTGCGGATCTCTGCTGAGTGGAAGCTCGAGGCCCCGGACCCGAATTCCGCCCGGATTCCGCGCGGCTTCCAACCCCGCCGCGCCGAGCTCGTACCCCGCCACCGGGATGCAGCTCCTCGACACCGCCGTCAGAGCGGCCGCCGGCGCCGGTCTGCACGTGATCATCGACCCGGCGTTTTCCGCCCCGCTCTGGGCGACAACCGACACCGCCGCCCCGCGGAGCGCGCCGGACCCCTGGTACAACGCCAACATCGACGTTCGACAGGCTGCAGCCTGGGAGCAGATGCTCGCGCGGCGCTACGGCGGTGCCTTCACGCCAGCGGGGGAGCACACGAGCCTGCCCCGGGTCGAGACGTTCACGCTGTGGAACGAGCCGAACGAGCGCAGCTTCCTCGAACCTTAGTGGCGCGACGGCATTCCGGTGAGCGCCGACTGGTACCGGGAGCTCGTGAGCGTGGCCTACCCGGCGATCAAGGCCGCCTCGCCGTCGGCCACGGTGTTGATCGGCAACACCAGCAACTCCGGGGTCGACGCGGAGGTTGGCCGCGCTGGGGTGGCACCGCTCGCGTTCATTCGCCGCCTGGCCTGCGTCAACGCACAACTGCAGCCCGTGCACGATGGCGCGTGTGCACTTTCAGACGGTGCCCGCCGATGGGTACGCCCACCATCCCTACGAGCGCAACGCTCCGCCCTGGGTGCCCTCAGGCCCGCAGCAGACGGATTGGTCGCAGATGGGCGATGTGCCGCGACTCCAAGCGTTGCTGGACGAACTCGTGGCTAAGCATCGACTCGCCCCGGGGGCGCAGAACCTGTGGCTGACCGAGCAGGGGTACGGGTCGGACGCCGAGCTCACCGACATGCGGTGGACCGAGGCCCAGCAGGCGCAGCTGAACGCGGCGTCCGAGTACCTGGCCTGGCACGACGGACAGGTTGCCTCGTTCTCTCAGTTCCTCCTCGCCGACACGCTGACCAACGAGACCCTGGCGCTGCGCGCCAAGACGGGAAATCCGCACGCCCTGGTGGCCGGCACCTGGACGACGGGATTGCTCCGGGAGAGCTTTGCTCCGAAGCCGGCACTGTGGATGTTCCGCTCGCCGGTGCTAGCCCGCGTGATCGGCGCGCCTGGCACGCTGTCCGCCGCTGGGATGGCGATCACGGTCGCCGGAGCTCCGTCACGGCTGCTCGACGTGTGGGGGCGCGCCCGGCCGGCGCGCTCACCGACGCTCGTGGAGGTACAGGTCTCGAGCGACGGCCGCGCCGCGTTCCAGGCCGTCGCCGGGACGGCCACCGATGCAAACGGGATCTTCGAGCTACCGCTCGCGATGCCGGCGAGCCCGCAGGCGGCGGTACGGTTCCGCTGGCTGGCGGCTGACGGCAGCTGGCAGACCTCCCCCCCAACGCGGCCGATTGACATGGGTGGGTGAGGAATTCAGCTCTCCGGCAGGTTCCAGCCGAAGTAAACCTCCGCCCGGCGGATCTGCTCGCCATCGAAGGTGAGGACCTCGGTGTTCACGCCGGCGGTCCCGTCGGGCTTGATCAGCTTGTAGGTGACGATCACCTCGTCGTCAGACTCGACCAGGCGCAGGAAGCTGAACCGCTGCCCGCGGCCGGCTCCCGGCCAGCAGCGTTCGAAGTATCCGGCGCGGTCCAGATCAGGGTCGAGCGGGCTGGAGAAGCGGAAGTCCGCGCTCAGGGCCCGCTCGACGGCCTGGCGGTCGCCGGCGGCGAACGCTTCATACATGTTCTGGGCTCGCTGCTGATTGTCGATCGGCAAGGACTCCTCCATCACGGGTCGGGTTTATCAAGCTCGCGCAGGCGCTCGGCCCCGGCCGTCGCCTGTTCGCGGGCGCGCTCGGCTTCCGCGCGCCTGCGCGCAGCGTTGGTTTCGGCGCGCTCCAGTTCGCCACGCGCCTTCGTGACCTGCCGGTCGGCCAGTTCAGCGTTCCGCAGCGCCTGCTCCAGCTTCTCGTCGAACTTCTGCTGGCGCTCCCGAGCCTGCTCGAGACGGCGGCGGAGCTGGGTGCGCTTGCGCTGCTCGGGGCTACTGCGCGGCTCGGGTCGGCCGGGGTCTCCGATCAGGCCGAGGTCGCTGATCTGGCGGTCCTCCAGCAGCCGACCACGTCGCAGCAGCTCGCCCAACGCGGGATCGAGCGCGGCGGCATGAGTCGTCTCCCAGAGTTTGCGCTGGAGCGGCGCGCTCACCGGCTGTTCCGCCTCGCGCAGCATCGCCTCCGCGGCCTGCACCGTTTCGTCGACGAAGCGTCGCTCCTGCGCGGCCGCCTCGCGCAGCACTCCGCGCTCTCCCTCGCCCAGCAGCCGCTCCTGCGCCTGGCGCAGCTGCATGCCCGCGTCGAGCAGCCCATTCACCACCTCAGGCCGCCGGCGGCGAAGCTGGTTCAGCGTCCAGGCCGCGACCGTCGGCTTTTGCAGGCGCTTGACCTCGTCACTACGCTCGCGGTCGCCGTCGCGGCGAAGCTTCTGCGCGAGCTGGTTCCGGGCCGGGGTGAACTCAGCCAGCGGCAACTCGTACAGCGCGTCGATCTGAGCTTCGGCGCCGGCGCCACCATCAGCCACCGCCGAGGACCCTCACAGCAGGCTTCCCCCCGGCGGCACAGCCCACAGCTTCCGAGCGTGCTCCTGGGCTGCTTGAGGACCGAGCGCCGCCACGCTGCTGGCTAAGAAGCTCGGCGCCCAGGGCTCGTTCTGGTCCTGGCTGGAGAACATCAACCTGGGATCGCTCGGCTTCATCGTGGTTGGCCTGTTCGTGGCCACCTGGATCCTGGCGCTGCTGGTGTGGCGGATCGGCCGGGTCGAGGAGTGCTGGAACGCGCATCTCGTCGAACCTACGAAGGGACTCGGCTGATCCGGAACGCCGCGCGGTATTCCTCGCCCGGCTTCAGAACAGACAGTCCTTCGCCGCTGCGCAGCGCGTTGGTCGGCGCCGTCATCGGCTCAAAGCAGATGAAGTCACTGCCCGGGGGAGCGAAGACCTGGGCAAAGGGGTAACCGCCCAGCAGCTCGAGCGCGATCCGGCGGCCGGGCTGCGGGGCGCGGCTCGTGAACCGGGCCGGGGACTCGCTCACGCTGAGCCCGTCGTCCCAACTCGTCTGGGCCAGCTCGAAGGCGGTCGGCCCAAGCGCCTCGCGAGCGCCGGTGGGAATGCTCCGCTCGTCGAGCAGCAGTCGCTCGCAGGCGGGCAGCGTCACCTCGGTGTCCTCGCGGAGGGAGCTCGGCAGGCGCAGATAGGGATGAAACCCGAAGCTGATCGGCACGCTGTCCTGCCCTGTGGCCCGGACGAGGACCGTGACGGTCAGCGCGCCGGTCGCGATCTCGGCCTGCAGCTCGACCTCGTGCCGGTACGGGTACAGCGCCAGCAGTTGCTCTGCGCCCCATTCCAGACGGGCCGTGAGCGTGCTGCCGCGCAGCGACGCCTCCCACGGCATCAGGCGCGGAATCAGGCCATGAATCGGAAGCCCGTTGGGATCATGCGGGAGCTGTTGCGGATCCTCCGGCAGCACCACCCCGCGCCCCGCCGCCTCGTAGCTGAACTCCGCCAGGCGGTTGGCCCACGGGTACAGCAGCGGGATCCCCATCGTGTTCCCGCGCTCGGCGTACGCGTCCAGTCCGCGCCCGAGGTCGAGCAGCTCCTCCCCGCCGTGGCGCAACGAGCAGCACACCATCCCGGCCGCGGGGGCGAACGTGGCCGTGCTGGCGCCATCGGGTGAGCTGATGTCGAGTGTGGCGATGCTCACGCCTCGGCCTCCAGAGGCTCGGTCAGGCGCTCGGCGAGACGGGAATGTCGCCGACCGGTGTCAGGCGTCCGCGCCGCCCGGGCGATCACATCGGGCGTGCCGACGATCACCGTGGCCAGCCTCGCTCGCGTGACGGCCGTGTAGAGCATCTCGCGGCGCAGGAAGAATGCGCCACCGGCGGCATGGGCGACTATCACCGCGACCGGGAGCTCGATCCCCTGCCCGCGGTGGACCGAGCAGGCGTAGGCCAGGCGCAGCCGGTCCGCCTCCTCCGGTGGGAGTCGGAACACCGTCTCCTCAGACCCCAGGATCAGGGCAGATTCGTCCTCGCCCCCGTCGCCCGAGGTCTCGTCAAGCAGGCGCAGCAGCGTGCCGTTCATCAGTCCCAGCTCGTGCAGGTTGCGCCCCGTCATCATCACCTTGTCACCCAGGCGCAGACGCCCGCCGCGGACCGGTGCCCCGTCCGGGTTGAGCGCGTCGCGCAGCGCGTCATTGAGGGCGTCGATCCCCAGCTCCCCCCGGTACACGGGCGCGAACACCTGGATCTCGCTGACCGGATCGATGTCGTAGTGCGCCGGCAGCCGCTCGCTCACCAGGGAAACGATCTCCTCGCGCGCGGCGCGCGGATCGGCGCGGGTGATCAGGAACAGGTCGCGCCGCATGCCCTCGGTGGCGGTGAAGTCCGGGACCGCGCCCCGGCGGATCGCGTGCGCGCCCTGGACGATCATGCTGCCGGCCGCCTGCCGGAAGATGTGCGTGAGCGCCACCGCCGGGACCGACGGAGTGCTGACCAGCTCAGCAAACGGCTTGCCCGCGCCGACCGGGGCGAGCTGATCCGCGTCGCCGACGAGCACGACATGGGTGCTCGGCCCGACCGCGCGCAGCAGCGTGACCAGCAGCTCCAGGTTGGCCATCGAGGACTCGTCGACGATCAGCAGATCGCAGGGCAGCGGGTCATCCTCGTCGTGCGTCGGGCCCTCGCCGGGAATCCACCCCAGCGCCGAGTGGACCGTGCGCGCCCGGACGCCACTCGCCTCGGTCATCCTGATCGCCGCGCGTCCGGTCGGCGCGACGAGCATCACCTTCGCCCCCTGCTGTGTGGCTGCGGTGGCGATCGTCCGGATCGATGCCGTCTTTCCGGTCCCGGGGCCGCCGGTGATCAGCGAGAGCCGGTGGGAAAGCGCGTTGCGCACGCCGGCCTCCTGCTCCGCGGTCAGCTCGGGGCCTCCGGTCTGGGCTGCGGAAAGCTCCGGCTCTCGCAACCGCCCGTTGCGCTCGCTCCCGATCAGCTCCCGCACGCGCGCGGCCAACTCCGCCTCGAGCGCGGCCGTCGCCGCGCGGTAGACCCACGGGCCGGCCACGACGACGTCGCCGGCCCGTGACAGCTCGCCGATGAGCTGGTCGGGGACTCCGCCCCCGAGCAGCTCCTCGAGCGCCGGCAGCAGCTCGCGGTCGGGCAGGCACGTACTGCCGCTGCGTTCCGCCTCGGACAACACGTGGAGCATGCCCGCGCGCGCACGCGCGAGAGGATCTGTCACCGCGCCGTCACCGGCGATCGCGCTGACCCCTCGAGCGATCCGGTCGGCGATGGCAAATCCCACGCCGAACACCCTCGTCAGCTCATAGGGCTGCTGGCTGACGATCCGATGGGCCATCGAGCCGTACTCGGTATGGACACGCTTGACCAGGTAACCGAGCCCGTGTGGAGCGAGCATCAGGTGCAGCTGGCGGGTCACCCGCATCCCGTTCCAAGCTGACGCCGCCTCCGCGGCCCGCCCGGCGCGCAGCCCAACGGCCGCGAACGTGGCCTCAGGATCGCTGTCAATCAAATCGATCACCGCAGCCGCGCCGTAACGCTCGACCAGCATCGTCGCCCGCTTGACGCCGACGTGCTTGACCCGCCGCAGGTAGGAGATCAGCGTGTCGGCATCAGCCGGCGGGAGCGGCCTCGCCTCGGACACCTTGACCTGAAGCCCATACCGGCTGTCATCGACCCACGTCCCGATCACCCGCGCGCGCTCGCGCTCCTCGAGATGGATCAATGGTCCGACGAGCACGACCGAGGTTCCGTCCGCGTCAGCCGCGTCGATCACGGCCCAGCCGGTGGTCTCGCTCGCATAGCGGGTCCGGCGGATCGTGACCTCAGCGTCGAAGCTCTCCATGATCTGGAGGACGTTAGCCGCCCGGCGGACAGCGCCGCTAACGTGATCACAGAGATGGCACTTAGTCCGTGACGGAATCGGCGCCGTGGTGCTCGCAGCGGGGCGCCTAGCGGCGCTCGGCGCGGCGCACCGCGGTTTCGAGCCCGTCGCTGCCGATCAGGTTCTGGAAGGTCCGAACCAGCGGACGAACGGCTCTGACCCCCAGCCGGCCCTGCGTCCCGAACGCCTCGACGCGAACCTCGGTGTTAAGCGCCGATCTGTTGGCCCCCGCCGGCTCGACCCAGTTGGCAAACAGCACCCGCGCGCTGCCTCGGCGCGACCATTCGCGGTACTGCTGCGGATCGTCGAGCTGGGGATAGTCGCGCCGCAGGGTCCAGATTCTTCCGACCAGGCCTGAGACGAGGGCCGTCGTGTCCTCCTCCAGCACCATGAACGGCGCGCGCCGGAACAGCTCGTCGAACGACGTATCGGGGCCGATGCCGGGGATTCGCCAGCGGACGAGTCTCCCCAGCAACGCGGCCTCGGACAGGCGCACGGCCTGCGCGGCCTCCCACAGCGCCTCGCTGCCGGCGCTGCTCTCGCGCCGGTGCGCGACCCGCAGTCCGGGGTCCGGGAGCCAGCGATCGAGGTCGGGCTTCGCCACGGCCGGGAACCTTACGCATCCGCGGCGAACTGATCCTTGCATGCGCATCCCGCGGCGAACTGATCCGTGCATGCAATCCCGCTGCGAACTGATCCGTGCTTGGGCATCCCGCGGCGAACTGATCCGCGCTTGCGCATCCCGCGATCATCTAACTGTGATCCGTCACCTGCTCGCCCCAGTGGTCCCGCCCGCCGCCGGCGCGCTGGTGCTGCCACGTCGACTGGCTCCGGGCACACGGGGCGTGGCCATCACCTTCGACGACGGCCCGCATCCCGAGGGCACTCCGGCCGTGCTCGAGCTGCTCGCCCAGGCCGGCGCCCGCGCCACCTTCTTCATGATCGGCGAGCAGGTCAGCGCTCGGCCTGAGCTAGCCGGCGAGATCGCCGCCGCCGGCCACTGCATTGCGTTGCATGGGCACCGGCACCGCCTGCAGCTGCGGTTCGGGCGGGGCGGGGTAGAAGAGGACCTACGGCGGGGCGCGGACGCGATCGCGCAGGCCACCGGCGTCGAGCCCGTATGGCATCGGCCGCCGTACGGCATCTACAGCCCGGACGGCCTGCGCGCGGCCCGGCGCGCCGGGCTCAAACCGCTGCTGTGGTCGCAGTGGGGGAGGGACTGGCGGAAGTTCACCACGCCTCAGCGAATCTACGCTCGCGTCACCGATCGGCTGGCGCCCGGAGATGTGATCCTCCTGCACGATGCGGACTTCTACAGCGCCAAGGACTCGCATCGGCGGACCGCCGCGGCACTCGGCTTGATCCTCGCAGAGCTCAGGCGACGGGAAATCGGTACCGTCCTCCCAGTCTGACAGGCTTGTTCTGCGCGCCTCAATCAACGAGTATCTGGCAAGCTTGTGCCGGGGGCGATGCCGCTGGCCGGCGGTGTCGCGTGTGACCCACCGCATCTCGGACGCCGTCCCGAGAACATATGACTACCGCTTCCGCAACTCCGAGCTTCGACAAGTTCGCGATCGGGTTTGACCCTCGCGACCGTGGCCGCCTGCACGCTCTCATCGACGAGGTGCTGGACTCCAACCGCTGGTCGGAGGCCGACATGGCCGCGCGCTTCGAGGCGGCATGGGAGACCTGGAACGAGGCGCCCGCCGTGGCAGTCTCCAGCTGGGCCGGGGGCGCGATCGCCGCGCTTCATTTCGCCGGCGTCGAAGGGGAGACCGTGCTGTGCCCCTCCAACACCTTCATGGCCACCCCGCTGGCCGCGATCCGGGCCGGCGCGCGGGTCGAGTTCGTGGACTGTAACCGCGAGGACCTGTGCATGTCGTTCGCCGACTTCGAGGCGAGGGCCGAGCGGCACAAGCCCAAGGCGGCGTTCCTCGTGCACATCGGCGGCCACATCGCCTTCGAGGTGGAGCAGATCGCTGCATATTGCCGCGACAACGGAATCTTCCTGATCGAGGACTGCGCCCACGCCCACGGCGCGAGCTGGAACGGGCGCAAGGCGGGTACCTACGGCGACGCGGGGGTGTACTCCCTGTATGCGACCAAGACGATCTCGACCGGCGAGGGCGGCGTCCTGGTCTCGGGTCGCCCCGAGGTCATCGAGCACGCTCGCGGCTTTCGCAACTACGGCAAGCCGACCTACGACGTGCAGGGCCTGAACTTCAGGATGAGCGAGTTCACCGCCGCCCTCGGCCTCGTCCAGATCGAGCGACTGCCGGAGATCGTCAGCTGGAAGAACGACGTCGCCCGCCAGCACCTCGATCCCCAGTATCCCAGCCGGCTGGCCCTCCCCGAGGGGATGGTCTCCGGGCTCTACAAGTACGTCGTGTTCGACTGGCTTGAGCGTTCGACCGGCCGCGTCTACGACGAGCCCTGTCACCGCATCCTCGGCCATCAGGTCGAGCTGCCGAACTCCGACTGGGTCGCGCAGAATCACTCGTGCGTGCCGCTCTATTACCGCCCGGAGTCCCCATGAGGGTTCTCGTCACCGGCGGTTCGGGCTTCATCGGCTCGCA
The DNA here is from genome assembly GCA_036564325.1 of Solirubrobacteraceae bacterium. Taxonomy (GTDB): domain Bacteria; phylum Actinomycetota; class Thermoleophilia; order Solirubrobacterales; family Solirubrobacteraceae; genus Palsa-465. The sequence goes on along the minus strand of DATCPD010000106.1, from coordinate 26,638 downwards.
TGTCGTCGACAAGCTCCGCGCCCGCGGACACGACCCGGTCATCTACGACTTGCGTCCATCTCCCTGGCACGAGCCGGGCTCGGTCGACACGGTGCTGGGATCGATCACCGATCGCGAGGCGCTCGAGCGAGCCCTGCATTCGTGTGATGCCGTTGCTCACCTGGCCGCGGTGGCTGACGTCAACGACGTCCACGCTTCGCCCGAGGACGCCGAGCGGGTGAACGCGCGCGGGACGGTCGCCGTGCTCGAGGCGGCCCGCCGCGCCGGGGTCAAGCGGATCGTTTACGCCAGCACGATCTGGGTCTACTCCGACTGCGAACCCGAGGCCGTCGACGAGGACACGCTGCTGCCCCCGCCGAGCCACCTGTACACGAGCACGAAGCTGGCCGGCGAGCTGTACTGCAAGGCCTACCAGGAGCTGTACGGGATCGACTACACGATTCTGCGGTTCGGGATCCCCTACGGCCCGCGCGCCCGGGAGGCAGCGGTGATCCCCGCCTTCGTCAACAAGGCGTTTGCCGGGGAGCCACTGACCCTCGCCGGCGATGGTCTGCAGTCACGACGATTCGTGTACGTCGAGGATCTGGCCGACGGTGTCGCTCTCGGGCTGAACGAGGTCGCCACCAATCGCGTCTACAACCTCGCCAGCGACGAGAACGTGACGATCAAGCAGATCGCCGAAACGGTCAAGGACCTGATCGGGAACGTCGAGATCGCCCATACGCCGGCGCGTCCCGGAGACTTCGGGGGCAAGGTCGTGAGCAGCGAGCGGGCCGAGCGCGAGCTCGGCTGGACCGCCGCGACGCCGTTCAGCGAGGGCGTCCGCCGATACGTGCAGTGGCGCCGCGATCAGGCCGCGGTGGCCGCGGAGCAGACCGCAGCCGCCGTCATCCCCGCCGGTGAGCCGGACGCCGAGGCCAAGCCGCGCCAGATCCTGATCATCTCCGCCGACATCGGCGAGGGACACGACCTTCCGGCCCGCGCGGTCGCACGCGAATTCAAGGACGAGGACCCCGACGCCCAGATCTCGGTGGTCAACGGGCTTCCGGCGATGGGCCCGGTGCTGACCAAGGTGCTGCGCGAGAACTCCCAGTTCATGTTCCAGTGGCTGCCGTGGCTGTTCGACTTCCAGTACATGCTGTTCATGTACTTCGCCCCCACGCGCTGGCTGGCCAAGCGGCTGCTGACGGCATTCGGCCGCCGAGGCCTGATGCGCCTGATCCGCGCGCACGATCCGGACCTGATCCTCTCAACCTACCCGGGGGTGACCGCCGTGCTCGGCGAGCTCCGCCGCAAGGGCAAGCTCAAGGTCCCGTGCTACTCGTCGATCACCGACCTGGCCGGGCTGCGCTTCTGGGCCCACCCGGGGATCGACCTGCATTTCGTCACCCACCCGGAGTCGATGGAGGAGGTCGAGAAGATTGCCGGGCCCGGCAGCGTCAGATGGGCCAAGCCCCCGACGTCGCCCGCGTTCCTCGCCGCCCGCTCGCGCGCCGACGCCCGTCGCTCGCTCGGCCTGCCCGCTGACGCGAAGGTGATAGGGGTCTCCGGCGGCGGTTGGGGCGTCGGCGACCTGGTGGGGGCCACCCGCGTTGCGCTGGCGGAACCCGACGCGATCGTGCTCTGCCTGTGCGGGCGAAACGACAAGCTCCGCGCTCGCGTCACCAAGCGCTTCGGTGACAACCCGCGCCTGCGGGTGATGGGGTTCACCGACCGCATGGGCGACGTGCTGGCCGCGGTCGACGCGCTGATTCACTCGAGCGCGGGACTGACCGTGCTCGAGGCGATCATCCGGGGCTGCCCGGTCGTGTCCTATGGATTCGGCGTCGGCCACGTCCGCGCCAGCAACCGGGCGCTCGAGCGCTTCGGGCTCGCCCAGGTGGCCAGCTCGGAGTCTGATCTGGGACCCGCCCTGAAGCGGGCGCTGGAACAGCGGCCGGAACCGAACGGTTCGTTCGCCCGGCGACCGTCGACGGCCTCGCTGATCCTCAGCGATGAGCGTCGGATGCAGCCGCTCCCCGTCTGGCGTTTGCGCACCGCTCGCGCCGTCACGGCCGCGGCCGCCGTGCTTGCCATCGCCGGCTGGACGCTGACCACGGGCGCCTCATACAAGCTCGTCTCACATTTTGTCCACATGCGTCCGATTACCACCGTGGCCACGACGCTGCCCGAGGTCGGAGTGCTGGTCGACGCGCCGGGACATGATGTAACGGGTCTGTCCAACACGTTGGCCGCCAGCGGGATTCACGCCTCGTTCGCGCTCGACAACTCGTTTCCCCGCTCGGACATGGGCATGCTCGGCCCCGGCGACCAGGCCGTTCCTCGGCTCCCCAACGGAGGCCTTGTCCGCTGGCTCGAGACGCGTGACCAACTCCACCACCTGCTGCGCTCGGCCAGCTCCGGTCATCACTTCCTCTACACCTCGAGCGGCCCGAGCGTCGGCCAATGGTGGCTCGCTCACGGGGCGGGCGGGCGTCTGATCGCCGGCGCGGTTCGCCTGGACGACCACGGCGACACCGTCGGACGCCTCCACGCCGGCGAGGTGATCGAGCTCACGGTCTCGAGCGTCGGTGCCGCCGGGCCACTGCTTGAGAACCTTCGCCTCGCGCTGGCCGCCGAGCATCTGTCAGCCGTGCCCGTCGGCCGGCTGATGCGGGACGCCGGCACCACGACCTAGCGGGTCGGGCGGGGGCCGTTGAGGTGGTGAAGATCCCCGCCCGGGCGGTTTGTGGCCCCGCGGGGTCGGCGGAGGAGGCCTGAACAACACGACAATGGCGACCGTTTTCCTTCGGTCCGTCGGGTTGCTCAGGACATGGATGATTAGGGCGGCAGACCGAGCCTGGCGCGACCCGATTGTCGCCTTGTTCAGGTCCTGGGCGGCCCCGAGCGCGACCGAAGTGCTACAAGGACGACCGTCCCGGGGGATGCGGGGCGCGTTTCTGTCGTGTGACGACCAGAGCGCTCCATCCCTTCGGCAGCAGGGACACGCGGGCTGCACTTTGGTCGTCATCAGCCGCCGGGAAACCGATCCCGAACCCGCTCCCTCTCAATTCCGTAGTTGCGCCGCTAGCGCTGGGTCCAGCTCTCCCGGGGATTGCGCAGCGGCGTGAGGGTGGGCTCGATCTGGGCCCGCAGATGCTCGAACTGGGGAGTCAACGACAGCTTCTCCCCGAGGTGCTCGAGCGGCTCGTCGACCGTGAATCCGGGCCCGATCGTGGCGATCTCGAACAGCACGCCACTGGGCTCGCGAAAGTAGACCGAGCGAAAGTAGTGACGGTCGATCACGGGTGTCGCGTGCGCGCCCGCCGCGGTCACCGTGCGCTGCCACTGCACCTGATCCTCGGGATGTGAGGCCCAGGCGACGTGATGGACCGTGCCGGCTCCCTGCAGGGGCCGCTCGGTGGGAGCGGGATCGTAGAAGTACAGACCGCCGCGGTGCTCGCCCCGGACCTCGTAGGCACGGTCGCCGGTCGGCTGGAAGCCCAGCGTCTGCTCCAGCAGCGGACGGCTGCGCTCCGGGTCGTTCGTGTACGCGCGGACGGCGTGAAAGCCCTGGAGCGCCAGCTCGGCGGGGATCTCCGGATGCTCGGCGATCAGCGGCTCGTCGCTGGTCTGCACGACCGCGAGCTCGTGCTCGAGTCCTTCGAAGTCCTGGAAGCGCAGCGCGTCGTCCAGCCGGCTCGAGTCATAGCCGGCCTCCGAAAGCCGCCGCTCCCAGAAGTCGAGTGCCTCTGGGGAGGCGACCCTCCAGATGATCCGGTGAACCATCCCCGCCCCCGCGCGTCCGCGAGGACTGTCTGGATACTCGAAGAAGGTGATGTCGGACCCCGGATAGCCGTCCTCGTCCGCGTAGAACAGGTGATACACGGACGTGTGGTCCTGGTTGACCGATTTCTTCACCAGGCGCAGCCCCAGCACTCCCGCATAGAAGTCGACGTTCCGCTGGGCCTCCGCGGTGATCGCGGTCACGTGGTGAATGCCTTCGAGCTTCATGTCCGGTCTCCTTGTCGCTACCAGTGCACCCCGCGCGTCGCCCGAGCGAACGCGCGCTGCTCCGCCGTCGGTTCCGCCGGCTGATCCTCGATCTCCTCAGAGCGCTTCTCGCCACCGCCCTCGGGGAACAGCTTGTACGCGCGGTTGACGACCAGATCCTGGGCGCCCGGAGCGATGGCATAGGTCAGCTGGCCGAGGTTTCCCAGCGCGGTGCCCATTCGTTTCGGCCGCTTGCGGATGGCATCGCAGATCATCTCCCCGGCCTCTTCGGGGCTGAGCGTGGGGAAGCGGTCGTAGATCTTCGTCGGTGCGATCATCGGCGTGCGCACCAGCGGCATGTACACCGTGGTGAGGTGGACTCCGTCGTCGATGATCTCCGGCCCGATCGAGCGTGAGAAGGCGTCGAGCGCGGCCTTGGAGGCAAGGTAGGCGGCGAAGCGGGGAGTGTTCGTCTGCAGCCCGATCGAGGAGATGTTGACGATGTGCCCCCTGCCCTGTTCGCGCATCACCGGCAGCAGCTTCAGGATCAGCTTGACCGGCCCGAAGTAGTTGACCTGCATCGTTCGCTGGTAGTCGTGAATGCGGTCGTAGGAGCGGCTGATCGAGCGCCGGATCGAGCGGCCGGCGTTGTTGACCAGGATGTCGACCTGCCCGTGCTGCTCGAGCACCTCGTCCGCCATCCGGTCGATGTCCTTGAGGTCGGTCAGATCGCAGCGGTGGACGTATGCCGCGCCGCCCAGCGCCTGCACCTGACGGGCCACGTCCTCGAGCTTCTCCTGCGTGCGCGCAACCAGCAGCACGTCTCCACCGGCTCGTCCGATCTGCAACGCGGTGGCCTTGCCGATTCCCTGCGAGGCGCCGGTGATCATCACCTTGCGGCCCTCGACTGCGGCTGACAAGGAGTGGGCGAGCACGCCGCCGGCCGCGGGAATGCGCTGACCGAAGGCACGTAGCGTCTTGACACCGCTGACTGCGATGTCCGCGAGATTGGGCGGCGCCATTGCCTCGCACCGTACCACCGCATCCTCATCAGAAGATATTTGCGCCCGTCCACCGGGCATGCGAACATACGTTCGGTCATGTCGCTCGTCGTCTGTGTCCTGCTTCCCCGCTTCCAGCTCACCATTGCCGCGGGTGACCGAGCGGGCTTGATGCAGGTCCCAGCCGCCCTCGCTCCCGAGCCGGGCGGTACTCAGCAGATCGGAGAGGCGTCCCTCGCCGCGGAGGCATTCGGCGTCCATCCCGGCATGCGGCTGGGCGAGGCGCTCGCGCGTTGTCCACGGCTGATGTTGGTGCCGCCTGATCCCGCCGGTGTGGCCGACTTCTGGGAGCGGCTGCTCGTCCGGCTCGAGTCGATCGGCGCTGCGATCGAGCCGGAGCGTCCGGGACTTGTCTGCTTTGACGCCGCCGGCCTACTGCGCCTGCACGGTGGGATCGACGGAGTACTGGCGGCTGCGCGACGAGCGCTGCGAACGCCGGCTCGCTTTGGCGTGGCCTCATCGCGGTTTGCCGCCGTGGCGGCAGCGACCAAGGCACGGGTCCGGCGTCCGGAGATCGTGCCGGGCACCACAGCCCGGGGGAGTGGCGCGCGGGATCGAGCACGCGCGTATCTGGCTCCTCTACCGGTTGCCCTGCTGCGCGCCCGTCCCGCGCTGGCCGATCTGCCGGATGCCCTCGAGCGCTTGGGGGTGAGCACGCTGGGTGAGCTCGCGAAGCTTCCCGCGGCTGCGCTGGCCGATCGCTTCGGTACCCGCGGACTGCACGCTCACGAGCTCGCCTGCGGTGGCGACGGCGCCCTGCGTCCCCGGCCGGCCGCCGAGTTCCTGCGCGAGTCGCTGGAGCTGCCCGAAGCTGCCTCGGGAATGCAGCTCGAGCGAGCGCTGGGATTGCTGATCGATCGGCTGCTCGCGCGGCGAGAGCGGCGCGGCAGGACCCTGCGGGCGGTTGTGCTCTCCTCGGTGCTGGTCGAGCAGGGAGGGACCTGGCGTGAGCAGATGGTCTTTCGAGAGGCGCTGGCCGACCCCGTCCGGATGCGTCTGGCCCTGACGCCGCGGTTGACGATGATGCCGGCGCCGGCGGAGCAGCTCAGGCTGGCGGTAGAGCTCTTTGGGCCGCCGGCGAGCGATCAGCGGGCGCTGCTGGAGGATCCTGCCGTGGCCCGCGCCGGGCGGTTGCGGGAGGCGATCCGCCAGACTCGCGCGGCCGCGGGCCCGGAGGCGGCGCTGCGAGTGCTGGAGGTCGATCCCGGCTCGCGCTTTCCCGAGCGGCGAGCCGTCCTCGCCCCCTTCGAGAGCTAGTGGTCGCCAACGCAAATACGATCGCATTCGAGGCGCCCCTGGCGGCGCCGGCTCGCCCGGCATCCACCAGTGCCACCTTTCGGTGCGACCATAGCTTACGTTGGAGACCACTAGTGGACCACCCTGAGCGATGACCGGACCCCGTCGTCTCGGCGTCCCCCGTCGCGTGCCGGTGACGGCCGGCGAGGATGGAGCTCCGCTCGCCGTCGAGGGCCGCGCGGTGGATGCCGTGCGCGAGTCGTGGCTGATCGAAGATCGCTGGTGGACCGAGCGCCCGCTCCGGCGCAGGTACTGGGAGATCGTCACCACCTGCGGGCGCAACGAGGTGGTGTTTCACGACCTCCAGAGCGGCCGGTGGTGGCGACAGCGTTGATGTCGGTCGATGCCACGAAGCGGTGAAGGGTGCGCGGAGCGGGCTTTAGACTCCTGACCATGGCCGCCTCACCACACACCGATCCCGGACCGGCCGCGCTCGGAACCTGGAGCGGGGGACGGTTCATGGGCTACGGCGAGCCGCTCGAAGACGAGCGGTTCATCTCGCTGATCACGCCTGATGAGTCGATCAGGACGGTCCTCACCGCCGACGTCTACGGGACCGGCGAGGCCGACTCGATGCTGGGCCGCGCGATCGCCGGCCGTCCCCGTGAGCAGATCTGCGTGGTCGGCGCCGTCGGCCACGACTTCTACTCCGGCCAGCGAGACGGCGCCAAGGGCTTCCCCCGTTTCACCGACCCCCGGCTGCGCGAGCCGTCCGCCTACGGCGACTACCTGACGATGGCCACCGAGCGAAGCCTCGAGCGCTGCGGGATCGACAGCTTCGACCTGTTGCTGCTGCACAACCCGGATCGGATCGGCTACACGAGCCAGGCCGTCTGGGACGGGATGGCAGCGCTCCGAGAGCGCGGGCTCACCCGGATGATCGGGGTCGCCCCGGGGCCGGCAAACGGCTTCACGCTTGATCTGATCGACTGCCTCGAGCGTCACGGGGAGACGTTCGACTGGGCGATGATCATCCTCAATCCGCTCGAGCCGTGGCCCGGCGAGCTGTGTCTCGACGCTGCCGCGGCCGCCCGGGTGAAGGTGATCACCCGCGTGGTGGACTACGGCGGGCTGTTCTTCGACGACGTTCTCCCCGGTCAGGAGCTGGCGCCGCGGGATCACCGCGGGCACAGGCCGGCCGGCTGGATCGAGGCCGGCCGAACGCGGCTCGAGGCGCTCCGGCCGTACGCCGACCGGACCGGCTTGACCATGATCCAGCTCGCCTGTCAATGGAACCTGGCGCACGGGCCTGTCGAATGCGTCGTGCCGACGCTGATTCAGGAGATCGGGCCAGGCGCGCGCCGGGTCGAGGACAAGCGGGCCGAGCTCGCCGCCCTCCCGGCCGAGCAGCGGCTCAGCGACCGCGACGTGGCGGAGATCCGGGCGCTTGGCGACAACACCGGTTCGATGGCACTGAAGGGCGCCAGCCTCGAGCACGACGGCGAGGATCGGCCGGACCGCTGGTCGATGGACGAGCGACTGCAAGCCGTGGCGCGGCGCTGGCGGATCGAGCCTGAACGCGACCTCGCGCAGGTGGCGTGAGCGCGCAGCTGACCGGCGGATGCGGCTGCGGGGCCGTGCGCTTCGAGCTCACCGAGCCGCTGGCCGGCGCCGGCTACTGCCACTGCACGCGCTGCCAGCGCAGAACGGGGACTGGGGCCTCGGCCAACGGCCGCGCCGCGCCCGGTTCGCTGCGGGTCCTCTCGGGCGAGGACCGGATGCGAGCGTGGAAGCCTGAGGGCGGCTGGGAGAAGTGGTTCTGTGGAGACTGCGGCTCGGCGCTGTTCAGCCGCTCGCCAGAGGATCCGGACCAGGTGGGCGTGAGGCTGGGGGCTCTGGATGCTGACCCGGGGGTCCGGCCGGCCTACCGTCAGTTCGTGGCCTACGCGGTGCCTTGGGAGCCGATTCCCGACGATGGGCTGCCGCGCCACCGCGAGAGCAATCGCTGAGCGTTCAGGCGTTGCCCTGCTCGGCGCGCAGCCATTCGCAACCGGCTGAGAGATCCCCGACCCCCATCGCCGCGGCGACGTTCAGCCACATGCCGTGGCGGAAGAAGTCGTCGAGCCGTTCGGACTCCGCCCCTGACAGAAGCTCCACATGGGCTACGAGGTGGGCGTAGCAGGCGCGCACCCGGAGCCGGATCACTTCGTCATCGCAGGCGGCGTAGGCGTGGTGCTGGAGCATCAGATAGTCGCGATGGGTCTCGAGCAGCTCCACGTACTTGCTTCCCATCGCGCTCAGCACGTCGGTGTCGGGCAGCGCCACGCTGGGATCGAACTCCCGGGCGGCCTCGGTGAACGCGTCTTCGATCAGCTCGAAGCCGCGCTCGACGGCGGCCAGGAACAGCTCCCGTTTGCTGCCGAACAGGCTGAACACGTAGGGCTGCGCTACTCCCACCCGCCGGGCGATCCGGTCGACCGGTGTGCCGTGAAGCCCCCCATGGGCAAACTCGTGAACCGCCGCCTCGATCAGCGCGTCCCGCCGCTCAGAGGCGGGAACGCGCTGGCGGCGGGCGCCTTCCGGCGAGCTGGGAAGCGTGGCCATCTCGGTCTCCGATGGTAAGGCCATGTCAGGCGGCTGCGGCGGCGGGGGCCCGACGCTCGCCAACCGCTTCGGGGCGGGCACCAGCGCGGTCATACATCGCTGACACGGCCGCGATCAGTGCGCCGACGCCCAGCACGATCACGCCGACGAACATCGCGGGGTGCAGTCCGCTGACGTAGGCCTGTGGTGAGACGTAGCTCCCGTGGCTGGTGAACACCGTCGCCAGCACCGCGACGCCGAGCACCCCACCGAGCTCGCGGATCGCGTTCGTTGCCCCCGAGGCCTGCCCGGCCTGATCGGTCCGCACCGAGGAAAGGACTGCGTTGGCCGCGGGCGCGAACACGAGCGCCATCCCGGCGCCGGCCAGCACGAAGGGCGCGATCATGCTCGTGTAGCTGGTGCCGACGCCGGCGATCTCCGCCAGCCACCCCATCGCGATCGCCTGGAGCGAAAGCCCGGCGGCCAGGAACCAACCACTCCCGAAGCGCTCGGAGAAGAAACCGGCCAGCGGCGCCACGACCATCGTCGCGCCGGTCCACACCAGCAGCTTCAGGCCGGCCTGGAAGGGCGTGTTGTGAAGCACGTTCTGCAGGTATTGGCTGAGAAAGAAGATCGAGCCGAACATCCCGAAGTACATCGCCAGCGACACGACGTTCGTCACCGCGAAGGTCCGGTTGGCGAAGAACTTCATCGGCAGCATCGGCTCCGCTGTGCGCAGCTCGTGGAGGACGAAGCCCACGACGAGCGCGACCCCGGCGGCAAGTGAGACCACGACCTCCAGGTTGGTCCAGCCCAGCGACTGCGAGCGCACCAGGCCGAAGACGACGCCGAACAGGCCGGTGGAGGCCAGCAGCAGACCGATGAGATCAAGCCGCTGCGCGGCCCCGTAACTCTCGGCCAGGCGCGCCGCGGTCAGCGGAACCAGCACCATCCCGATCGGGACGTTGATCCAGAAGATCCAGTGCCACGAGCTGAGCTGGATGACCGCACCGCCGACCAGCGGTCCGAGCGCGACGGCGATTCCGCTCACACCGGACCAGATCCCCAGCGCCATGCCCCGCTGTGAGGGTGGAAACGCGTCGGCCAGCAGCGTCAGCGTCAACGGTGTGGCGATCGCCGCTCCGACGCCCTGCACCGCCCGGGCCGCGATCAGCAGGCCAATCGAGGGGGCCAGTGCCGCGGCGGCCGACGAGGTGGTGAACAGCGTGACGCCGGCCATGAACATGCGCTTGCGCCCGAACCGGTCACCCAGCGCGGCGCCCGTCAACAGCAGGACCGCGTAGGCGAGCACGTACGCGTTGACCGTCCATTCCAGCGCCTGGATCGAGGCGCCTAGCTCCCGGTGGATGCTCGGCAGCGCGACGCTGACGACCAGGTTGTCCAACACCACCATGAACAGCCCCACCGAAACGATGGCCAGCGTCCAGCCTTTATGAGGAGCCGAGGGCGTCTTGGGACTCGTGGCTGCCTGGTTTGTACGACTGCGCTGAAGAAGGGGCATCTGGACCTGTCCTTATTAGTGAGTGCTAACTAGATAGCGAAGGTTAGCAGTCACTAATAACTTGTCAAGGAGATCTTGTTTGAAAGCTCGAGGAGGTCACGCGCCGTCCGCGCCTCATGCGAACATATGTTCGTGACATACGTCGAGCTCCACTGCCACTCGGCCTTCTCCTTTCTCGATGGCGCTTCGCTGCCGGATGAGCTCGCGGCAGCGTCAGCGGAGCTGGGATACGAGACCCTCGCCCTGACCGATCACAACTCGGTCTCCGGCTCGATGGAGTTCGCGGTCTCGGCGCGGGCGCTCGGGCTGCGCCCGATCCACGGCGCCGAGCTTGACCTCGCGGACGGGCGGCATCTGACCCTGCTTGTCCAGGACGCCCAGGGTTGGGCGAACCTGTGCCGGATCCTGACCCACGCGCACGCGCACACGCGAGCAAAGCCGGGTTCTCCTTCGCCGGCGTTCGTGGAGCTGGGCGTGGTGCTCGAACATGCCGAGGGCCTGATCTGCCTGAGTGGGTGCGCGCTGCGCGGCGTTCATGACGAGTTCACGCTCAGGCGCATGCTCGATGCGTTCGGGAAGGAGCGGCTGAGAATCGAGCTGCAGCGTCCGTTTCTTCGCGACGACCGGGTCCGCAATCGACGGCTCGCCGAACTCGCGCGTCACCTCGGAGTCCGCTGCGTGGCCAGCGGCAACGTCCATGCGCATGCGCGCTCCCGAGCGCCGCTGCAGGACGCGCTCGTCGCGATACGGCTTCACTCCACGCTCGATGCCTCGGAGCCGGAGAGGCGAGGCAACTTCAGCCACGTGCTCGCCACGCCGGCGGCGATGGCGGCGCGCTTTCCCGAATATCCGGACGCGGTCGCGGAGACCGCGAGGTTGGCGGACAGCCTGTGCTTCGACCTGGGCAGCGACCTCGGCTACCGGTATCCGGGTGCGGAGGACGCCGCCGCGATGCGGAAGCTGGCCGAGCTGTGCCACACCCGGGTCCAGGAGCGCTATGTGAAAGCGCCGGCGCCCCTGCGGGAGCTGGCCGGCTCACGGCTCGAGGAGGAGCTGCGGATCATCGAGGCGCTGAAGCTCCCGGGCTTCTTCCTGCTGCATCACGACCTCCTCGAGTTGGCACGCGAGGTGGCGGTGGAGGTGCGAGGCCCAGACACGGCACGGGCGCTGCTGCCACCGGGCCGCGGTCGTGGCTCGAGTGTCTCCTCGATCGTGTGCTATCTGACGGGCCTCTCCCACGTCGATCCCATCGCCAACGAGCTGATGATCGGGCGCTTCCTCAACGAGGAGCTGACCTCCTTGCCCGATATCGATCTCGACTTCCCGAGGGACATCAGGGAGACGCTGATTCCTCGCATCCACGGGCGCTACGGGCAGGATCGCTCAGCCCTCGTGGCGGCGTTCCCCACATATCGCGCGCGCGGGGCGATCCGAGAGCTGGGTAAGGCGCTCGGACTGCCTCCGGGCGAGCTCGAGCGGGTGGCGCGCGGCAGCGAAGGATGGGATGCCCGCGAGGTGAGCAAGGACATCGACAGCGCTTTCGGGCTCGAGTCCCCCGCCGCGGGGACCCGGCTCGGCGCTGCGCAGCGCCGAGGGACCAGCGGCCGGTGGGCCTGGTTGGCGCGGTTGGCAGCAGAAGCGCACGGGCTGCCACGCCACCTCTCTCAGCACTCGGGAGGAATGATCGTGGCCACGCGGCCGCTGATCGATTGCTGTCCGATCGTGCCCGCGGCGATGGAGGGCCGCCAGATCGTGCAGTGGGACAAGGACTCCTGCTCGGATGCAGGGTTCCTGAAGATCGACCTGCTCGGCCTGGGAATGCTCTCTGCGGTCGAGCGCTCGGTCGAGCTGATCGCCCGTACTCGTGGGGAGCGGATCGACCTCTCCCGCATCCCCTACGACGATCCGGAGACCTACAAGTGCATCCAGGAGGCTGACACCACCGGTGTCTTCCAGATCGAAAGCCGGGCTCAGATGGCTTCGCTGCGTCGCACCCGGCCGGAGACTCTCCAGGACATCACGATTCAGGTGGCGATCGTGCGTCCCGGTCCGATCCAGGGGGGAGCGGTCAATCCCTACATCGAGCGCCGGCAACGATTGCGGCTGGATCCCAGCTATGAGGTCCCGTACGAGCATCCCTCGCTGGAGCCGGTCCTGCGGGAGACGCTCGGCACGATCATCTTCCAGGATCAGGTGCTCGAGGTCGCGATCGCGTTCGCCGGCTTCTCGGCCGGGGAGGCCGAAGGCCTGCGGCGAGCGATGAGCCGGAAGCGCTCGGAGGCGGCGATCGAGGCCTACCACCGGCGCTTTGTCGCCGGCGCGCAGCGCGTGCACCAGGTGAACGAGGCGACGGCCGAGCGCGTGTTCTCGATGGTCCAGGGCTTCTCTGGCTTCGGCTTTCCCAAGGCCCACGGTGCTGCGTTCGGGTTGCTCGCCTACCAGTCGACCTGGCTGCGGGTCCACTACGGCCCGGAGTTCCTCTGCTCGCTGCTCAATGAACAGCCGATGGGCTTCTATCCGCCCGACGCGCTGGTTCACGAGGCTCAGCGGCGGGAGATCGAGGTGCGGGCGCCCGACGTGAATGAGAGCGGGACCGAATGCGGCATGGAGATCGCGGAGGCCGCGGACCCGGATCGCGGGCCGGTGCGGATCGGATTGGGCTACGTGCGCGGCGTGCGCGAGCAGGATGTGCGACAGCTCGTAGCCGCGCGCGAGGAGGGTGGTCGTTTCCGCAGCCTTTCGGATCTCGCCTCACGGGCCGGAGCGGGCGCTCCCGCGCTCGAGCTGCTGGCTTGGTCTGGCGCCTGTGACGTCCTGGTCAAGAATGACGCGGGCGCACGCGGCTCCGCCCGGCGAATTGCCCTGTGGCAGCTCGGGGTGGCCACGCCGGGGCGCAATGTTCCCGGCGGGACCCAGTTGGCCCTCCCCCTGGATCTGCCAGCCCCGCCAGAGCTGCGGAAGTTGTCGGACTGGGAATCGATGCTGGCCGACTACGGAACGACCGGGCTGACCGTGCAAACCCATCCGCTGGCTCTGCTGCGTGATCGTCTGGCGCCCGAGGCTGTCAGCAGCCAGGACCTGGAGCTGCTCGAGCACGGCTCGCGGGTCAAGGTGGGGGGGCTCGTGGTCGCGCGTCAGCGGCCCGGTACGGCTAACGGAGTCGTGTTCGTGCTGCTCGAGGACGAGTTCGGGACGATCAACCTGATCGTCCCCCCGCAGGTCTACGAGCGCAACCGGTTGACCGTGAGGACGGAGCCGCTGATGATGGTCGAAGGCAAGCTGGAGCGCTTTGCCGCCGGAGGTGGGGTGATCAACGTGCTCGTCGACAAGGTGGGTTCGATCGCCGCGCCTGACCGGCTGCTGGCCGAGGTCAAGGATTTCTCGATGCTGGACGAGCAGGTGCGCATCGGCCTGGCCGAACAGCGGGCGGCGCGGGTGCTGGAGGAAGCGGCCACCGAGGCCGAGGACTTCCGCGCCGTTGCCCCACCGGTGATGAGCTTCGCGTCCGGGAGGCGTCGGTGAGTCGCCTTCCCCGGAATGGCCGACTCATCCGTGTCGCTCGCGCGATAAAGTGCGCGCGCCGTGCTTGCCACGATTCTCTTCCTCGCCTTTTGGGTGCTGCTCGCGTTCGTGCTGTTCTTCGTCGCGACGCGTGGAGGGGTTGGCGGCGCTCGTGCGGCGCTCCAGACGCAGTCCCGCGGCGGCCGGAAGGCGGTAGGGGTGATCTTCGCGATGCTCTACATCGGCTTTGGGATCGCGCTGCCGGTCGCGTTCTTGACCGGCAACCACGCCAACGCGAGCAGCCAGGTCGGCGGCATCAAGCTCACCGCCAGCGAGAAGCGCGGCCGCGTGCTGTTCGGGCAGAACTGCGCGGTGTGCCACACCCTGTCCGCGGCCAGTGCGATCGGGAAGGTCGGCCCGAACCTCGACATGCTGAAGGCGCCCTACTCGCTCGTCTACAACACGATCAACAACGGGTGTCTGCAGAACCCGCCGGCCAACAGCCCGCAGGCGTGCCTGGGTCAGGGCGTCATGCCCCCACAGCTGGTGCAGGGCCGGGACGCACAAGCCGTCGCCGCGTTCGTCTCCAAGGTCGCGGGCAAGGAATAGGCCCGCGGGGGCGGGCCCCGCCCGGCATGATTTAGCGCACTTTCCGGGGTCTGCGTCCGGCAACGCCGGCCGGCCGGGTTCGGTCCGCCGCCGCTGGTAGCATGACCGACTCGTACAGCTGAATTCCCATAAACCGTCGCTCTCGAGTGGCGGATGGAAGCGGGGGAACCAGGTTGTTGGGGCTAATCGCGCGCAAGCGTGTAGCGCCGCTCTTTCGGCGCGAGCCCGTCAGCTAACCCCGCAAGCACGAGAAAGAGGACGGCTATGCCGCAAGCAGGCTTGTCAGTGCGCCGGGACGACTGGTTCCCGGACGAAGCGCGCCCGGACGAAGCGCGCCTGAACGATGCGCGCCTGAACGATGCGCGACCGCATGAAACGCGCGCTGAGCTGCGTGAGGTTCCGCCGCCCGCAGCCTCGGGCGCCGCCATCGACGTGGCCCGCTCCGGCGTGCCCGGCGGGGGCGTGCCCGGCGGCGGCGTGCCCGGCCGCCGCACGGTGAGCATCCAGGGACGGGGATCTGAGCGCTATCGCGGGGTGCCCGAGCGCCGGCGTCCGGCCCAACGGCCGCACGAGCGAGCAGGGTTCAAGCCCGATCGTGCTGCGATGTGGGCTGTGGTGCTCGGGGTGCTGATGATTCTCGCCGCGGCGACGAGTTCGCATGCGGCGATGCTGTCGCGGCATGCCGCCGCAACCAATCACCGGACTGCCACCGTGTCGCATTCGCACGCGGCCTACAGACGTCTCGGAACGGGCGCGCGCCTGCAGCTGCGCCCTGCTCGCTGACCACCTCGGCCTAACCGCCTTACGGAGCTACGAACGCCCGATGATCGGGGGTTTATTCGCGCACGTATAAGAAGTAGAGACGGTTTCGATGCCTCCGCCTGAGTCCTGAACCCAGGGGTCCGGCGGCGAGCGTGAGAAGACTGTCCCGATCGCTTGTGTGATCGGCATCAGCGAGTTATGCTTACCAAGCGTAAGCTGATCTTGAAAGTAAAGGGAAGGTCTGGCTTGTCTTCCCGCCCGAACAGGCCCCGGGTGGTCAACCATGAAGATTTCCATGAGCAGATTCCAAATCCACGACGATCTGACCGCGCCCGATGGCTCGGTCCCCGTGCTGCGCGGCGCTCTGGCGAGCGGCGGCCAGCTGCCGAACTTCCTCGGAGTGCTTGCCGGCTCCCCGGCCGCCCTGCGGGCCTATGCCCGCTTCCGGTCAGAGCTTCGTCACGGCAAGCTGACCCTGGCGACGCTCGAGCGGATCGCCCTGGCGGTTGCCGAGCACTACCACTCCGAGCCGGGAATCGCGATGCACTCGCGGGCGGCGCGGGGAGCGGGACTGGCGATCGACGAGGTCGCGGCCGCGCGGAAATTCACTTCCAAGGACGAGCGTGAAGCAGCGCTGCTCCAGTACCTCCAGGCGATCCTCCAGGATGGTGGCCGTCCGGCGATACATCTGCACGAGGAAGCGCGCGAGGCCGGCTGGGACGATGAGCAGATCCTGGAAGCGATCGCGGCTGTGGCCCTCGAGGGTTTCACGGCGATGGTGAATGTCGCCGGCGAGGTGCCTGTGGACGGATCCACCGAGGAGTCCCGGGCGCTCCAGGCAGCGTAAGCTTCCCGTTGGGTACATGAGCTCTCAGGAGCACACATCAAAGCGAGAGAGCGAAGGACGCGGCTCGTGCTGTCCGCTCTACCACGAGGCGGTTGAACTGGTCGGTCGTCGCTGGACCGGCGCGATCCTCCGCGTGCTCATGGACGGGCCGCTGCGCTTCTCCGAGATCGCCCAGGCCGTCCCGGAGCTCTCCGATCGGCTCCTGTCAGAGCGGATGAAGGAGCTCGAGGCGCGGGGGGTCGTCGAGCGCACCGTGCTCCCAGGACCTCCGGTGCGCGTCGAATACGGCCTGTCGCGGATGGGGAGCGAGCTGGAGCCGGCACTCTCGGAGCTCCAGCGGTGGGCCAAGCGATGGCTCGGTGACGCGGCGCCAGCGCCAGCCGAGCGACCTGCCGCTTCGTCGCCTGCCGAGCGACCTGCCGCTTCGTCGCCTGCGGGCCGCTGAATCTCAGATCAGCGTCGACGAGCGAAGCCGCCCGCCGTGGGTCCACGTGAGCCTCGAGCGGCGCAGCCGGAGCGACCCGCGCACGATCGCGCCTCCCGAGTCCAGGAGCGCCTGGCCGCGAGCGTCAGCCCGTCGAACGTCAACGTTCGTCATGTGGTTGCCGATCGAGCTGGCCTGCGCGATCCACGCCACCGCACCGTCTGATCGGGCCACGAGCGAGTCGACCGAGGTGAAGGATTCCGGCCCGGGCGAAGCCGCGGCGTCGGACGCCGAGACGCGCTTGCCGTCCCGCAGGTTCCGCACCACCACCAGGGTGTTGCCCGTGTCGACGCCGCATCGCTCAGACGCGAACGCCGCGATCTCGCCCGCGACGACGACCGGCCCCACGTGATCGGAGCGGATGCAGCTCCCCGTCACGCCCAACCGGAACGATTTTCCGCCGCGGGCGGCGCACCCAAAGGCGACGCCGCGCGACGCGTAGACACGGGCGTGCGAACTGCTGGCCAGGGTTCGCGCGGCGGCGGGGCCGCAGGGGGTTCCGCCATTGGCGAGGGCACTGCCCGTGAGCGCCCCGGCCCCCGCACAGGCGCTCAGCGCTGCGCTGGCGAGGACCACAGCTCGACGGCACCTCATGCCCAGACGATACGTGATCGCACCACCCCCCGGCCGGAGCAGCAAGTAACGTTCCGCGCTCGATGAGTATCGACGCCCAGCCGCGGACCGCCGAGGATGTGATCGCGCTCGCGGACGAGCGTGACATCCGGTTCATCCGCCTGTGGTTCACCGACATCCTCGGTCACCTGAAGGCGTTCTCGATCAACGCGACCGAGCTGGCGGACGCGTTCGAGGGCGGAATGGGCTTCGACGGCTCCTCGATCACGGGGTTCAACCCGATCGAGGAGTCGGACATGATCGCGATGCCGGATCCGACCACCTTCCGGGTGCTCCCGTGGCGCCCCGTGGAGCAGGGCGTGGCCAGGATGTTCTGCGACATCCAGACCCCGGAGCGCACGCCCTACGAGGGCGATCCCCGCTACATCCTGCGCCGCGCGATCGAGCGCGCGCGGTCGATGGGGTTCGACCACTATTTCGTCGGCCCGGAGCTCGAGTACTTCTACTTCCGTGACTCCAAGTCGACCGAGGTCCTCGACGAGGGCGGCTACTTCGATCTCACCACCCTCGACGCCGGCTCGGACCTGCGGCGCGAGACGGTGCTGGCGCTCGAGCAGCTGGGCATCCACACGGAGTACACCCATCACGAGGTCGGCCCGAGTCAGCACGAGATCGACATGCGCTACGCCGACGGGCTGAAGATGGCCGACGACTGCATGACCTATCGCATCACAGTCAAGGAATACGCGATGAAGTACGGGCTCCACGCCACGTTCATGCCCAAGCCGCTGTTCGGCAAGAACGGCTCCGGCATGCACACTCACCAGTCGCTGTTCAAAGGGGACCGCAACGCCTTCTTCGACCCCGAGGACCAGTACTTCCTCTCCGACGTCGGCAAGGCCTTCATCGCTGGGCAGCTGCGACACGCCCGGGAGATCTGCTCGATCTTCGCCCAGTGGGTGAACTCCTACAAGCGGCTCGTGCCCGGGTACGAGGCTCCCGTCTACGTGGCGTGGTCCCGGCGCAACCGCTCCGCGCTCGTGAGGGTCCCGCTCTATCACCCCGGCAAGGAGCAGACCACCCGCATGGAGTTGCGCTGCCCGGATCCGGCCTGCAACCCATACCTGACGTTTGCCGTGTTGCTCCAGGCCGGACTCGAGGGAATCGAGCACGGCTACGAGCTGCCGGAGGCGATGGAGAAGAACCTCTACCACCTCTCCCCGGAGGAGCGCAGGCGGCTCGGGATCGATCAGCTGCCGGAGACGCTGGGCGAGGCGATCGAGCTGACCGCTCAGTCCGAGCTGGTGCTGCGAACCCTGGGCGAGCACACGTTCAACCGATACATCGAGATCAAGCGGCAGGAGTGGGACGACTACCGCGTCCAGGTCACGCCGTGGGAGCTCGAGCGCTACCTGCCGGTTCTCTGAGGGCGCGCCGGCCCTTCGCTCACAGCAGCGCCGCCAGCTCGTCCGGCGTACTCACCGGCGCCTGGCAGATGAAGTGCTCGCACACGTAGGCGGCCGTCCTGCCCTGCACCGGCTCGCGTCCCTCCAGCAGCGGCACGCCGTCCGGGGCGCCGCCGGCCAGAACCAGGTGGGGGCGAAAGCGCTCATGGATGACCCGCAGCATCGGCTCGGGGTCGGGACCGACGACTGCAACCTCCCGGACCGGCGCGAGGTAGAAGTCGGCCGCCTGCAGCAGGTGACCGAACGCCTGCGGATGGCGGGCGGCGAGCGTGAACAGCAGCCTCAGCACGCTCAGCCCGTAGCGCTCGTACTTGCCCTCACCTGAGATCAGCGCGAGTCGCAGCAGTCCGAACGCGGCGGCCGAGTTGCCGGAGGGGATCGGCGAGTCCTCGAGGTCCTTGCGCCTGGCCACCAGCTGCTCGTGATCGTCGGCAGTGGTGAAGAAGCCGCCCTGCTCCTGGTCGGTAAAGCGCGCGATCATCGTGTCGGCCAGCGACACCGCCTCGTGGTACCAGCGCGGCTCGAACGTCGCCTCGTACAGGGTGATCAGCGCTTCCAGCAGGAACGCATGGTCCTCGAGGTATGCGCCGAGCCGGCCACGGCCAGCCTTCCAGGTCCGCAGCAGCCGGCCGTCGGCGTCTCGGAGCTCCGCCAGCACGAACGCGGCACAGTCGACGGCGACCTGCCGGTAGTCCTCGCGCTCGAGCACCGCGCCGGCCTCGGCGAGTGCGCTGATCATCAACGCGTTCCAGGAAGTCAGGCGCTTGTCGTCCAATCCCGGACGCACGCGGTCCGAGCGCGCCTCGAGCAGCTTCCGGCGGATCTCCTCGAGCCGGTCCGGTCGCTCGCCTCGACCTTCGAGCACGTTCAACCCACGCTCGAAGTTGCCTCGTTCGGTGGCGCCGAAGAACGCCACGGCGTCCGGGAACAGCTCGTCGCCCAGGACCCGGCGCAGCTCGTCGAGACTCCACACGTAGAACTTCCCCTCGACGCCCTCGGAGTCGGCATCGAGGGCCGAGCAGAAACCACCCTCCGGGCCCCGCATCTCTCGGAGAGCCCAGTCGAGCGTCTCGCAGCAGACCTCCCGTAGACGCTCCTCCCCGGAGACCTGCCAGCCGTGCAGGTACGCCCGGGCGAGCAGCGCGTTGTCGTAGAGCATCTTCTCGAAGTGCGGCACCGTCCAGGTGGCGTCGACGGCGTAGCGGGAGAAGCCTCCGCCGACCTGGTCGTAGATTCCGCCGCGCGCCATCGCCCCCAGGGCATCGAGCGGGAGATCATGCTCGCCGCGGGCCATCAGCAGTTCGATGGTCGAGCTCTGCGGGAACTTCGGCGCCCCGCCCCAGCCGCCGTTCTCATGGTCGTAGCTCCCGCGCAGCGAGCCGAGCGCTTCGGTGAGCAGCTCTTGGCGGATCGGCTCATCTGAGGGGTTGATGCGCGCCGTGGCGCCGAGCGACTGCGCGACCCGGGCTCCCTGCTCGCGGATCTCCTCGCGCCGCTTCTCCCAGGCGTCCGCGACGGCGAGCAACACCATGCGCCAGCTTGGCAGGCCCTGGCGCTGCTCCGGGGGGAAGTACGTGCCGATGTAGAACGGCGCCTGCTCCGGGGTGAGGAACGCGTTCAGCGGCCAGCCGCCATGACCGGTCATCGCCTGGCAGGCCTCCATGCACAGCGCATCAATGTCCGGACGCTCCTCCCGGTCGACCTTGATGCAGACGAAGTGCTGGTTCATCAACCTTGCGATCTCCGGGTCCTCGAACGACTCCCGCTCCATCACGTGGCACCAGTGGCAGGCCGAGTATCCGATCGACACGAGCAGCGGGCGGTCGTCGTGCCTGGCTCGCTGTAGCGCCTCCCCGTCCCATGGATTCCAATCCACGGGATTGTCCTTGTGCTGCAGGAGATACGGCGAGGTCTCGCCGGCGAGACGATTGGGCACTGAGATCAGCCTACCCCGGTGCGACCTGGCCAATACCCTTGCATCAACGCCCGAACAGGAGGAGCTCAATTGTCAGCCAACCGTGAACCGGTCACCGCCCCGAACGCCCCCAAGGCGATCGGTCCCTACGTCCACGGCATCCGCGCGGGCAACCTCCTGTTCTGCTCTGGCCAGGTTGGGTTGGATCCGAAGACCGGCGAGCTCGCAGGGGCCACGGCCGGCGAGCAGGCGGGGCGCTGCCTCGAGAACCTCGCCGCGGTGTGCGACGCGGCCGGGACGACGCTCGGCAACGCCGTTCGGATGACCCTGTACCTCACGGACATCGGTGCGTTCGCCGAGGTCAACGACGTCTATGGCTCGTTCTTCGAGTCCAGCCCGCCGGCGCGCGTCGCCATCGGCGTGGCTGCCCTCCCGCTCGGGGCGAAGGTCGAAATCGACGCGGTGATTGCCCTGGGAGAGTGAGCTGAGCATCTCGCTCGAGCGGATCCGTCTCGCCGCCGTTGCGGGGGCCGGAGTCGTGCGACGGACCCCGACGCTCAGCTCGCGGACCCTGAGCGAGCTAGCGGGCACGACGGTCGTGCTCAAAGCGGAGAACCTCCAGCGCACCGGCTCGTTCAAGCTACGAGGCGCGCTGGCCAAGATCGGCTCGCTCCAGGACGTGCCCGGAGTCGTCACCGCGAGCGCGGGCAACCATGCCCAGGCGGTGGCCTACGCGGCTCGCACGCGCGGACTGCGCTGCGAGGTATTCATGCCGAGGGGCGCGTCGATCAGCAAGCTGGAGGCGGCAACCGCCCTCGGCGCGATGGTGCGCCTCGTCGGCGACACCGTGGACGAGTCGCTGGCGGCAGCGAGAGAGCGGGCCGCGAGCTGCGATCTCGTGTTCGTCCATCCGTTCGACGACCCCGAGGTGATAGCCGGTCAGGGCACACTCGGGCTGGAGCTGCTCGAGCAGGTCCCAGATCTGGTCAGGGTGCTCGTCCCGCTCGGCGGCGGGGGACTGCTCAGCGGCGTGGCGATAGCGATCAAGTCGCAGCGGCCCGAGGTCGAGGTGATCGGCGTCCAGGTCGACAGCTGCGCGCCGTTCCCCGGGTCGGTGCGGGCCGGCTCACCGGTTGCGGTGCCATCGGCGAGGACGATCGCCGACGGGATCGCGGTCAAGCGCCCCGGCGCCCTGACGCTGGCGCTGATCACCCGCTGGGTCGACGACGTCGTCGTGGTGCCCGAGGACGGGGTCGCGGAGGCGATGGTGTTCCTGCTCGAGCGGGCAAAGCTCGTCGTCGAGGGAGCCGGCGCAGTCGGGGTGGCGGCGCTGCTCGAGGCCGCGTTGCCCGCTCCGGCCGCCGGGGTCACCGCGGTGATCCTGTCCGGGGGGAACGTCGACGCCGGGCTGCTGGCGCACGTCGCCCGGCGTCATGAGACCCAGGCCGGCCGCCGGCTCGTGCTGCTCGCCCGGTTGCCTGACCGCCCCGGCGCCCTCGCCGAGCTGCTGGCGCTGCTGGCCGGCCGCGGCGCCAACCTGCTCGACGTCCAGCACATCCGCGAGGGAGTCGACCTGCACGTGCGGGAGAGTGCTGTGCAGCTGGTGCTCGAGACGCGCAGCGCGCCACACGCCGATGAGGTGACGCGGGAGGTCCGGGCCGCCGGCTACGAGGTGCCGAGAGTGCTGCCCTGATCGGTCAGGCGACGGCCGAAGCGCGGGCGCTGCGGTATTCCCGCGCGTGATCGACCAGCGAACCGATCACCCGGCTCTGCTCATCCGCCTCCGGATGCCATTGGACGCCCAGCACGAACCGGTGGCCGGGTGCCTCGATCGCCTCGGGAAGGTCGTCGAGCATCGAGATCCCCGTGACCACCAGCCCATCCCCGACCGCGTCGACGCCCTGGTGGTGGTGGGACTTGGTGTTGTGCACTTCCTCGCCCGCCGCCTGGGCGGCGAGCGAGCCGGGCTCCAGGCGAACCTCGTGGTCTGAACCCTCGAAGCTGCCGGGCCGCCGGCGGTGCTCGTTATTGCCGACGATGTCAGGTAGGTGCTGATGCAATGTGCCGCCGAAGGCGACGTTGATCAGTTGCATGCCGCGGCAGATGCCCAGCACGGGCAGGTCGATGTCCACGGCCCGCCGGGCCAGCGCGAGCTCGACGCGGTCGCGCGCGGGGACCGTCCCCCTGGTCTCGACGTGCTGCTGCGCTTCGTAGGCCGATGGATCGATGTCCGCCCCGCCGGCCAGAATCAGGCCATCGAGGCGCTCGAGCACGTCGTCGGGGTGATCGACGAGATACGGATCCGGCGGGATCATCAGCCCCAGCGCACCGGCGGCTTGGGTCGCTCTCAGGTAGCTGTAGGCCAGCAGCGCGGCCTCCTGGTCCCACGCACCCCAGCGGGCCCGCTCCAGCACGGTGCAGATTCCGACGAGAGGCCGCTGCTCGCTCATTGCCCTCAGCCTAGCGAGGGGGCGGGCGCAGGTCGGCTCGGCGAACCTTGCCGCTGACGGTCTTCGGGAGCTCGCTGGCGAAATCGACGATGCGCGGATACTTGTACGGGGCGGTCTCGCGCTTGACGTGCTCCTGAAGCTCGGTCGCGAGCTCAGCGCTCGCGCGCTGCCCGTCGCGCAGCACCACCACCGCCCGGACCACGGCTCCCCGCTCGTCGTCCGGCGCCGCCACCACCGCTGCCTCCGCGACGGCGGCGTGGGAGACCAGCGCTGACTCGACCTCGAACGGGCCGATCCGGTAGCCGGCCGAGATGATCACGTCGTCGGTACGCCCCTCGAAGAACAGGAAGCCGTCCTCGTCCTGCCGTACGCGATCCCCGGTTCGCCACGGCGTCCCTGTGGGCGCGGTCTCTCCGTCCAGGTATCCCACGAAAAACGTCGGGTCGCTGGCGGGCTCGCTGAGGACGAGCTCACCGTCATCGACCACCAGCTTCACTCCCGGCAGCGGGCGTCCCATCGACCCGGGCCGGACCGGTTCGCCGAGCGGCGCCCCGGTGAGCTGACCGGTCTCGGTCTGGCCGTAGCCGTCGCGGATCTCGAGACCCGTGGTGTCCTTGAACGCTCGCAGGACCTCCGGATTCAGCGCCTCGCCGGCCGCGACGAGACCGCGCAGCGCCGGCAGCGGCAACAGCTCGGCCCGCTTGGCGATCACGCGGTATTCAGTCGGCGCCATACAGAGCACGTTGACCCGCTCGTCGGCCAGTATCTCCAGTCGCTGGAAGGGGTCAAAGCGGGCGTCGTGAAGCAGGGCTGCTGCCCCGCGGATCCACGGAGCGATGAACACGTTGCGGGCGGACTTCGACCAGCCGCTGGCGGCTGTGCACCACACCAGCTCTCCCGCTCGCGCGTCCAGCCAGTGCTCGGCCTGGAAGCGCTGTCCGGGGAGGTATCTCTGACCGTGCACGATCCCCTTGGCCTCGCCGGTCGTCCCGCTGGTGAAGGTGATCAGGCACGGGTCCTCGGCCTCGAGCTCCACGGCGGGGGCAGCGGCAGCCGCATACAGCGACTCGTCGGGGATCGTCAGCACTGGGCAGTCGGGCGCCGCGGCGTCGAGCTCGGCTGCGTTCCGTTCATCGGCCACGATCAGCTTTGGCTCTGCGGCCTCGAGCCGCTGGCGCAGATCCTTGGCCCGCAGCTGCTCGTTGCAGGGCAGCGCGACGGCGCCGATGCGAAAGCACGCGACCATCGTCAGCACCCACTCGGGCCGGTTCCCGATCACGGTCATGACCACGTCTCCACGCCCGACGCCCGCGGCGAGGAGCGCGCCGGAAAGCGCCGCGCTCCGCTGCGCGACCTCGCCGAAGGACCACTCCCGGCGGCCGCCCGCGCGGGTCAGCTCCACGAGCGCGCGCTGCTCCGGGGGAGCCTGCTCGACGACATCGCGGGCGAAGTTCATGACCGCGGGCAGTCTGGCAGGATCGCCCGCTATGACCTTCTGGAACGGGGTGCTATGGCTGCACCTGCTGGCGATGGCCTTCTTCGTCGGCGGTCAGCTGATGCTGGGCGCCGTGGTCGTGCCCGTGCTGCGGGGCGCGGAGGATCGTGGCCCGCTGCGCGAGGCAGCGCGACGGTACGGCATCGGGACGCTCGTTGCGGTCGGTGTCCTCGTGCTCACGGGTGCGGCGATGGCCAGTCACCTGCATCGGTGGGGAGATTCGACGCTGCAGGTCAAGCTGGGGCTGGTCGTGGTCGTCGGGCTCCTGATCGGCGCTCACATGCGCCGGCCCGAGCTGCACGTTCTCGACGCGGCGATCCTCATCGTCTCGCTGGCCATCGTGTGGCTGGGGATCGTCGTCGCGGGCAGCTGAATCGGCCTCGCTAACCTTCCCGGGGATGGCCTGATGACCGGTACCGGTCCGCTGAGCCGGAAGCCTGTGGGCACGTTCAACTTCGAGCCTCCGCCCCCGGGCTGGGCGGTCTACCTGGAGCCGACGCCCAAGCGGATCCGCGTCGTCGCGGGCGGCGAGACGATCGCCGACAGCTCCCGCGCGATGATCCTGCAGGAGTCCGGCCAGCAGCCGATCTACTACTTCCCGCCCGACGACGTTCGCGCGGAGTTCCTCGAGCCCAGCGATCGCCACACCCACTGCCCGAAGAAGGGTGACGCGTCCTACTACACGATCCGGGTCGGCGATCACGTCGTCGACGCGGGCGCCCGGTACTACCCCGAGCCGGTGGAGGGCGCGCCCCCGATCACGGACCTGATCGCGTTCTACTTCAACCGCATGGACCGGTGGCTCGAGGAGGACGAGGAGATCTTCGGGCACCCGCGCGATCCCTACCACCGGATCGACACCCTCCCGACCCACCGGCACATCCGGGTCCTGCTCGACGGCGAGCTGCTGGCGGAGACCGACAACGCGGTGGCGCTGTTCGAGTCCAACCTGCCGCCGCGCTGGTATCTCCCGCGCGAGGACGTGCAGGGCTCGCTGCAAGAGAGCGACACGGTCACCCACTGCCCGTACAAGGGTCATGCCGGCTACTACTCGGTCGCGCTCTCCAGCGGCGAGCTCGGCAAGGATCTGGTGTGGTACTACGCCGACCCGCTGCCCGACGCCCTCCGGGTCGGCGGTCTACTGTGCTTCTTCAACGAGCGGGTGGACATCGAGCTCGACGGCGTGCTGCAGGACCGCCCGGACTCGCCGTGGAAGCACGGCGTCAAGGGCGAGGCGCAGAACGCCGCGCCCGCTCAGACGCGAGGGTAAGCTGCCGCCGCGTCAGAACCTTGTGCAGTCGGACCGCCTCGCGTTCCGGGCGCTGGCTGATGCGGTGGTAGGTGATACGGATGGTCTCGATGCCCGCCTCTGACGCATCAGAGTCGCGGCTCCGGTCGCGCTCGAACGCGTCGCGGCTGCGATGGAAATCCCACCCGTCGACCTCGACGATCAGCTTCTCGGCCTCGAAGTAGAAGTCGACCTCGTAGCCGTTGACCTGGGTGTTGACCTTCGGGCGCGGAAGCTTGTGTTCCTCGCAGAGGGCAAGGAAGAGGTCCTCGAGCTCGGAACGGGTCGGGCCGGTGGCTTCGGACTCCGCGAACCGGCGTAGCTTCGGCGCGCCGGGATGGGTGGGGCAGCGAATGAGGAGGTCCGTGAGGTGGTGCGGCTTCAGAAGCTTGGTTCTTTTCGCCTCGTTGACCACTCTGGTCAGACGTCGGTCGGTGAGGCTCGGCGTGCAGTCGAGCATGGTGCGGGCCGGGCTGGTGATGCGGATGCCGTGCCGGCGGCGGACGTCGCGGGGGAGCAGCGTGCTGACCCGGTGGGCGCGGATCCCGCTTGGCCTCCGATCCTCGCTCACCACCACCTCCTCCACGCTGGCTGGCCAGCCAGCAAGACCCCAGAGGGCGAGGGCGGGGAGGTGGGAAAGCGCGGCGGTGGGGCCGCAGGCCAGAACGGCGGCGGAGGCTCGTTCGAGCGCGGTCTGGGGTGGGCGGCCGACGGCGTAGACGCTTCGGTACACGCGGTACAGCCAGCCCCTTCTGACCCAGTACCGGATCCCGTCATCATTAAAACCGGCATTGAGGAGCTGTCGGCGAGTGAGGTTTCCGTGCTGCCGGAGCGCAACCTCGACCACGGCGGCGATTTGGGCGCTTTCTCGAGC
>DATCPD010000081.1:0-6298 GCA_036564325.1 Solirubrobacteraceae bacterium | reverse complement strand
CCGCCGGAACCGCCGCAGCCGGCGATCACCACCGCGGTTGCGACGGGCGCGAACGCAAGTAGCGCGGACTTCTTCATTTCGCTGACTCCAGTGTCGATATGAGTGGTCGCGAGCTATCAACGACAGGCGGTCGTAGATAGTCCGTTACTCCGTACGACGTCGCCCGGACGGAAACCTTCCCGGATGTTCGTCTAGCTACGATTCTGCGTAGTAGGGCTCGGAGCTGAGCCGCGTGGCTGACTCCTCGCTGCGGACCATCGGGCGGGCCGGCCGGACCGCCCAGGCGACGCCGCCGAGCGCAAGGGGCACCGAGAGTGAGATGCCGCGGTACAGGAGGACAGCCGCGGCCGCTGGCGCGGGGCGCGCTCCGTAGGATTCGGTTCCACACGATGACCTGGTTCGGGCTCGCCGCGGCACCCGACGAACGTGGGGCATGCCCGCTGGCCCGCCTTCCGTGGATTGGCGCTTGCGGTTGTCCCGAGCGCAAGCGCGCCGGTGAGTGCGAGGGCCGGGACGAAGGTGCAGATGCGTCTCATTTCAGAGTTCTCCGATCGGTGCAGGACAAACGGTGTCCTTGCTCCGAGCCGGGCTCGTAGGGCTCAAGGGCACCTACGACGCAGCGTAGCAGATCTAGGCTCAGTCCTACTACGGTTCGTCGTAATGCGAGAGCCGCGATCGCTCAAGGGACCGAACGACGGGGGCGGCGGCCAGCCGGGGCCACCGGGTTCAGAGCTTGCTCGCTCAGGCCTTGCGGGCCAGGCGTTGAAGCGCGCGGCGGCGGGCCGGATCCAGTTCGGCCATCTGCTGAGCGAAGTGGCTGAGGGCGACGTCCCCATACTGGGAGACGAGGTTCTCTACCTCCGACTGGGCCCGCAGGGTCATGTACCGCTGGCGGTCGTGGACCGGCGCGTAGAAGTCGGTCTTGCCCTCGCGACGTCGCACCAGCGCGCCCTTCTTGTGGAGCCTCGCCATGATCGTCATGTACGTCGTGTACGCACGCTTCTTGCTCGTGCGTGAGTTGAGCGCCTCCATCACATCACGCACAGGAGCCTCTCCGGAAGTCCAGAGCTCCTCCATGACCTCGGCCTCGAGCTCGTGCAGCTGCGGCGGGACCTCATCGGCGGCTGACGTCTTGCGGGTTCGCTTCGCGGGCATCTACGACAAAGTGTAGCAATCGAAGGCTGGACGGCAGCGGCGCCCAGGTGCTTCGGTCCCGTGGGCGACGCCGAGAGAAGGCTCGGCTCGGCGATGTGGCTGGAGGGCCGCGGGCACCGGTGGTCTACGATTCTCGGTAGGAGATGGCCACGTCGACCCTCAGGCAGCAGGACAGCATCGCGTCTGCGAGGACTCATCCCGGGTCTGGCCGCGGTCACGCCACGCCCGCCGCGATCGCCGCGACGCGAGTCTCGCTCGCCAGCCTCCTGCTCGGAGGACTCGGCCTGGCCTCGGCGATCTTCGTCATCGTCCGGCTGCTTGAGTCCTGGCGGGTCACGGCGCACGCGGCATCACATCAGATCTCGATCCTCGGCCAGAAGCTCAGCTATCCGACGGCGAACATCGACGCCATCGTGCTCGTGGTCCTGGCCGTGCTGGGATTGGTCGTCACTGTGCTGGCCCTGGGCGGCGCCGCGCGGGAGCTCGCAGCCTCCAGACGCTTTCTTCGAGGGCTTGCTCTCCAGGATCCACAGTCTCTGGGCGATGCTCTGGTAATCGCCGACTCTGAGCCGCGGGCGTTTTGCGCGGGCCTGCTCCGACCACAGGTCTACCTCTCGACCGGGGCGCTGTCGATCCTCGACGATGTCGGCCTCGGAGCCGTATTGGCACACGAACGCCACCATGCCCGGCGCCGCGATCCACTCAGGCTCGCTGCCGGCCGCGTGCTCGCGCGGGCGCTGTTCTTTCTGCCCGCATTGGGAGATCTCATCGAACGGCGGGCGGCGCTGGCCGAGCTGAGCGCAGACGAGAGCGCGGTCAACGCCGCGCCCGCAAACCGGTCCGGCCTGGCCAGCGCGATGCTCAGCTTCTCCGACGCCCCGGCCCGGGTTGACTCGGGCGGAATCGATCCCGCGCGCGTCGACTTCCTGCTCGGCGAGCCCCCGAGCTGGCGGTTTCCAGCGCTTCTCTGCCTTGCGGTCGGATCGGTCCTCACGTTGTTGATCGCGGTGACCCTGTTGGCCGGGCACCTCGCCAGTGGATCCGCCACGCTCGCCCCCCCGTTCCTGTCGCGTCAGCCGTGCGTCGTGGTCCTTGCCGCGATCCCGACGGTGCTGACAATCCTCACCGCGGCCTACCGGCGCAGGGTACGGGCGCGGGCGGCGGCGAGCGCCGACTGACGCACCAAGCAGCGCTCGGACAATTTCTACGACGCAGCGTAGTAGTATCTGACAGGGGACGATCAGGCGGTGCCCCCCACCGCGATGCCAGCTTCAGACGAAACGATCCTCCTCACCGGCGCGACCGGTTACGTCGGGGGCTGCCTGCTGCATCGCCTGCAGGACGCCGGCCGCTCGCTGCGTTGCCTGACCCGCCGCCCCGAGGCGCTGGCCGGCGAGGTCGCCGACACGAGCTGGTACACGCGCTACCGGAGCAGGTCCAATCCGGACTTCAGAGTCTCGTTCCCGCAGGCGGTCACGATCCGCAACCAGCCGGCCATCCCGCTGAGCGACGCCGACACGCCGCCCGGCACCCAGCAGCCGAATCCCCCCGTCGAGCGCAACGCCCGCCGCATGCAGGCGATCGCCAATACCGCCGGGTTCCATTTCGCCTACATCGAGCAGGGCGGCTCGAGCCTCTACAGCACGATGGCGCTCAAGGCGTCGAGTCTGGAGGTGCTGCTGATCGTGGTGAGCATCGGTGGCGTCGAGACCAACCACTTCTCGTCGTGGCACGACAAGGCCGGCAATGCCGTGGCCCAACCACTGGCCGGTGTGATCGACCCCGTGAGCGGAGTGACGTTCCACGACCTCAACGCACACGGCGGCGAGGCCACCCAGACCAACCTGATTCTGCCCGAGCCGTCCCGGTTTCTCCGCACGGACCTGCCTGCCTGCTCGGTCGTGCGGCCTGTCCTCGACGCGCACTCGGGTGCCGTGGCCACGATCAAGAGCTTCACCGCGGACAGGTTGTTCGAGGGTCAGTCGGCGAGGTTCTTCAGGACGGTGATGCAGTTGGCCAGGGAGGCCGACGCCGCCCATCGCCAGATCCACCGCTGATCGCTCACAACCATCGGAGACCGACTATGTTCACCGGAATGCTGCAGCCCTCTCACCTGATCCTGATCCCCATCATCGCGCTCTTGTTCCTCGGCCCCAAGCGGACACCGGGTGCAGGCCGGGCCCTGGGCGAGGGGCTCAGGGAGTTCAAACACTCGATCGGGGGCGTCGACGACGCCAGTCAGCACCGGGCCCCGGCGACCCTCGTCGAGGACGAGAAGCCGCGCCCACAATAGGCTGCATGCAACCTGCACCTCCGCCCCCCGTACCGTCTGGCCGAAAGCGGCATGCGCTGGACCTGTTCGCAGGACTGCCTCGCCACTACGACCTGATCGCGGCGCTGTTCAGCTTCGGACAGGATCCCCGCTGGCGACGGAGGATGGTCCGGGAACTCCGCCCCTCGGCCCAGGACCGGGTGCTCGACGTGGCGACGGGAACCGGGATGGTCGCGGCGGCGCTCGTTCGCAGCAGCGGGTGCTCCGTGGTGGCGCTCGACCAAAGCGCCCCGATGCTCGAGGGGGCGCGCCGCCGCATCGAGGACGACGCGATGCTTCGAGACCGTGTCTCGATCGTGCGCGGCGAGGCCGAATCCCTCCCGTTCGCCGACGGGGAGTTCGACGCTGTCACCTTCACCTACCTACTCCGGTACGTCGATGATCCGGCGGCGACGCTGCGCGAGCTCACCCGCGTCCTCAAGCCCGGCGGTCGCATCGCCTCGCTCGAGTTCGCGGTTCCCTCGCGGCTCGTGACCCGCCTGGCGTGGCGCCTCTACACATGGGTCGGCCTGCCTGCTCTCGGCCGGCTCGTCTCCCGTGACTGGTACGAGGTCGGTCGCTTCCTCGGCCCGAGCATCGCCGGCTTCTACCAGCGTTATCCGCTCGAGGCCGTGGTGGGGCTGTGGCGTGATGCCGGCATCGACCCGGTCACCGCGCGACCGATGAGCCTCGGCGGGGGCGTGGTCATGTGGGGGGTGAAACCGGATCTCGACGCCGCCCCTTGAGCGCCCGGCGTTCTACGCTCGCAGCGGGGGCGTCGCGAGCGATCTGATCACGCTGCTGCACCCGCCGTACACAGCCTGGCATTTGAGTTACGTCGTGCTCGGCGCGGTGGCCGCCCCCAGAGTTCACGGTGACCGCGTGGTGGCGGCGCTGATCGCCTTCTTCCTCGCCGTGGGAGTCGGAGCACACGCGTTCGACGAGCTCCACGATCGGCCGCTGCGGACTGGCCTCTCGAGTCCCACGCTCGCGGTCATCGGAGGCGCTGCGCTCCTCGGAGCGGTCGGCATCGGTGTCGCGGGGATCGTCACGGTGTCGATCACGCTGGCGCCCCTCGTGTTGTTCGGCGCGGCGATCTGCCTCTCGTACAACCTGGAGCTGCTCGGTGGCCGCTTTCACAGCGATGCGTGGTTCGCCCTCGCTTGGGGGGCGTTCCCGGCTGTCACCGGGTATTGGGTGAACGCCCTGCGCGTCTCGGTGCCCGGCCTGCTCGTCGCGGCGGCGTGCGTCGGCTTCAGCGTTCTGCAACGACGCCTGAGCACGGCCTCGCGCCTGCTGCGCCGAAGGACGGCATCTGTGACGGGCGAGCAGCGGCTTACGGACGGGACGTCGATCAGGTTGTCACGCTCGGTGCTGCTGTCCCCGCTCGATGGCGCACTCCGGGCGATGTCCATCGCCATCACGCTGCTGGCCGCCGGCCTGCTCGCCATGCGACTGGCATGAGCGATCGGCTCGACAGCAAGGACCTCGATCTCGGCCATACGCGGCGGACGACCGATCAACTAACAGGCGTAGTATTATTGTGCGTAGCAGACGAGTGCCGACGCGCAACCACCCGAGCCCCCGTCTCGACACAGGTCCAAATACACCGAGGACCGGGGGATCCCGGGTGCGTTCGAAGGCGAGACGGTCTCCCGGCGCCGGTTCATGACCGCGAGCGTGCACACCGCCGGCGCGATCGCCGCCGCGGCGTTCACGCTGCCGGCGCTGGGCTTCGCGCTCGGGCCCGTATTCGCCCGGACCAGCGTCGCCTGGCAGGATGTCGGCCCGCTGGACGGTTTCAGCGTCTCCACCTACACCCCGGTGACGGTCACGATCGAGCCGGGCGTGGGAGAAGCCGGCAAATCGACTGCCTTCGTCCGCAAGCACGATCCCGGGATCGACGGGCCGGTCAAAGACCAATACGACGAGGTCGTTGCCATCTCCTCGCGCTGCGCGCACGTCGGCTGTCCTGTTCGCTTCGTCGCTGCGGCCTCGTCGTTCGTGTGCCCGTGTCACGGCGGCGTGTACGACTTCCGAGGCATCCGGGTCGGTGGTCCACCCCCGCGCCCCCTGGACCGCTTCTACACCCTGATCCGCCACAACCACGTGCTGCTCGGTCCGCGCTTCAGCGTCAACTTCGAGCTCAAGCGCTTTGCGCTGCGCGACCCGGGCGAGGGACTCGACGGCATCGGCCAGTTTCTCTACCCGCCGCGTTTCTCCACTCCTCCCGCACCACCGGGGGCGAAGACCTGACCGCGTGCAGCTTGCCGGCCAACAGCAGCCGCACCAGATGCTCAGTGTCCCGGCGATCGGTCTTGACCCTGTCCCCGCTCGCCCGCGGGATCTTGCTCGGCGCCGCGACCACACACTCCACGCCTCGCCGCGCGAGCTCGCGCGCGAGCCCGTAGCCCGTCGGACCGGCCTCATACGCAGCCCGCACCGGCCGCGGCAACCCGGCACAGAAACCCGCCGCCGCCGCGGGATCGCCGCCCATCACAAACGTCTGCAGCTCTCCCGTATCGCCATCGAGTACCGCCGCGACGATCTTCGTCGCGTGCACGTCCAAGCCGACGAGACTCTTAGCCTTCGCCATGGCTGGTTCCTCCTATGCGGTTGTGGGCCGCCGCGCGGTAGCCGCCGCGCGGCAAGAACGTCACCCCACCAACAGCGTGGGGGAACCGGCCCCTTCTACACCCCAGACCGGACGGACGCTCAATCCATATTGTCCCGGTGTTGAAATGGGGTCTGCCCGGCGCGGGCGACGGTTCGCGTTAGGGTCGAAGACCGGACCGGGGTCTGACCCGCATATTGTCTGGACCCCCCTTGGTC
>DATCPD010000054.1:0-8263 GCA_036564325.1 Solirubrobacteraceae bacterium | reverse complement strand
GCCCTGGCGCTCAGCGCACGCTCGAACGTGCTGCAGGAATTCGATGGCGGGCCTGGACAGATCGCAATTCACGGCCGCGACAGCCTCGGCGGCACGATCGGGCAGGCCGAGTCCCACGGCTGCATCCGGCTCGTCACCGCTCACATCACCTGGCTGGCCGTGCGGATCCCCATCGGCACACGGGTGCAGATCAACTAGTCCGGTCGCGGAGCCGGTACACGAGCCGCAGACCGGACCAGGTCTCGTCGATCGCGCAGATCTTGTTGTCAACCAGGCCGGCGGCCAGCCCGAGCTCCCGCACCACGTTCTCGGTCACGTCCGTGGCCACGCCGGATGCACGCTTTGGCCAGGCGATCCACAGCCCTCCGGCCTGATCGAGGGCTGCCTTCAGCGCCGGCAGGCGCCGCACCAGCTCGGACCTATCCAGGAAGAACGCCACGATCACGTCGAGCGGTCCGCGCGCCCGGGAACGCACCGACACGTCTTCTGGAAGCTCGCCGAGGAGCACCAGAAAGTCTTCGGGAGCGCTGATCAGACCGAGCCGCGCCTGCGGCTTTATCCCCAGCTTGCGGACCAGCGGCGTGCCGGAATACCCCGCGCTCACTGGTCCCCCTCATCCCCCGCGACGTCGGCGATCAACGCCGACAGCTGACTCCCCTGCCACGCGATCGGCGATTTCCCAGGCTCGTCGGTGACCAGCCGGGCGCCTGGGATCATCTCGGCGTAGGCCTCCCCCACCGCCTGGGGATGCTCGGGATCGGCTTCGTCATTGCTCGCCACCACGATCGTCCGGGCGTGGATCGCCTGCAGCTGCTCGAGGCGTGCGAACGGACGTGAGCGCGGAACCGCGCGCAGGGCATCGGCGACAGCCTCAGGGTGCTCGTGCAGCGCCAGTCGTTGACGGATCACCTTCTGCACCGTCTCCTGCAGTGCCGGCGACACGGCCGGAACGCCGTAGGCGGCCAGGAAGCCCTCCACGCCCCCGCTCCGCAGCCCGGCCGAGAGCGCATCCCAGCGGCTCAGCCTCTCCGGCGATGCCTCGTCCCCGGGCTCGAACGCCGGCGTTATGACCACCAATCCGGCGACGCGCTCGGGTCGGCGAAGCGCAAAGGCCAGCAGCGTGTGGGCGCCCATCGACGCCCCGGCCAGGACGGCCCGCTCGACGCCGAGCCCGTCCAGCACCGCCTCCAGGTCGAGATCCAGCTGTTCGTAGCCGTAGGCCTGCGGCGTGCGGGCGGGCGCCGAGCGCCCGTGGCCACGGGCGTCGTAGCCGATCACCCGGTGTCCGGATCGCTCGAGCGAGCGCGAGCCCATCACGACGTAGCGGCGGGTCGCGGTGAGGCCATGGAGCAGCACGACCGGGGTCCCCTCCCCCGTGTCCGAGCCCTCGTCCGAAACCGACAGCGACACGCCATCTCGCTCGATCAATCGGTCGCTCACAGGGGTTTTCTACCATCAGGGTATGGATGTCTCCGAGAACAACTTCCAATCGGCGGTGATCGAGCGCTCCCACGCGCTCCCGGTCGTGGTGGATTTCTGGGCTGAGTGGTGTGGGCCGTGCCGCCAGATCGGGCCGGTGCTCGAGCGTGGAGCGGCGGCGAGAACGGGCAAGCTCGAGCTGGTGAAGGTCGACGTCGATGCCAACCAGGAGCTGTCGCGGACCTACAGGATCCAGAGCATTCCGGCGGTCAAGGCGTTCCGAAATGGCGAGGTGGCCGCCGAGTTCGTGGGCGCGCAGCCTCCGGCCGCGATCGAACGGTTCCTGGACTCGCTCGTGCCCTCCGAGGCCGATGCGCTGGTGGCAAAGGGCGACGAGGTGTCGCTGCGTGAGGCGGTGGCGCTCGAGCCCACTCGCGCTGACGCCGCCGTCCCGCTGGCACGCCTGTTGTACGGACGGGGCGAGATCGACGAGGCGCTTCAGCTACTCGGCCGCGTGCCCGGCAGCTTCGCCGGCGATGGTCTCGTGGCCCGGATCGGGCTCGAGCGGGCTGCCGCCGACGGCAGCCGCCCCGAGCTCCCGGATCTCAGCGCCGCGTTCGCCGCCATCGACGCCGGCGAGCACGAGCTGGCGCTCGACCTCCTGCTCCAGGCGCTGCCGGGGTCCGACGGGGCGCGTGACGACATCCGCCGCGTGGTGGTCGGGATCCTCGACGAGCTCGGCGTGGAGAACCCGCTCGCCCGTGACGCCCGCCGCCGGCTGGCCTCGGCGCTGTACTGAGCCTCACACCGTCAGCGTCAGCTGCTCGGCGGCCGACAGGTCGACCGGCTCGAGCCCGGCCACGCGCACGCCGAGTAGCCGCACCGGGCGTCCCGGCGCGAAGCGTCTGAGCAGATCGATTGCGACCGGGCCGACGCGCTCCACCGCTGTCACCGGCGCGGGCAGCGTCCGCGCGCGCGTGTGGGTGGAGAAGTCATCGAGCCGGACCTTGATCCCGACCGTGCGACCGCAGCGCCCCTGCTCGGCGAGACCGGCGCACAGGCGGTCGACCAAGCCCTCGAGGATCTGCTCGAGCTGGCTCAGGTCGGTGATGTCGTGGTCGAACGTCGTCTCGCGGGACTCCGAGATCACCTTCCGCTCCTGGGTCACCGGCGCGTCGTCCTCGAACCTGGCCCGGCGTTGCAGCTCGGCCGCTGCGCGAGGGCCGAAGCGCGCTGACAATTCCTGCGCCGGGGCCGCAGCGAGCTCCCCCAGCGTGGTGATCCGCAGCGCCCGCAGCCGCTCCACGGTCTTGGGGCCGATGCCCGGCACGAGCCCGCACGACGCATCCGCGAACCGGGCCAGCGCCTGCTCACGGGTCAGCACCACGAACCCGCGGGGCTTCTCGGCATCTGAGGCCACCTTGGCCACCAGCTTGCTCGGCCCGACACCGACCGAGCCGCTCAGACCGGTGGCCTGCTCGATCTCCGCCCGGATGCGTCGCATCGCCGCGTGCGGGGCCGGCAGGCCGGTGAGCTCGAGGTAGGCCTCGTCGAGCCCGATCACCTCCACCGTCTCGACGTGTGAGCGGACGATCGCCATGACCTCGGCCGAGGCCTCCCGGTAGTAGGAGAAGTCAGGCGGCAGGAAGACGGCGTCGGGACACAGCCGCCGGGCCCGAGCGGCGGGCATCGCCGAGCCGACACCGAAGCGCCGCGCCTCGTAGGAGGCGGTGGTGACGACCGCGCGGGGCCCGGTGCCGGCGACCACCACGGCCAGGCCGCGCAACTCGGGCCGGCGGCGGAGCTCCACCGAGACATAGAACGCGTCCATGTCGAGATGGGCGACGCAACGGCCGTGCATCGGGCTGAGGCTAGGCCACGGGCCAGACAACCCGGCGAGGGTTGCCCGGCCCGCGGTCCCCAGCCACTAGCGCGAGGACCAGATGATGCCGACGCCCCCGAATCCGAGCGCGGCGGCGGTGTTCTGGTTGAGGTCCCACTCACGACCGCCGACGTACGGACCGCGATCATCGACGACCGCGTTCACCGAGCGTCCACCGAGCCGGAAGGTGACCTTGGTGCCGCAGGGCAGCGACTTGTTCGCCACGCCGAACTGGGCATGGAAGCCGCACGCCGTCGCGCCGCCGTCGTTGTACCACGAGGCGAGGCTCTGACGGAACGCGGTGACGTTCCCGGCGTGGGCCGAAGTGCCCGCGTTGAGGCGGTCACCGGCAAAGCTCACGCGCAGCGAGCGCTGACCAGCGCCACCAGCGCTCACGGGCAGGACGAACCCGCCCCGCGGACCGGTTCGCCGGGTGGCCAGCGTCCTCCAGCCGCGGCCCGTGTTGGCGAGCAGCCGGACGCGCCGGCCGGCCTGGGCCGGGAGCAGCCTGCCGCGCACGTACGCACGGCCACCGCCGACCACCGGGTGGGTACTCGTCGGCACCGAGAAGTGCGCCCTGACCGACACCGCGTGGGCGGCGCTCGGGGCGACGGGTGCTCCGCCGGCAGCGGCAATCTGCGGTGACAGCCGCGGGGCCGCCGCGGCGTTGGCGGGCACGACCCTCAGCAGCCCGGACTGGCGGCCTGCCGTGACGAAACGGAAACGCCCGTTGCGGCGAACCGTGGTCGACTTCAGCGCCCGCCAGCTTGTGGCGCCGGCCGGAGCGAACTGCAGCTGCAGCGGCGCTCCGGCGGCGGCGCCGGTGGCGCTGCCGGAAACCGAAACGTTGTGCCCGAAGCCGACGTTTGCCGGCTTCAGCGTGATCTGGATTGCGCTCAGGGCATCTGCGTTCCCGGCGGTGAGCGCTACCGCCGAGGCTGGAATGGCAAGCACGGCCACGCCCGCACCCAGATGCACTGGGCGCAATCTGCGCAGCGTCGATTGAGTCCTCACGATGGGGGACCTCCTGTTGAACGTCGACCGGGCGCCTACGGAGTTACCTGTCGGGCTCGCGAGACCACGCGGACTTCTGCTGAGCGGTCCGTGCTCCGTGGTCGCTACGACTGCAACGCAGTCGACTCGCTCCGGCCGGGTGAAGGTTCAGTACCCGGCAGTGGGTCCTCCGTTCGCTCCCGCACCGGGCAGGGCGACTCGGCAGGTCGATTTACGACTCGTGAGAGAGTGGCAGCCGAACGCGCGTTCGTGTGTGAGTGCGATCACACGGGCACCGGCCCCGTTTTGGCCGCCCCTGCAAGAATGAGACGGTGGCCAATCCAGACCGGCTGACCGGCCTCGATAGCTCGTTTCTGCATCTGGAGCGCGACTCGGCCCATATGCACGTGGCCGCGTGCGCCGTATTCGAGGGCAGCGCTCCGGCCTACGACGAGCTTGTCCAGGCGATCCTCGGCCGGCTTCATCTGGTGCCCCGGTACCGCCAGCGACTGGCCTTCGTGCCACTGGAGCAGGGCCGCCCGGTGTGGGTCGACGACCCCCACTTCAAGGTCACCTACCACGTGCGCCACACCGCGCTGCCACGGCCGGGCACCGACGATGACCTGCGGCGGCTGGCCGGGCGGGTGTTCTCGCAGGCGCTGGACCGCGACCGCCCGCTGTGGGAGCTGTGGCTCGTCGAGGGGCTGGCCGACAACCGCTTCGCCCTGCTCTCGAAGACCCACCACGCCTTGGTCGACGGCGTCTCGGGCGTGGACATCGCCACCGTCCTGTTCGACTCCTCGCCAGAGCCGCTGCCGGTCGCGCCACCCGATCGCGCGTGGGTGCCGCGGCCGCTGCCGAGCTCGACCCAGCTGCTGGCCGACGCGCTGCTCGAGCGCGCCACGGTCCCGGGCGAGGTGATCCGCGGTGTTCGGCACGCGCTGCGCGGTCCCCGGCAGATGGCCGGACGGCTCGGCGAGGCGCTCACGGGCCTGGGGGCGATGACGCGGGCCGGCCTGGCGGCGGCGCCGTCGAGCCCGTTCAACGTCCGCATCGGACCGCACCGCCGCTTCACGTGGGTCCGCGGCGATCTGGCCGAGTTCAAAGCCGTCAAGGACTCGCTCGGCGGAACCGTCAACGACGTTGTCCTCACGGTGGTCGCCGGGGCGCTCGGCCGCTACATGCGCCTGCACGGTGAGCCGACCGAGGACGTCGAGTTGAAGGCGATGGTCCCCGTTTCGGTGCGAGCCGACGTCGAACGGGGCGCGCTCGGCAATCGAGTGGCGGCGATGTGGGCGCCCCTGCCGGTCGGGATCACCGATCCCGTGGAGCGGCTTCAGACGATCCGCGCGGCGATGGAGGGGATCAAGGATTCCGGTCAGGCCGTGGGCGCGCAGGTGCTGACGCACCTGTCGGGCTTCGCGCCGCCCACGATCATGGCTCAGGCCGCGCGGCTTCAGGCCCGCCAGCGTCTGTTCAACCTCGTCGTGACCAACGTCCCCGGACCGCAGTTCCCTCTGTATGTCCTCGGGCGCGAGCTGGAGGCGATCTACCCGATGGTGCCGCTGGCCGAGAACACGGCACTCGGTATCGCGATCATGAGCTACAACGGACAGCTCAACTTCGGCCTGACCGCCGACTTCGACGCGCTGTCCGACGTCGAGATCCTCGCCGAGGAGCTTCGCGGGGCGATCGAGGAGATCGTCGCCGTGGCCGCAACAGCGCCGCGGGGCGGCAATCGGCGGCGTGCCTCGGCGCGCCGCAGCGTGCGCGCCGTCAAGTGAAGTTCGCCACCACGGCAGCCGAGCGCGTCGCGATTCTCGTGGCGTCGCTGGCGCTGTCGATCGGCCTGATCGGGCTGCTGTCAGGCTTCTTTGCCGGCCGCGATCCGGCCGGGGTGGCGGGCGGCGCTCCGCCCGTGGGACTGAAGTTCCGAGACCTTGGCCACGCACATCTGCAGCCGGGAGAGCTCCGGGCGCCCTACGACTCCGACCCCCCGACCAGCGGCGCCCACGTTCCGGAGCCGGTCCTCCACGGCGTCGGGCCGATCAACAACGATCAGCTGCTGCAGGCGCTCGAGGTCGGAGACGTCGTGCTGGTCTACGGCGCCGGCCACCCCCCGGCGGCGCTCAAAGCGCTGGCCAATAACGTGGCCGGCTCGTTCTCGCCCGCGCTCGCCGCCGCCGGACAGGCCGTGATTCTCACGCCCCGTCCGGGGACCCGAGGCGTGACCGCGCTGGCGTGGACGCGGATGCTGCGCGTGCGCTCGGCCCAGGATCCCCTGCTGGCGCAATTTGCGCAGGAGTTTCTCGGACGCGGCGCTAGCTCATCTGGAAGGTGAACATCTTGTCGGCCTCGATCCGCGCGTACACAGGACCGCCGTCGAGGAACTCCTCCCACTCGGTCCCGTAGCGGGGAACGTAGATCTCGAGCAGCGTGCGGCGGAGCTCGGCGCCCTCCGGGGCCTTGTGGTCGATGGTCCGGGCCCGGCCGTGGACGGTGACCGCGAACTCCTCGCCCGGCACGTGCGTGGCGCTGACGTGGGGGCGCTTGGCGATGTGGCGAAAGCGCACCGAGTCCGGCGAGGACCCAAAATAGAACTCGCCGCGGAGGAAGATGCCGTCGACCGGGCCGAGCACCGGCCGCCCGTCGGCGGTCACCGTCGCCAGCACGAGCAACGCCATCCCCTGCAGCCGCGCAGCCAGCTGCTCGGCGCCGACCCGGCGCTCGGGGGTGTGGATGCGGCTCAGGTGGGCACCCGCGCCGGCGTAGCTGCGATCGAGTAGCGCCTGAAGTCGCTGTAGGTCGTCAGCGGTCTCGTGCAACGCAGCTCGTCAGGATGGCGCCATGTCGCGGACGGCGACGGTCATCCGCGTGAGCACGCACAGCCGGCCCTGATCGTCGCTGATCTCCACCTCCCACACCCAGGTGCTCCGGCCCCGGTGCTTGCGCCTGGCCTCGGCGTGAAGCGTCCCCTCGGTGATCGGTCTGAGGAAGCTCGTCTGGTTGGACAGCCCCATGGCCAGCTTGCCCTCCCTATGCACGGCCAGGCCGGTCGCGATCGAGGCGAGGCTCTCGGCCACGCACGCATAGACCCCGCCGTGCACCAGCCCCGCCGGTTGCTTGAGCTCCTCCCGGACCGCGAGGCGGCCGCGTGCGAGCTCATCGGTCAGCTCGAGCAGCTCGAGGCCGAGCAGCCC
Source organism: Solirubrobacteraceae bacterium (assembly GCA_036564325.1). Lineage (GTDB taxonomy): Bacteria > Actinomycetota > Thermoleophilia > Solirubrobacterales > Solirubrobacteraceae > Palsa-465. The sequence goes on along the minus strand of DATCPD010000054.1, from coordinate 769 downwards.
GTCCAGGCCGTGCTCGGCCCGGTATGGAAGCTGGAGGTCCATGCGCCCGGCACCTTATTGCTTCCGCCAGCGCGTCATCCTCAGCCGGGCTTCTCTACGCTACGAGGGTCGATGGCCTCTCTTGACAGCTTGCCGGCCGATCACCGGGCCGTCCTCCAACTCGTCCTGCAACGCGGCCGCAGCTATGACGACATCGCCCAGCTGCTGTCGATCGACCGCGCCGCCGTCCGTGAACGCGCGCTGTCTGCGCTCGACGCCCTCGGACCGCAGACCGGCGTCGGGCCCCAGCGCCGGGCGCTGATCACCGATTACCTGCTCGGACAGCTCCCCCCGCAGGTCAGCGACGCCACCCGCGAGCGTCTCGCGGAGACGCCGGCAGAGCGCGCCTGGGCGCGGGTCGTGGCCTCCGAGCTGGCCCCGCTGGCCACCGGATCGCTCCCGGAGATTCCCGCCGAGGCGACACGACGCTCCGAGGCGGCACGAACTGAACCGGCCCGCGCTCCCGCCGCGGCCGCAACCCCAGCCGCCCCCCGCATGTCTCCCGGCGAGCCCCCCTTCGAGTCGCGGCCGAGCTCACGCACCGGCGGAGCGGTGCTGCTCGTCGGAGGGGTGCTGGTGATCGTGGTCGTGGTCGTGGCGGTGATCCTGATCGCGAGCGGGGGCGGGGGCCCGAAGACGACCTCGACGAACGCGGGCGTGCCGACGACCACGAGCGCGCCCACCGGGACGACGAACGCCACCACGTCGACCAGCACCGCCACGGCCAAGC